>QCGH01000007.1 GCA_003280005.1 Pelagibacteraceae bacterium AG-365-D07 | reverse complement strand
CCATAATTTCTTCTTCCATGTCCCAAATCATGGACAATATTTCCTCTCTTTTAGACGAAAATTCTTTATCTTTTTTTATTTCTCTAAGATCCTCTTTAAGTCCCATTTCAGCAAAAGGAAGATTATATTCCTTATGAATTCTGCCAGGTCTTGGAGCCATTACGTATAATCTTTCTCCAAGTAGCAGAGCTTCTTCTACAGAGTGAGTGATTAAAATAATTGTCTTCCCTGTTTCTTTCCAAATTTTCAAAACTAGTGACTGCATTTTTTCTCTAGTTAGTGCATCAAGTGCCCCCAAAGGCTCATCCATTAAAATTAAATCTGGATCATTAATCAAACATCTGGCAAGAGCTACTCTTTGTTGCATACCGCCAGATAATTGATAAGTAGGAGTGTTGCCAAATCCTTTAAGACCAACTATTTCTAACCATTCATCAACCTTTTTTGCCGTTTTAATTGGATCATCTTTTTTCATTCTTAATCCAAAGTTGACATTTTCAGAAACTGTTAACCATTCAAATAAAGCACCTTGTTGAAAAACCATACCTCTATCAACTCCAGGACCATTAATTTCATTATTACCTAACTTAATAGTTCCAGATGTGGGTCTTATAAATCCTGCTGCAATATTTAATAATGTGGTTTTTCCACAACCTGATGGGCCTAAAACAGTTAAAAGTTCACCTTTTTTAATGGTAAAATTTAAATCTTTTAGTGCGTGAACCGTTTCTCCTTTTGGAGACTTAAAAATCATATTTAAATTTTGAGAAACAAGATCGCTCATAAAATAACTTTACATTAATTTTTAAATAAAAAAAATAGGCACCAATTAAAAAATTGGCGCCTATATAATTCTAATTTACCTTCAAATTATAAAGGTAAGAAACTAGTATCTACATTTCCTTTTGGTGTTCCCATACCATCAAGGAATCCTTTAAGATTTCCACTTTCCATAGATGCTTTTGTTTCTTCTGGAGTTAAGAATTTGAAACCACTTAAAGTGTCTTTCATATCTGCAACTGTCATTTCAGAAGCTTTCGCCATAGAATTCATGTCAGCTTTACCAGCTTTATATCTAGCATTAGCTTCGTGAGTTACTTCAATAAAGGTTCTAAGCATACCTGGATTTTCCTTCATGAACTTTGTAGTTACTGAAGTAATATCTATACCAAGAATACCAGCTGCTCTAGCTTCATCAACTGTAAGTAATCTTGTTCCGACTGCTGTTGCAGCTTTGATAGAGTTACCACCAAATAGACATGCCATTACAACATCACCACTTACTAAAGCAGCAGCACCTTCTTCAGGGTCCATTTGAATAATATCCATTTTACCTCTGTCAGCTCCAACAACCTTCATACTTTCATCGAAAACATACTCAGCCATTGTTCCTAGTGGAACAGCAACTTTTTTACCTTCTAATTCAGTAGCATTTGCTTTTGTAATTCCAGAAGCGTTAGAAGTAACACAAGTTGTTCCTCCCATTCCATATTCCATAGCAATATCTACAAGTTTGATAGGTGCTTTAGATTTTACAGCATTTATAAATGGAACTAATCCTTGTGAGTAAGAAATATCAATATCTCCTGCTAACATAGCATCAGTCATTGCTCCACCATTTGTAAAGTTAGTCCATTTTACTGGTACACCAAGAGCTTTAGCAAAATTTTTCTTTTGCATATCCTCCAAGTTTGGACTTGGCCATTCTAAGAAGTATGCAACTCTAACTTCATTAGCAGCAGAATTTGCTACTGAAAAGTTTAAGCTGAGAGCTACAACACATCCTAAAAGTAAACTAATTATTTTTTTCATTTTTTTTCCTTTGTTAGTTTATAATTCTGTAAGTAAAAATTAAATTAATGAAGATGTAAAACAAAAAGTACTAAATTTTGATACAACCTTAAGTTGCGTCAATTATTTAGGTAGTCAATTATTCCTATATAGTCTAAAGAAATCTTATATTAACAATTTATAAATTAAAAATATGAGTTCAAAACCATCTGTACCCAACTCTCTAAATGAACATTGGATGCCATTTAGCTCCAATAAAGATTTTAAAGCAAACCCAAGACTAATTGTTGAAGCCAAGGGTGTATATTTAAAAAACCATCAAGGACAAACCCAAATAGATGCAAGTTCAGGATTATTTTGTAATCCATTAGGACATGGTAGACAAGAAATTATTGATGCAATTACAAAACAATTGCAAACTTTAGATTATGCTCAACCATTTCAACAAGGATTTGGTGGATCGTTTGAACTAGCAACTAGAATTTCGAAACATACCCCAGGAAATTTAAATAGAATGTTCTATACAATCTGTGGATCAACTGCAGTTGAAACTGCAATTAAGATCGCAATAGCTTATCATAGAGCAAGAGGAGACAGCCAAAGATTTAGATTTGTTGGTAGAGAAAGAGGTTATCATGGCATGAATATTGGAGCCACATCAGTAGGTGGAATGGTAAACAATGTTAAAACTTTTGCAAGTGTATTGATGCCGGGTGTAGTGCACATGAGACACACTCATTTACCTGAACATAAATTTGTTTCAGGTCAACCCGAAACAGGAGTTGAATTAGCTGAAGACTTAGAGAGAATTTGTACAAATTTTGGAGCAGAAAATATAGCTGCTTGTATTGTTGAACCAATTGCAGGATCGACCGGAACATTAGTTCCTCCAAAAGGATATTTGCAAAGATTAAGAGAGATATGTGATAAACATGGAATACTTTTAATTTTTGATGAAGTAATTACTGGCTGGGGAAGAACTGGTTCTCCATTTGCATCACAAGAATATGGAGTCACACCTGACTTAATTACAATGGCAAAGGCAACAACAAACGGAATAAGTCCAATGGGAGTAGTTGCGTGTAAAGAAGAAATCTATGATGCAATTGTTGATAATGCTCCAAAAGGTTCAATAGAATTATTTCATGGATACACATACTCAGGAATTCCAATTTCTGTTGCAGCAGCACTAGCCGTGCAAGATATTTTTGAGAAAGATGATATTTTTAATAGAGCAAAAAATTTAGCTCCATATTTCCAAGAGGCGCTATTTTCATTAAAAGATATAGATGTTGTAGATAATATTAGAGGATATGGAATGATGGGGGGAATAGATATTAAACTTGATAAAAAACCAGGCGCAGCAGGTTTTACTTGTTTCAAACATTGTTATGAAGCAGGAGTTAATTTTAAAGCAACTGGCGATTGTTTAATTATTGCACCTATGTTTATATGTGAAAAAAAACATATAGATGAAATTATAGAAAAATTAAGAACAGGAATTACGAATTATTCAAAATCAAAAAAAAATTAGTTTTTAATGAAAATAGGTCTTCCTAAGGAAATTAAACCTCAAGAGAATAGAATAGGACTCACTCCAGAAAGTGTAAAACAATTGACTTCAAACGGCCACGAAGTATTAGTTGAAAATAATGGGGGTTTTGAAGCTGGTTTTGAGAACGAACACTACATTAGTGCAGGCGCTAAAATTGTAGAAAAAGCTGAGGATATTTTCAGTGATGCAGAAATTATTGTTAAGGTAAAAGAACCATTATCTAACGAAGTAAAAATGATTAAAGAAAATCAAATTGTTTTTACTTATTTGCATTTGGCAGCAGCAAAAGAATTAACTGAAGGATTAGTAAAAAGTAAATCAATTTGCATAGCATATGAAACAGTAACAGATAATAATGGAAGACTTCCTTTGTTGGCACCAATGAGTGCAGTTGCAGGAAGAATGTCAGTTCAAGCAGGTGCACATTGTTTAGAAAAAAATCAAAAAGGAAGAGGAATTTTATTAGGCGGAGCACCAGGTGGTGAACCTGCAAATGTATTAATTCTTGGTGGTGGAGTAGTAGGAGAAAATGCTGCGATTATAGCTACTGGTATGAGAGCCAAAGTACACGTTGTTGATAAATCTGAAACAAGATTGAAACAATTAGTTCAAATATTTGGAGATAAAATTATTCCTGAACAAAGTGACAAAATAGATTTAAACAAGTTAGTTGCTGAGGCAGATTTGTTGGTTGGTGGAGTTTTAATTCCAGGAGCAGAGGCGCCAAAATTAATAACCAAAGATATGCTGAAATTAATGAAAAGAGGGTCAGTAATAGTTGATGTTGCAATTGATCAAGGAGGCTGTGTAGAAACAAGTAAACCGACTACTCATGGAGATCCAACTTATATTGTCGATGATGTAGTTCATTACTGTGTTGCAAATATGCCAGGAGGAGTGCCAAGAACGTCAACATTTGCATTAAATAAAGCAACACTTCCATTTCTAATGAAATTAGCAGATAAAGGTTATCAAAATGCATTAAAAGAAGATAAAAACTTTTTAGCAGGTTTAAATGTTTTTAAAGGTGAAGTTACCTATAAAGCTGTTGCTGAAACATTTAAGTTAAACTTTGCCGATCCGCTAAAAGTGATATAAGTAAGGCTAAATATCATTAAGCAAAATGTCAAAAAATATAAAAAGTTCAAACAAAAGTTTTGGAATAGTTTTTTTTGTCGTTTTTGTAATCATTGGTTTGTATCCTCTATTAAATAACGAGGAGTTCAGACTTTGGTCAATAATAATTTCATTTATATTTTTAATTTTAGGATTATTAAATTCGATTTTACTTACGCCATTAAACAAAGCATGGATTAAGTTTGGAATATTATTAGGAAATGTTATTTCTCCATTAGTTTTAGGTATAATATTTTTTTTGGTAGTTTTTCCAACAGGATTTTTGATGAGAATGATTAAAAAGAATTTTCTTGGTTTAAATTTTGATAAAAATTTAAAAAGTTATTGGATTAATAAAGAAAAACACATAAGTTCAATGAAAAATCAATTTTAAAATGAGTTTTATTAAAGAATTTTGGCAATTTTTGAAAGAAAGAAAAAAATATTGGTTATTACCAATAATTATAGTTCTGGTTATATTTGGTGGCTTAATAGTTCTAACACAAGGAACTGCAGTTGCCCCGTTTATTTATACGATTTTTTAAGTGACTACTATTTTAGGAATATCAGCTTTTTATCATGATAGTGCTGCTGCAATTGTAAAAGATGGAGATATAATTGCAGCTGCACAAGAAGAGAGATTTACAAGAAAAAAACACGATTCAAGTTTTCCATTTGAGGCAATAAAATTTGTTCTTGATTATTCTAAAAATAAATTATCTGAAATAGATGCTATAGTCTTTTACGAAAAACCATTTCTTAAATTTGAAAGACTACTAGAAACATACATTGCTTTTGCGCCAGATGGATTTATTCAATTTTCAAAAGCAATGCCTAAGTGGTTGAAAGAAAAACTATTTCAGAAAAATGAATTAATAAATTCATTAAAAGAAATTGAAAATTTTAAAATTGATGAAAGTAAAATTTTCTTTTCAGAGCATCATCTAAGTCATGCTTCTAGCGCATTTTATCCATCACCTTTTAATGAAGCTATTGTACTGACTGCAGATGGAGTAGGTGAATGGGCCACTACAACAGTAGCAATTGCAAAAGCTAATAAATTAAAAATTGTTAAAGAAATTCACTTTCCACATTCTCTAGGTTTACTTTATTCAGCATTTACTTTTTATACTGGTTTCAAGGTGAACAGTGGTGAATATAAACTTATGGGATTGGCACCTTATGGTGAACCAAAATACGTAGATAAAATTTTAGAAAATTTAATTGATATTAAAAGTGATGGTTCATTCAGACTAAATCAAAAATACTTTAAGTATGCAACTGGCTTAAAAATGATTAATAATAAATTTGAAAATTTATTTGAAAAAAAGGCAAGAAACCCAACAAAAGAAAAAATAGAACAATTTCATATGGACATAGCAGCATCTATTCAAAAAATTACAGAAGATGTAATTTTAAAAATTTGCAGAAGTGTAAAGGAAGAATACAAAATAGAAAACCTTTGCTTAGCTGGTGGTGTAGCGCTTAACTGTGTAGCAAATGGTAAGATTTTAAAAGAAAAAATATTTAAAAATATTTGGATACAACCAGCTGCGGGTGATGCAGGCGGTTCACTCGGTGCAGCATTACAGTATTGGTATCATGAACTAGAAAATTCAAGAGATGCCAAAATGAAGTTTTATGATGATATGAAAGGATCTTACTTAGGACCAGAATTCTCAAATACTGAAATTAAAAAAGAATTAACAGAAAGTGGAGCTGTGTTTGAAGAGCTAAACGATCAAGACTTAATTGACCATACTGCTAAAAGTTTATCAAATGGAGACGCCATAGGTTGGTTTCAGGGTAGAATGGAATTTGGACCCAGAGCTTTAGGTGGAAGATCTATTCTAGGAGACCCAAGATCAGAAACAATGCAGAAAAATCTTAATTTAAAAGTTAAGTACAGAGAGAGCTTTAGACCTTTTGCGCCATCCATTTTAGCAAGCGATGTTTCCAATTGGTTTGAATTAGAAATCGAAAGTCCATACATGTTAATAGTTGCAGATGTGAAAAAAGAAAAAATAATTAAAATGAGTAACGAGCAAAAAAAACTATTTGGTATCAGCAAGTTAAATATAAAGAGGTCAGAAATACCTGCGGTAACACATGTGGACTATTCTGCTAGAATTCAAACTGTACAAAAAGATACTAATTCTAGATACTTTAATTTGTTAACAAAATTTAAAGAAATTACAGGTTGCCCAGTTCTAGTAAATACCTCATTTAATGTAAGAGGAGAACCAATCGTAAATACTCCAAAAGATGCATTTAATTGTTTTATGGGTACTGAACTAGATAAGTTAGTTATAGGAAATTTCTACTTAGATAAGCAAAAACAAAATCCTAATTTAAAAAAAGATTATACCTCAAAATTTGAATTAGATTAAATTTATGTTTAAAGCTATGTTCTTTTATAAGATTTTTAGTTAATGTAGGCATCTAATGAAAAAATATAAATCAATTATTTTTATCGTTGTAGCTCTTGCTCTTTTATATTTAGCAAAAGATAAGTATAGCTCATTTAATTTAAGCAAAAGTATTCAGGCATGCTTAATGGGTCAAAAAAAACTTAACCCCGATATTAAACCAGATGAGGCTAAAAAAATCTGTGAAGATTTTGTTAAAGAACAAATAGAAAAATGAGAATTTCTATAAACAATTTCTTCAAGAAAAAAAAAGGTCTATTCATAATTATTATAATTTTTATAGTTTTATTTATAATAAATAAATCTGCGAAACTTTTTTTAAATGAGAGTAAACTTGAAAGAAGGACACAGCCAGAATTTATTGAAAAAGTATATGGAAAAGAAAGAGCTGAAGATTATAAGATTGTACTAGCAGAACAATTATCTCCTTTACAATATGAACCATTTATTGAATTTAAAGAGAACCCAAGAATAAATAAATTTACCGCTGTTAGTGAATTTGGCAACAGATGTAATGATGACAATGTTTTGCTATGTAAAATACCAACTGGTGGTCAAACTGAAATATGGATTTTCGGTGGTTCAACAGTTTTTGGTTACGGTGTCAAAAATAGTGAAACGATTTCTTCACATTTGGAAAATTTATTGAATAAAAAATTTAATGTAATAAACTTTGGTACTGGATTTTACAACAGTACTCAAGAAAGAATTCTTTTTAATAATTTAATTACAAAGTTGCCTCCCCCTAAAGCGGTAATTTTTTTAAATGGATTAAATGAATTTGTAAATAATTTTGAAAATAATGAGAGTCAAATTTCATCGTTTATAAAATACAAAATAAATAAAAGTTCAAAAGATGATTTGCTAGAATACTTTAAAGAAAGAATATTAAGATTGAATATAGTTAGATTATTTAGTGAATATTCTCAAAATAATTCAATTAAAAATGAGCAAAAAAAGATTAAAAACTTTGATCAGATTATTAACATTTATATTAATAATCAAAAACTTACTAAATCGATAGCAAGTAGTTATAAAGTAAAATATTTGCATGTTTTGCAGCCCGTACCAATATATTTAGATAGCTATAAATCTTCTAATGTTCCAAAAAAATTTCAGCGGAACATGGAAAAAGACTTAAATATAAAAAATGTTAAAATTGGTTACGAAAAATATTTAGAGAGAAAGTTGGATTTTATTTTAGATTTATCAAAATTTAGTATTGATGAACCAATGTATATTGATGGCGTTCATTATTCGTCAGAGTTTAACATGGAAATAGCCAAGTTATTGAAGACAAAGTTAAATTTATAAGAAATATGAATTTCTTTAAAAATTTCTCACTTTTTTTTATTTCTTTTTTATTAATAATTAGTCTTTTAGAAATCTTTTTAAGATTCTTGGGTGAACAACCAAGAAAAGAAAATCTAGCAAGAAAAGATGATCCCATTATTTATAAAAGTGATCAACAATTAGGATGGCTACATAAACCTGGCTCCTACAGTTTTAAACCATGGTCAAAAGAGGGAAAAATTACGAATTTTACTATAAATGAAAATGGAAGTAGAAAAATATCTGAGTTAGAAAATAATGATAGTCGATTAATTTTTATCGGTGGTTCATTGACACAAGGTTGGGCAGTTGACGATAACGAAAATTTTGTAAGTTTTTATAATAAATTAAATCCAAATATTGATATTTTGAATTTTGGAGTTGGTGGTTACGGAGCCTACCAATCAATGCTTTTACAAGAAAAAATTATTAGAAAATTTGAAAATATTAATCATTTTATTTACGGCTTTATTAGTCATCATGAGTTAAGAAATGTTGCAGCAGGATCATGGTTATATTTATTAAACAAGTACTCAAACAGAGGTCATATATCTGTTCCATTTGCTTCAATAGATAAAAATGGACAATTAAAAAGAAATAAACCAATTAGTTATTTTAAATTACCTTTTAGTGAAAAAATAGTTTTAATAGCAAAAATCGAAAAAAGAATAATGAAACTAAAATCTTCTTCTAGAGAAAAAAAAAAATTTGAGATATCAAAGTTAATTATTCAAAAAATGAATGATAACTCAAGAGAGATAAATTCAAAATTTACAGTTTTATTACTAGATATTAGTAAGGAAAATTTAGATAAATATAATGAATTCTTTATTAAGAAAAATATTAATTTTATTCATTGTCCATTTCCTATAAATCAAATTATAAAAGGTGAAGGGCACCCCAATGAAATAGCACACATGGATGTTGCAAGTTGTTTAGATAAAAATTTAAAATAATTTTTTTATTTTAAAAGTAATAATTTAGTTTCAATTTTTAATTTAGGAAATTTTTTTTTCAGTTTTTGTCTAATTAACTTAAAAGATTTTTCATGAACTTTTTTTTCTATATTAAAATTTAAGAATTTTTTTCTTTTTATCAATTTTGCAGCACCACAGTCCTCGTGATTAAGTACAATTAATTTTCTAATTTTATGCAGCTTAATTGAAGTTTCCAAGTTTTGCCAAAAAGTTAAATGCTACTTTCTAAACTTGCTTGATGTAACTCCAATAGCTGAACCAGCAATTGAAAATAAACTATATTTACCAATTAGGTTTTTCTTTTTAAGATAATTATAGATCTTGGGCTGAAATCTAGGATCAATACACGATAGAACCATTGCTTTATATTCATTTTTCATATTTTATAAATAGTAGTTATACATATTAACACATTGATTTAAAAATATATTTATTAAATACTATTTATATATGAAAAATTTAATTTCTATAATTTTAGTCATATTATTTTTAACACAAAATGTGCGTGCAGCTTTTTTAAATATAACGATTGATTTTAATAAAAGTTCAAATTGCAAACTTGATAAACAAATTCTTAAAAATGAGATTTATGATTATAAAGAATTTTCAGCTGACCAGATAAAAGATAACAAAGATACAAAAATAAATATTAAAGCAATTAAATCACAAGAATTAAAGATAATTGGTTTATCTGATTTTTTTACTAACGCTCCAAATGGCGTAATTTATGATACCCAAATATTAAAAGATAATACAATATTACTTCGTGTTCTATCAAAAGATGAAATGTATTCTGAATCTGTTTTTATAAATAAATCAACTGGAGAGATGTTGCATGAAATCACAACCAATATTGATACTCCAAACCAAGGAAAAGAAATTTCATTCTTTACTTGTGATATGAGTTAAATAATAATTATGTTGATAAATTTTTTTTATAATTAAAGTGATTTAATAGCGTTTTGAAAACCTTAATTAATGTATAAGGTTTTGTTGTTGAAATAACAAAATTTTCATTTTTCTCAAAAATATTTATATCCTCACTTTTTAGATTGGCATCTGTATTTGCAATAAAAACAACCTCCATTATATCTCTATGTTTTTTTGGAACACCTGCCTTATGCATACATTCAGGAGAACTGAAAAGAAAAGATTCTCCTTCCTTGCCTGTATTTTTATAAATTAGATTGTTATTTTCAATATCATTATAATTTCTTTGATCTCTATAATTTGCATGTTTGAAAAATTCTTTTGTTTTATTTTTATAAACTATATGCAATGGACCATCGTTTTCATCTACATCCATTAAATTTATAAATAATTTGAAATATGTTACGAGATATCCGTCATTATGATAATGATTGGCATATAACATATTATTCTTTGCTTCAAATTCTTCTGCGTAATTCGTTCTCCATGCAAGAACATTGGATACAACTATATTTGAATTGTAATAATCTTGTAAATCACCAATCAGAGGTTTTAATTTATTTAAAAGCATTCCTTTAAATTGTTCTCTGATATTTTCATTGATTTTATATGACTGCCTTTTTCCATCTGGATTAACAAATTCAATATTTTTTTTAATAAAATCAACCTCTGGTTTAAAATTAATATTTAGTTTTACAAATCCATTTTTATTAAACTCTTGTAGGTTTTTGTTTTCAATTTTTTTATTAATTATTTTTTTGTTAAAAATTTTATTAAAAATATAATAAGACACAGGCAAACCTGCATGGAAAAATCTTAAAGAAAAAAATTTTGAAATATTATTAATAATTTTATACAATTTCATATTTTCAATATAATCAAATATTATTAATTTAAAATAAATAATTTAAAAGTATTTATCATTAAAATTATCAATTTTTATTTAATCTTATTAATTTTGGCCCGATAAGTTGAATTTTAATTTTTTTAAAATCTTTATTAAAATCTATTATTTTTTTATGAACATTATTAATTTCAGATTTAGAAAAAGGGGGAAATTTAGCGTTATAGATCTTGTAATTTAATTTTTGCCTAATAAGCCTGATGTAATTTTTTGCATACAGATGATTTAGATTATTATTTAAAAATGTATTTTTTACAGAAATTTCTTTAGATTTTAGTTCATCAATTTTATCTGCAATAATTGAAGATGCATTAATATTAATTTTAGAATTGTGAATATAGTTTTGCATATCAAATGTTTGTTTAATTTTTTTACCATTAAAGAAACTTCTAATAATTTTTAACATTGACTTGGTGCTTTTTACTTTTTTAGACATCTTTATTGGTATAGTAGAGCCTTTAAAAACTTTAGTAGGGTTATAATAAACTAATAATCTATTATTTAACACCACGTCCATTCCTAATGTTGATCCTGTAAAAACAAATAATGATTTATCAGCAGAGGTTGAATTAAAATCTTTAATTTTGGTATATTTTAAAAAATTATCTTCAGGGATTAATTTTCTCCACATGTCAATATTTTCTTTAGGGTGCACCCAAATTTCAATTAATAACTTATTAAATTTTTCTTTGATTTCATAAATTAAATCTAATAAGTCAAATGTTTCAATTGACCTTTGTCTAGCATCAGCAAACCATTCTCTCTGAATATCTAAATTTGGTTTTCTTAATTTTGCGTAAATATTAAATTCATCAACTAATCTTTTTTGAGCAGTTAATGTAAATGTAGAAGGAATAATGATAATTTTTTTTTTTATTTTTTTATTTTTACTATTTTTTTTATTGTGAAAGTCAAATCTAGGATTTCCACTTATATGAAATTTTTTTTTAAATTTTGGAAATAATTTCTTATTATTTTCATAGTCGTATTTGCCCCAGCAAAAAGATATATCAGCAATTTTAAGAGTTTCATTAGAATATCTTTCACTAGACCAATATTTATAATCTGGATCATTTAAACCACCTTCCTCATCCAGATTAGCAATTTTAAAATTATTTTTTTTAAGTATTTTTAGATATTTTATTTTTGATTTAACGGGAGATAAGCTTTTTTCTAAAATAATTCCAGGATTTAAAATTTTATTTTTTAAGTATTTCTCAAACAATTCACTATCTCCGACATAAACATCATGACCTTTTTTAGCTAAATAAGCCGCTATTAAAGTCCTAGGTACAAACTCCCTGTCTTTAATTTCAATTTTGATATAAACGTTCATCTATTTTAAATTTTATATAATTTTATGTTTATTATCACCATTATATCATGTAATGAATATTATTATTTTACTTAATCCATTTTAACATAAAAAAACATTATGAGTATTAAAGATAATTTAATCCGGCTTATAGACAAAAAAAAGGCAAAGGTTGGAGTTATTGGTCTTGGGTATGTTGGTTTGCCATTGGTTAAACACCTGTGCAATAGTAGTTTTAAAGTTATAGGTTTTGATGATGATAAAAGAAAAATCGGCACATTGAATCAAAAAAAAAGCTACATCTCCTCTTTAAATAGCAGTGAAATCAAAAAAATTTTAAATAAAAAATTTTTTCTGTCATCTTCATATAAAGATATAGGAAAGGTTGATATAATAATACTATGCTTACCAACTCCATTAACTAAATCGAATAACCCAAATCTTATTTATATAAAAAAAGCCCTTCATAGCATCAAAAAATTTTTAAAAGCCGGTCAATTAATTGTCTTGGAGAGCTCAACCTATCCTGGATGTACAAATGAATTAATTGTTCCATTGTTAAAGAGAAAAAAATTCGAGATAGGAAAAGATTTTTTTGTAGGTTATTCACCTGAGAGAGAAGATCCTAGTAATAAAAAATTTTCAATTAGAAATATACCAAAAATCTGCAGTGGAGTTACCAAAAATTGTAGTATTGTGACACAAAAAATATATTCTAAAATTGCAAATAAGATTGTTACAGTTTCAAATATTGAAACCGCAGAATTTACTAAAATTTTTGAAAATTTATATCGAAGTGTAAACATAGCCTTGGTAAATGAAATGAAAACTATATGTAGGAAATTGGGTTTAGATATCCATGAAATAATATCTGCCGCAAAAACTAAACCATTTGGTTATGAAGCTTTTTATCCAGGTCCTGGAGTAGGTGGACATTGTATACCAATAGATCCTTTTTATTTATCTTGGTTGGCAAAAAAAAATAAAATCAATCTGAAATTTATTGAATTGTCAGGAAAAATAAATGACTTTATTTCAAAGTGGATTATCTCTAATTCTTTAAAGAATAATTTTAATAAGATATTATTAGTTGGAGCAGCGTATAAAAAAAATGTTGATGATCCAAGAGAGTCACCAATCTTTAATTTTATAGATATATTAAGTAAAAAAAAGATTAAAATAGATTACCATGATCCTCATGTTCAAAAACTAGAGTCTAGAAAATTAAAAAAGGTTTTTTACTCAAAAAAAATAAATTCAACTATGTTGAGAAAATATGATTTAATCTACATTATTACTGATCATGATAAAATAAATTTTGATTATATTCAAAAACATGGAAAAAGAATCATTGATACAAGAAACGTATATAAAAATAAAAAATATAAAAACGTAATTAAATTATAATTTTAAAAAATCCAAATTTATTAATATTTAATAATAAAAATTTGATAATGATAATTATTATTAAAAATAATCTGATAATGATTATCATTAACACTGATAATGCTTGATATTTTTTTTCAAATAATTATTTATGAATTATGGATACACAAACATATAATTGTAAAAAATGTGGTTTAACGATTGCATCAACTTGTTCAAAGTGTGATAGAGTTGTAGATGTTAAAGTAATGGATGATGGTTGTTTAGTTCAAGTTACTAAGTGTGGAGATTGTGCAAATGTCCCAGTAATTAAAGATATTTGCGCTGTTCAAAACAAGTAATCAAAGAACAACTAAATCTAATTTCTGTTTACCCAATCTTTCATTGCCTTGTTCTGTAACAAGGTATGTTTCACCAAGATTCATTGCTAATTGATTATCAGAGTTCATTAATATCATATGCATAAAGAATATATTACCTGGCTCAATTACATATGGATTGCCTGAATAAAGCATTGGAACGTCCATCCAATTTGGTGAAAAAGTAGTTCCTAAAGAATAACCGCACGCATTCATTCTAGCTTTATTGAAACCAAGATCATCGAACGTTTTTGCATGAATATCAAAAACTTCTCCAACTTTATTTCCAGGTTTTAATTTACTTTCACAATTCTTTAATGCTTCTAAACAAGCTTTGTGCATTTTGTGATGTTCAGGATCAGCTTTACCAATTGGAATGGTTCTAAACATTGCTGAATGATAATGTCTATACGTGCCTGCCCATTCAATAGTTAGTTGATCTACATTTTTTAAAGTTTGTTTTTCTGCTTGATATCGGCAAAGCAGTGCATTTTTTCCTGAACCAATAATAAATTCATTTGCTGGATAATCTCCACCTCCCTCAAATATAACTCTATTCATCTCAGCTAATATTTTTGACTCACTTACGCCAGGTTTTGCGTGTTTCCAAACTTCATCTAAAGCTCTGTCAGCAAGTTCAGCAGCCTTTCTTACATAAGCAACTTCTTCTTTTGATTTAACAACTCTTAATTCAGTAATTAGTTCTGATTTATCCTCAATAGAACAATAATTTTCAAGAGATTTATTTAGTCTTAAAGCGTTTCTCCCAGTTAAACCGTAAGCTTCATATTCAACTCCTAATTTTTTTCCTTTAAGATTTAGTTCATCTAAAATAACCCTAAGATTATTTGTTGGATTGGAACCATCTTTGTCTATCCAAATTCTAATATCTTCAATATTAGAAGTATTTTGTGCTTGTCTTAGATCTGGAGCTCTAGTTAGTAAAATTAAATTTCCTGTTTGGTCTAAAACTAAAGTTTGAAAAAAAACATAACCAAATGTGTCATAGCCAGTTAGCCAATACATAGATTCTTGTCTAAACATTAAAAGAGCATCTATATTTTGCTTTTTCATTGAATTTAAAACTTTAGATTTCCTTGATTTAAATTCTTCTTGTGTAAAGTGAAGGCCCATGATGTAAATACTATAATTTTATTCAAAAATACATTCAATGGAAATAATTTATTTTTTAATAGCAAGTTTCTTAGTTGTTATAGTGCCAGGTCCAACAGTAAGTTTAATAATAGCTAATTCACTAAAAACAGGAACTCGGGCAGGAATTTTAAATGTAATTGGAACACAACTAGGTTTGATTGTATTAATTTTGCTATTAGCATTAGGATTTAAAGTTATATCTCCTTTTCTAGAAGATATTATTAAAGTCGTTCGAATAATTGGTGCAATTTATTTAATGACATTAGGATACTTAAGTTTTACTTCAAAAAATCTTTCAGATAATTCAGAGAAGATAAAAAAATTTGAAAAGAAATTTATACTACAAGGGTTAATAGTCATTTTATCTAATCCTAAAGCTTTTTTATTTCTTGGAGCTTTTATTCCTCAGTTCATTGATATAAGTCAACCAATCGCAAGTCAGATAATTTATTTTGGAATTTTATTTATGATTGTAGGTGCAGTATTTGATGGAATGTATGCAGTTATATTTGGAAAGTTTAGAGAAATAATAATAAATAAATATATAAATATTTTAAATAAATTAGGTGGCTCTTTACTATTTTTTGTTGGTATCTGGCTCTTGATTTATTAAATTGAATTAATGATGAGAAAATTATTTAAATTACCAATTTTGAAAAGAGTCATTCCATCTTTAATAAAAAGATTAAATATTAAGAATAAAAAAATTTATCGTAATAAAATTCATTACGATCTTGATTTAAGATATTTTGTAGATAGAAATTTTTATTTATACGGATGGGATAATGACATTATAAATTATTTAAATTTATTTATAAAAAATAATAAAATTGAATACTTTTTAGATATTGGATCATGCTGGGGTATATATACACTTCAAGTAGCTAAAGAAAATCCCGAAATAAAAATATATTCATTTGATGTATATAATCGCAATATTGAAAGATTGAATTCGATGCTAAATAAAAATAATTTTAATAATGTTAAAACCTTTAATTTAGCAATTGGTTCTGAAAAAAAAGTAGAAAAATTTGCTGTTGAAGAAGAGTATTCTCCTAATTATGCAAAGGACTCCTCTGGTAAATTTAAAATAAATGTAAATCAGGATAAAGTAGATAATTTGATTGATTTAAAAAATAAGAATATTGCAATTAAAATAGATGTAGAAAGAATGGAGCATCATGTTTTAAAGGGTGCTATGGAGCTTTTGAGAAACAACAATTGCTTCATTATAATTGAGACAGATCAAAAAAAAACTGAAGTATTAAGTTTGCTTAATTCACTAGCATACAAAAAAATTCAGCACAATTTAAATACAATTGACTCTTTTTTTTCAAATTTCAATTAGGAAGAGCAGACATTGGATCTAATCTAGTTTGGAACCAATTAATTCTAAAATCTAAATGAGGACCTGTTGATCTTCCTGTTGAACCAACGGTACCAATAATATCCCCTTGATTAATTTTATCTCCAACAGAAACAATTACAGTTTCGAGATGAGAATATATTGTTGAAATACCATGGCCATGATCCATGATCACAGTACCACCCGTATAATAAAGGTCATTTTCTGCCATCGTAACTACACCTGTTCCTGAAGATTTAATTTTCGTTCCTTTTTTTGCAGCAATATCTATTCCGTAATGCGGCCATCTAGGTTTTCCATTTAAAATTCTTTGACTTCCATAAACACCACTGATGATACCTTCAACCGGCATAATAAATTGATCTTTAAAAAAAGGTAAATCAGAATTGATAGCTCTTGCTTCACCAATTCTATTATTTTCTGCTTTTATTCTTTGGTATACTTCTTCTGGAGGAGTTACCTTGCTCTCCTCTAAGCCATCTATTCTTTGAATATTATATTTTCTTTTAAGAACTTTCTTAATTATTTTTTCTTTTTTGCCTTCAAAAATTTTTGTAATTGTTACATCAAATTTTCTATCTCGATCAATTCCAAAAACAAAATAACCATCTTCAGATACTTTTACTTCTTTTTTACCTACAATTATTTTTGATCCTGGTTCCGTTATTCCAATTATAAAATGACCTTGTAAAAACTTACCTTTAAATTCAACAGCAAATGCATTTGTGGAGAATATAATTGCTACTAAAAGCAATAATTTTTTCATTATTTAGCCGTCCACCCGCCGTCAACCAGCAAAGAAGTTCCTGTAATCATTGATGCTGCATCAGAGGCTAGGAAAACTACAGCGGAAGCAACTTCTGATAATTCTGCGAACCTTCCTAGAGGAATGTTATTTAATGTTTCTTTTTTGAATTTTCTATTTTTTAAAAATTTTTTAGTCATTGGAGTTACAACAAAAGTTGGGCAAATAGTATTAACTCTAATATTATATTTAGCTAAATCTATGGACATACCTTTAGTTAAACCTTCTAAACCCCACTTGTTCATATTATAGACACTTCTTATTGGACCTCCTACATGGCCCATTTGAGAAGACATATTTACTATTGCTCCCCCAATTTTCTTTCTATTTTTTGCTTTGATCATTTTTAAAGCACATAATTGAGCAAGATTAAAAGTTGCTATCGTATTTATTTTGACAAGATATTCCATATTTTTGGTTTTAACTTGAGTAAAATGTTCAGGAATATTATTCCCAGCATTATTTATTAAAATATCTATTTTTGGTTGACTATTAATAATGTTTTTAATTTCATTGTAATTTGTAATATCGCAAACATAAGATTTGCATTTTGACTTTAATTTTTTAATTTTTTTTGAAACTTCATCTAAATCTTTTTTAGTTCTACTAATTATGACCAGATTTGCACCAGCTTCTGCTAAAGCTATAGCGCACGCTCTTCCTAGACCTTTGCCAGCTCCTGTGACAATAGCTGTTTTATTTTTAAGGTTATATTTTTTTAAATACATTTTTATATAAATAGTTTTATATCAGTATAAATCAAATCAACAGCAACAACTAGTATTGCAATTAATCCAAGCCAAGCAATCCATTTATATTTTTTAATCCAACCAGAAATTAAAGTAGCTCCAACAGCCATTATAGCTATCGATAAAAGTAAACCAAATATCAGCAAGAAATAATGATCTTTAGCAGCTCCCGCTACTCCTAAAACATTGTCCAAACTCATCGTAAAATCTGCAATTAAAACAGTTATAATAGCTTTAAAGAAACTTGAATTGTCGACTTTAATATTTTCATGATTATCTGATTGTTTTTTAATCACATCTATATAAAGTTTATAAACAATATAAAGTAGCGCCAATCCACCTATCAATCTAATCCCTTGAATTTGTAATAGATAAGCAGTTAATAAAGTAAGTATTATTCTAAGTACAATTGCTCCACTTATTCCCCAAAATATAATTTTTTTTCTTTGTTCTGGCGGAAACTGAGATGCAACCATTCCAATAATAATTGCATTATCACCAGCTAAAACTAAATCGATTAGAACTATTTGGATAAAAATTATGATTTGTTCGGATAACATTATCCGTTCAATATCATATCAGCACCCTTTTCAGCAATCATAATTGTGGGAGCATTAGTATTGCCTGAAGTAATGTTAGGCATGATCGATGCATCTATTACTCTTAAATTTTGAACTCCTATAACTTTTAAAGAATCATCAACTACAGCCATGTCATCATTACCCATTTTGCATGTTCCAACTGGGTGAAAAATTGTTTGAGTAAAATCTGAACCTGCTTTAACCAATTCTTCATCATCAGTTATATGAACTCCTGGTCTATATTCCTCAGGTTCATATTGTCTAAATGTTTCTGTTTCCAGCATTATTTTCCTAACAATTTTAAGACCTTGAGCTGCAACTTTTCTATCATCATCAGTCGACAAATAGTTCATCTTAATTTTAGGATAAACTCTAATGTCATTACTAACGATGTTAATTTCACCTCTACTTGTTGGTCTTACATTTGCTACTGTTGGAGTAATTCCTTCAAAGTCATGCATAGGTGTTACACCCAATATATCAGTACTTACAGGAGATACATGGAACTGTAAATTAGGAGTAGCTCTAGAAGGATCACTTTTAACAAAACCACAAACTTGACTTGCGCCCATTGTTACCGGTCCACTTTGATTAACAAGATATTCAAGCCCCATTAAAAATCTTCCAAATAAACTTTCAACTTTTCTATTAAGTGATTTCAAATTTTTAACCTTATATACAGGTCTAAACATCAAATGATCTTGTAAATTTTTACCAATCCCATTCGATTCATGCACAATATCTATACCTAAATTTTTAAGTTTATTAACTTCTCCAATCCCAGATACCTGCAATATATGGGGAGATCCAATTGACCCGGCTGATAAAATTACTTCTTTATTAGCACGTACGGTATTTAATTTTTCACCAATATAATAATTTACACCCATAGCTTTTTTACCTTCAAAATTTATTTTTTGTACATGAGCATTAACTACAATTTTTAAATTCGATCTTTTTTTAACAGGATTTAAATATCCTTTTGCAGCACTGCATCTTAGTTTTAATCCAGCTTTATTAAAACTTGTTGTGAACTGAAAAAAACCCACGCCAAAGTTATCTCCAGTATTAAAATCATTTGTTTTAGGTATTCCATACTCTTCAGCAGCATTTTGAAATTCATCTAATAATTTTAAATTAATTTTTTTATTAGCAACTGTTATGGGGCCGCTATCATTATGAAATTCACTTTTACCTAATTCGTTATTCTCTGATTTTAAAAAGTAAGGTAAAATATCATCCCAGCCCCAACCTGTATTTCCAAGCTGTCTCCATATGTCGTAATCTTCTTTTTGACCTCTTATCCATAAAAGTCCATTAATTGAAGAACTTCCCCCTAAAGTTTTTCCTCTTGGATACCTAATAGATCTATTATTCATTGTTTCATCGGGTTCAGTTTTAAAACACCAATCAACTTTTGGATTATGCATCGTTTTAAAATATCCAACTGGAATATGAATCCATGGATATGTATCTTTGCCACCCGCCTCAATTAAAAGAACTTTATTATTAGGGTTTGCAGAAAGTCTGTTGGCTAGAACACATCCAGCGGATCCAGCTCCAACAATTATGTAATCAAAGTTCTGCATAGTAGAATTGTTCTAAACTAAATTTAATTTATTAACATAATATATTATTTATTTCTGAGATATGCATGATTTGTCGCTTGTAATCAAAGTATTTTTTTGAGAGGATGCCAGTTCATTAATTTAAATTAATAAGAGGGAAATAATAATGAAAAAAATCTTATCAGCGTTATTTGCTGTTACTTTAGTTTTTGGATTTATATCTAATGCTAACGCGGCAAAAACACTAAAGTGCCAAACTGTGATAAGTGCAAAAGCAGATGAAGTAGTAATGTTAAAAGACTTTACTGATACTGTTACTGCATTAACTGATGGTTCTTTAAAATTTGAAATTATGCCTGCGGGTACTGTAGTTGGAGTTAAAGAAACTCTTGATGCAGTAGACAAAGGTTTGATCGACTGCGGTTTTGCTTGGACTCACTATTGGTCAGGTGATCACCCAGCTGCTATGTTATTCGGTTCTCCGGTAGCAGGTGGTGGAGTAGGTATTGATAACTTAGCTTTCCTATCATGGTTCCAATACGGTGGTGGTAAAGAGTTATACGATCAATTGTGGAAAGAAATGGGAAGAGACATTAAAGGATTTATGCTTCAACCAGTTGGTCCAGAGGCTTTAGGTTGGTTTCCAAAACCAATTAAAGATATGGCTGACTTTAGAAAGTACAAGTTCAGAACTCCTCCAGGAATTCCAGGACAAACTTATAAAGACATAGGTATTGCATCAGTTGCTATGGGTGGTGGAGATATTCTACCAGCTTTACAAGCAGGAACTATTGATGCTGCTGAATGGTGCTGTCCAAAACCTGACTTAGTATTTGGTTTCCAAAAAGTTTTGAAACACTACTATTTACAAGGTCTTCACCAAGTAGTCGTAAATGCTGACTTCTACATGACAGGTAAATTATACAATTCTTTGACTGATCATGAGAAAAAATCTTTAGAAGTTGCAGCTAATGCCTCTTTAGCAAAATCTTTAAGCTATAGAATTTACGAAAACGGAAAAGCTCTTAAAGAACTTACAGAAAAACATGGGGTAAAATTAGAAGATACTCCTTCTGATTACTTTACTGAGTATATGGCTGCAGCGAAAGCAACTTTAAATAAAAATGCAAAGGACAATGCATTCTTTAATAAAGTTTACACTTCAATGAAAGAATTTGCTGACATCGCAGTTCCTTTCTGGAGTGGCGCTCAAATGTCTAATGCGAAGCTAGGAATGGCTCACGCAGCGACATTGAAGTAACAATAGTCATAAGTTAAAAAAAAAGTTATAATAAAGCGGACTATTAAAGTCCGCTTTATTTTTTTTAAATCATATGTCAGAGGAACCTACTAAATTAGATATTTCAGATGAAATGATAGCCGAAAGGCGAGGTGACTCATCAAAGATGCCAGATGATATGCCTAAATGGATGGCATCTTTAATAGTAAATATAGATAAATTTAGCAAATGGACAGGTAATGTAGTTTGTTGGATTACATTTCCTTTAATTTTAGCAATGACATATGAGGTTCTCGCTAGAAAATTATTTTTAGCACCAACTATATGGGCATATGATATAAGTAGATTTTTTTATGGTGCACTATTTATGCTCGGTGCCGGATATGCTTTATCAAAAGGAATTCATATCAGAGCAGATTTTTTGTATAGAAATTTTAAAATTAAAAATCAGGGTTTAATTGATTTTGTATTATATATTCTTTTCTACTTTCCAGGATTAATAGTTTTTCTTTATATGACGACTGGCTTTGTTCAAGAATCAATAATGAGATCAGAAAGAGGAATGGACACAACTTGGATGCCATATATGTGGCCGATTAAATCCTGTTTATGGTTTGGTATTGTATTTTTATTAATTCAAGGAATTTCAGAGTTACTAAAGAGCTATTATGCAATGACTAGAGGAAAATGGCCAGGTAAAGAATGATATCACATTTAGTTGATCCAGCAATTTTAGGTTTCATTTTGATTGGAGTAATGCTGTTTTCTATATTTATTGGATTTCCAATATCATTTACTTTAATTTTCTTGGGATTTGTATTTGGTTATTTAGGATTTGGTAAATTAGTTTTTTACTTAATGACCTTACAGTTTTCTATGGTCATGACCGAACAAACGCTCGCCGCCGTACCACTGTTTGTGTTTATGGGGATAATGATGGAACAAGCGGGTTTAATGGAAAGATTATTTTCTGCATTCCAATTAATGTTAGCAAGAGTAAAAGGTTCTTTATATTATGCGGTATTATTTGTTTCAGTAATTTTCGCTGCCGCAACAGGTATTGTAGGAGCTTCTGTAACAATCTTGGGTATTATGGCAGCTAAATCAATGAACCGATCTGGTTATGATGTAAGACTTGCAGCAGGAACTATTACAGCTGGTGGAACTTTAGGTATTTTAATTCCTCCAAGTATTATGCTAGTTGTGATGGGTCCTATAATGGAAATACCTGTCATAGATTTATTTGCGGCAGCTATTTTACCTGGAGTTTTACTTGCAAGTTTATATGCTGCCTACACAACAGTTAGATGCATGATGAATCCAAAACTTGGACCGCCATTACCGGTAGATATGAGAGCTGAAAGCATGAGTAAAGTATGGGTAGAATTCTTTTTAGGATTGGTTCCACCAGCTGCATTAGTATTTGCTGCACTTGGAAGTATATTGTTTGGTTTTGCCACTCCAACAGAAGCTGCAGGATGTGGTGCTATGGGTGCATTATTGCTTTCACTGGCTTATAAAAAATTAACACTTAAAAAATTACAGGAAGCCTTAGTTAAAACTTTAGAGATAACAGCTTTAATAATGGTTTTAGTTGCAGCATCTAACTTTTTTGGAGCGGTATTTGCAAGACTTGGAACACCGATGGTTTTGACTGAATTTCTCCTTTCATTGGAAATGAATAGATACTTTATTCTTGCAATAGTAATGATCGTAATCTTTTTATTAGGTTGGCCATTGGAATGGGTGCCAATTGTAATGATTATTGTTCCAATAATTTTACCTCTGATTGAAGCATTAGGTTTCAATTTAACTTGGTTTGCAATTTTAGTAGCTGTAAATTTACAAACCGCCTGGCTGTCTCCACCTGTAGCACTTTCAGCATATTTCTTAAAAGGCGTTGTTCCTAGCTGGGATTTAAAAGATATATACCTTGGAATGATGCAATTTATGGTTCTTCAGGTAATTGGACTGATAATAATAATCATATTTCCAAAAATTGTGTTGTGGTTACCAACTCTGTTGTATGGACAGCAGTAAATAATTGTTTATTATCTGATAAGTGAGTCAAGAAAAAGCAAATATAAATCTTACAAATTGGGATATCGTTGGTATTAATCCAAACGACAAAAATTGGTCTAGTGGAGATATTTTTTGTTTTTGGGCGAATAACATTCAAAGCTTGATAGGTTTTTCGTTAATAGCATCACTTTATTTAGTTTATGATTTAAATATTCTAATTGTTTTTATATCATGTATTTTAGCGGGTGTTTTAGTAGCAATCTTTTCTAATTTGTTAGGCAATCCTTCCCAAAAATATGGTTTGCCATTTCCAGTAATCCTAAGAGTTTCATTTGGATTGAATGGCGCAAGATATATAGGAATGTTGAGAGGTGTTGTCGGTTTATTTATGTTTGGTGTTCAAACATTTTTTATTTCTAAATCAATTGGATACTTAATTAGAATACTGGTTTTTAACATTAATGATACAGTCTTAGAAGGTTATATCTTTCTTATTTTTTTGATGGGTATGGATCTTATTGATTGGTTTAGTTTTATAACAGCCTTAATTTTACAATTTTATTTATTTAAACAAGGACAAAATTTTATCAGATTAATTATAAATTTCTCTGCCTGGATTGTATATATAGGTTTAACAGTATTTATAATTGTATTAGCTGGAGAAAATTCAAAAGAAATAATTAGTGCATTTAAATTAAGTGTTTCATCTCAGAATTTTGTTTCCAGAGAAAATCTTTTAGCTCTAATAAATATTACTGGGACATTGTTTGCTTTTTTTTCAATTGTGATTTTAAATATAGGAGATTTCTCTAGGTATGTAAAAAATAGCTCAGAATATTCAAAGGGTAATTTTTCTTTATTGATTAATCTAATAATTTTTTCTTTTGCATCTATATTTATAGTTTTGGGTGCGGATATAGTAATGGCAAAACAACTTTTAGAAGTTGAGCAATTATTAACTAATCCAACAGATATTATTGGAAAAATTGATAATAGCTTTTTAACAATAGTGGCAATTTTCTTCATAATAGCTGCATCAGGATCTACCAATTTAATTGCAAACTATATTCCAACACAAAATTCATTATTAAACTTTTTTCCCAAAAGTTTGGACAAATCTAGTTCTGGCTTAATAATAATTTTATTAGGTTTAATTTTTGGTGGATTATGGCTCCCTGTTTTGAGCCAATCAGGTGCTTTGTCAATAATTGATACTATAGGTTCTTTTTTTGGTCCAATAGCAGGAATAATTATCGCCGATTACTATTTAATTAATAATAAAAAATATATCTCAAAAGATATATTTTCTGATTTAAAAAGCAGCACTTATTTTTACAGCAATGGATGGCAAGTTAAAGGTATCTATTCAATGATTATAGGCTTTATTTTTGCTGCCTCAACTATTTGGAATGTTGATTTGAGATTTTTACAAAGTTTTGCATGGTTAATAGGTGCTTTTGTTTCTTACATCACGTATTATTTGTTAGCGAGCGAATAGATGGATAATATTTTATTTAATTTTAAGAATAAGACAGCTGTGATTACGGGTGGAGCTCAAGGATTTGGTTTAGATATTGCTAAAAGATTTTTAAATTCTGGAGCTAAAGTTATAATTTGGGATATTGATCCTAAGATGACTGAAAAATCATTGAAAGATTTAAATAATCCAAATTTAAACTCAAATATTGTTGATGTGTCTAATTACCAAGAGGTTGAAGATTGCGTAAATGAAATTACAAAAAAAAATAATATAGATATTTTAATCAATAATGCGGGAATTACTGGTCCGACAACAACCCTATGGGAGTATGATACTGATTTATGGAAAAAAGTAGTAGAAATAAATTTAATGGGAACATTTAATTGTTGTAAAGCGATAGTTCCTAATATGATTAAAAATAACTATGGTAGAATTGTAAATGTTGCTTCAGTTGCTGGAAAAGATGGCAATGCAAACGCTAGTGCATATAGCGCTGGGAAAGGCGGAATAATTGCATTAACTAAATCATTAGGTAAAGAGCTAGCTGATAAAAATATAGCTGTTAATACTGTTACGCCCGCAGGTGCAAAAACACGTATTTTAGATCAAATGACAAAAGAACATGTGCAAAGAATGTTATCTAAAGTCCCAAGAGGCAGATTTCTGGAAGTTGAGGAATTTACATCCTTAGTTTGTTGGCTTTCATCAGAGGAAAATACATTCTCTACTGCTGCTGTTTTTGATATAAGTGGCGGTCGATCCACCTACTAACCACGTACTTTTTGCTCAACTATCTTGATTTGACTAATTTTTGCCCTACTAAATTTTATGTCTTTAGACATAACGGGAGCTAAAATCATTATTGACCAATATATAAGGAGTATAAAAATCGAAATTGTCTTCATATTTATTATATACTGATCAAAAATGATTTTTGAATGTTTAAATTTTGTCAAAATAATGTATTAAGAATTTTTTTATAAAATTATGAAAAAAATTTTCAAATTATTGATTTCATTCTTTATTCTAACTAGCTCGGTAGTAGCCGAAGAAGTTAAAGTTTTTGAATTTACAGAAGAAGAACTTGGTACTTTAAAGGTAAGAAAAGTTAGAGGTGCAGATGCAAAAACTAAATACTTTATAGGATCAAACGAAAATGGAAACTATTTAAAAGCTGTAGCTGATAATGCTGCATCCGGTCTTGGAAAAGAAATAAAAATAGATCTTAATACAACGCCATACTTAAATATAACCTGGAAAGTTGAGAAAGACCTTGGCGGCATCGATGAAAGGAGCAAGAAAGGGCACGATTATGCAGCTAGAGTATTTGTTGTAAAAAAAACTGGCGCTACACCTTTATCAAATAGAGCAATGAACTATGTTTTTTCAAGCAATGAAGATGTAAATGCCTCACACCCAAGCCCTTATACTAAAAAATCAATAGATTTTGTTTTAGCCACTACAAAAGATAATCTCAATGAGTGGGTTACAGTAAAAGTAAACGTAAAAGAACATTTTAAACAATTCCATGATCTAGATTTGGATGAAATAAATGGGTTAGCCATAATGGCCGATACTGATAATTCAAAATTAAGTTCTATTGCCTATTTTCAAAATATTTATTTTTCGTCCGATTGATCAATTTTTAATAAATTTTTTGAGATACACGCTAAAAATGGATAATATTACTGCAGCCACCACATCCTCTATAGGAGAAGCGGTAGGGTAACCAAAGTTCCATAATATCACCCCAATCAGCCAAATAATAAAAACTTTCATATAAAAATAAATTTCAATATAATTAATATTATTAGTTATGGCAAAAAAATTTAATTTCACTGTTAAAGTTTACTATGAAGATACTGATGCAGGTGGCGTGGTTTACTATGCAAATTACTTAAAATTTTTAGAGCGCGCTAGATCGGAAGCTATTTATACACTGGGTTTTAGCAATTCTTCTTTATTAGAAACATATGGGGTTTTGCTGATTGTCAAATCATGTAATATTGAATATAAAAAACCAGCTAAATTTGAGGACTCGTTAAAAATTATTTCCGAGATTAAATCATTCACTAAAACTTCTTTTATAATGAAACAAATTATCTCAAGAGATCACGAAATAATATCAGATGCAGATATACATTTAGTTTCAGTTGATAAAAATGGAAAACCATCAAAATTACCTGAAGATCTTAAGAAAAAACTAGAAGATTAATTCAATCCTTTAATTTTTTGAAATAATTGCGTCATCATTTTTTCATTGATACGGCCAGTATTTACATTCCTAGGACTAGGGTGATAACATCCAACTAAATTAACTCCATTTATTAATTTAAAAGTTTTCCCATGTCCAAATTTAACATGACTAGGTATTTCGAACTTTTCACTATAGAACATTTTGCATGTATCAAAAGCAATTTTTCCTAAAGCTACAACTACTTTCAAATTTTTTAAAATATTTAACTCATTGTTAAAAAATTTAGAACAATTGTCCAATTCAATTTTTAAAGGTTTATCTTCAGGGGGGACACATTTTAGAGCTGGAGTAATAAATGCATTTTTAAGTTTTAAACCATCATTAATATGTTCTGAAGTACTTTGATTTGAAATTTTTGCATTAAATAAACATTTGTAAAGAAAATCAGAAGATTTATCACCGGTAAAAACTCTTCCGGTTCTTGTGCCCCCATGCGCTGCTGGGGCTAATCCAACAAACAGAATTTTTCCGTTTGGATCTCCAAAACCAGTTATTGGTTTTCCCCAATAAACTTCATCTTTAAATTGTTTTCTTTTATTTTTTACTATTTTATTTCTGAATTTTATTAACCTAGGACAAGCTCTACACTTTATAATTTTGTTATTTAAGGAATTTAGATTAAGATTCATTTGTGAAATATATTATTTTAATATTATCTTTTTTTCTATCTATAATTTTTACATCATCTACTTTTTCTAATGATGAATTAATCACTAAATTACAATTTGGAGGAAATATAATTTTTATAAGACATGCTATTGCTCCAGGAAATGGTGATCCAGATAATATAGATTTAAATGACTGCAAGACACAAAGAAACCTGAGTGAAAGTGGCATAATTCAATCAAAAAAAATTGGAGAATTTTTTAAAAAAAACAATATTCCAATTGATAAAGTTTTATCAAGCGAATGGTGCAGGTGCAAAGATACAGCAAAATATGCTTTTAAAAATTATAATACTTTTAAGGCACTCAATTCTTTTTATGATGAGAAATTTTATAAATTTAAGGATCAGCAAATTGAGAATTTAAAAGAATTTATAAAAAAATGGGATGGAAATAAAAACCTGATATTTGTTACTCATTACGTAGTTATATCAGAAATGTTAAATATCGGGGTTTCCTCAGGTGAAATAGTGATTGCAAATAAAAACTTTAATATAATTGGGTCTGTAGATACAAAGTAATAATTTCTTTTTGAAATAAAAAAAATAAGTAGTATATATCAACGTGAATTTAATGGCGGGGTAGCTCAGTTGGTTAGAGCGCGGGACTCATAAGCCCGAGGTCAGTGGTTCGATCCCACTTCCCGCTACCATTAATTTTTAATTAGCTTTTTTAACAAATTTAAATTCATTGTTTGGTTAAGAGGTAGATTTAAAGATTTAATAGCTTTTATACCCTTAACATTTGAATTATATTTTTTGGCAAAATTAAATACTGACTGTGATTTACCACCAACATTAATTATCCCTTTATGCTTTAGTAACTTCGGTAACAAATCAATTAAATCTTCATGAAACATAAAGTTTGTTTTTAAATTTGTAAAAGCTTTTTTATATAAAAATGGTTTTTCAGTCATTGTTATTCTAAGTATTAAAGAATTATTATACATTCTAGCGGCACACTCGCCCCCTAATTTTGATAAACCATAATTATTAAATGGTTTAACTGGATGATTTTCTTTATAATTTCCCTTTGTGCCCTCATAAACATATCCTGAAGAAAAATATACAAGCTTAATTTTAAATTTTTTACAAGTTTTAACTATATTACAAGTACCAATAATGTTTAAATCAATACTTCTAGAAATATTTTTATTATGAATATTCATTGGGCGTGATAAACCAGCTGTATGAAAAATAATTTTAGGTTTTTCTTTTTTAATAATTTTTTCAATTGAATTTATATTAAGTATATCTAATTGTCTTTTTGATTTAAAAATCAGGTTTAAATATTTATTTTTTCTTTTTAAAACTTTTGCAAATCTTCCATCACCACCTGTAACTAATATTTTTGGCTTCATTTTATTTTTTTTAAGTATTCTTTAAGCGACAAGTTGTTCTTGTCCTTTTTAGATAAAATAGGATTTTTAAAAGGCCATTTAATATTTAAATCTTTGTCATTATACATAATTCCATTTTCACTTTTTTTATCTCTATAATTTGTACAACTATAAATTACATAATTTTCTTTTTCCAGTCCACAGAACCCATGTGCAAATCCAGGAGGTATATAAATTGATTTTGAATTTTTTTCGCTCAGAATTGATCTAAAGTGTTTGCCATAGGTTTTAGATTTTTTTCTTAAATCAACCGCTACATCTAAAATTTTACCTTTTAAAACTGAAATAAATTTACCTTGAGATTTCCTTTTTTGTAAATGTAATCCTCTAATAACCCCTCTTTTTGAGTAAGACATAACTAAAAATGGAAATCTCGTTTTAAGTTTAGATTCGCGGAGAAGTTCCTTGAAATGTCCCCTTGAATCTTTAAAGCATTTATTTTTAATCAAAATTAAATCTTTAAAACCTGTTTTCTTAATCATTAAATAAGTTTTTTTAAATATGATGAATATTCACACTTTCCATAAAACTTTATTGCTTCATTAATCTCTTTTTTACTAATCCATTTATTTAGTAAAGAAATTTCCTCTAAGCATGCAATCTTAAATCCTTGCCTATTTTCGATTGCAGATACAAAGTTGCTTGTTTTATAAAAATCCTCTATTGATCCAGTATCTAGCCATGCGCCACCTCTACCAATATAATCAGCAGATAAACTATTAATTTTTTTATATTTGTTTAGTAAATCTGTAATTTCTAGCTCATTTCTTTTTGAGGGTTTGAGCTCTTTAGAAAATTTTATTACTTTGTTATCAAAAAAATAAAGTCCAGTAATTGCTAAATCAGAAAAAAATTTTTTTGGTTTTTCTTTAATTAGAGTTATTTTATTTTTTTTAACCTTGGCAACTCCATATTTTTCTGGATTAGCAACTCTATGCAATAAAACCTTTGCTCCTTTTTTTAATTTTGTACATTCCATCAGCTTTTGTGAAAGAAATTGACCATAAAAAAAATTGTCTCCCAAAATTAAAGCTACATTTTCTTTGCCAATAAAATTATCACCAAGAATAAATGCATCTGGCAGACCTTTTGGACTATCTTGCTCTTTATAAGTAAGTTTTATTCCTAATCTATTACCATTTGGCAATATTTTCTTATACTGATTTAATTGTCCTTTATTTACTATAATTAGAATATCTTTAATTTTAGCCAGCATTAAAATTGATAAAGGATAAAATATTAACGGTTTATCATAGATAGGAAGCAACTGTTTGTTCACAGCTTTTGTTAGAGGGCTCATTCTAGTTCCCATTCCACCAGAAAGTATAATTCCTTTTCTAATCATTTATTTGTTCCAAGTCTTCTCAAAATATCTTTTCTATTTAATTTTAAATAGTACTTTTGATTATTGTAATACCAATCAAATGTTTTTTTCAAACCATTATTAAAATTTATTTTTGGGGACCATTTAAGATCTTTTTTAATTTTTCTACTATCTATTGCATACCTCATATCGTGACCAGGTCTATCTTTTACAAATTTGATTTTTACATTTCTACCTAATATAATTTTTTTCTTAGCTAGAGATAGTAATTTTTTAACAACTGCTAAATTATTGAGATTATAATTTGAACCTATATTATAAAATTCTCCCAATTTACCTTTTTTGAAGATTTTAATTAATGCTTCACAGTGATCTTCGACAAAGATCCACTCTCTGGAATTTTTACCTTTTCCATATATTGGTAATTTTTTATTATTGAGAATATTATAAATTAATTTTGGAATAAGCTTTTCTGGATGCTGCCTTGGACCAAAGTTATTTGAACAATTAGTAACAATGGCCGGTATTTTATAAGTCCTAACATATGAAGACACCAAATGATCAGAGGATGCTTTTGAAGCAGCATACGGAGAACTTGGTCTATAAACTCCGTTTTCTTTAGATCTACCTTTAATTACATCTCCATAAACTTCGTCTGTAGAAATATGTATTAGTTTAGCTTTAATTTTATGTTTTCTTAAAATTTCTAAAATATTAAACGTTCCTATAATATTTGAATACATAAAATTTTTTGGTCCATCTATTGATCTATCAACATGCGTTTCTGCAGCTAAATTAAAAATTCCATCAGGTTTATATTTAGAAAGTATTATTCCTAATTTTTTTTGATTATTTAAATCACATTTAATAAATTTATAATTTTTATGCTTATCAAAATTTTTGACATTATAAAAATTTGACGCATAAGTAACTTTATCAATGTTTAAAACTTTATAATTTCTTTTTAAGAGTAAATTTATCAAATTACTGCCAATAAAACCTAGTCCACCTGTTACCAAAATTTTGCCCATTATTTTTTTTACATCAATAACTGAATTAAGTATACTTATAAAACTCTATGAATTTAGATTTAAAAGAAATTACATTTGTCATTGTTAGTTATAAATCAAAAAAAGTTATTTTTAACTGCATTGATTCTTTGCCGAAACTTTCAAAAATAATAGTAATTGAAAATTCATATGACAAAGAACTAAAGAAAGAATTAGAAGCCAAATATGACAATATTGAGGTGACGCTCAATGAAAATATAGGAATGGGGGCCTCAAATAATATCGGTATAAAAAAATCTAATACAAATTATGTTTTTATTCTGAATCCTGACGTTATTTTTAAAGAAAATACCTTTTTAGGAATTAAAGAGGCATTAAAAAAAATTGATGATTTTTCAATTATCTCTCCATTAAATGAAGATAGTAATTTTCCAAATTATGAAATTAAAAAAAAATATCAAAATATCAATGATGATATACTTGAAGTAGATACTGTTGATGGTTTTTCAATGCTGATAAATAAATCTAAATTTAAAAATGAAATGTATTTTGATGAAAATTTCTTTTTATATTTAGAAAATACAGATCTATGTTTTAGACAAAAAAAAGAAAATGAAAAAATATATATAATTAAAAATTCTCATATAAGACACTTGGGTTCTTATACAACAAAACAAGACATATCTAATAATTTAGAATATTTAAGAAACTGGCATTGGATGTGGTCAAAATTTTACTATAATAAAAAACATTATGGATATTTGTCAGCTATTACGAAAACTTTACATAATTTTGTATCTGCGATGACGAAATATATTTTTTATTCAATATTATTTAATAAACACAAGAAAAATATTTATAAAATGAGACTTTTTGGTTTGTTTAATTCTATTATCGGAAAAAAATCATTTTTAAGACCTGAGAATTAATTAATGTCCAGGAAATTCAATTAAATTTTCTACTTTATAATTCTTTGCAATAAGTTTTTCACATCCACCAAGATCAAATAAATTTATTACAAATATAAATAATTCAATTACACCATCTCCCATCTCTATTATTTTTGCAGCTGCCTCAGCAGTTCCGCCAGTTGCAATTAGATCATCGATTATTACTACTTTATCTCCTCTAGAAACAGAGTCTTTATGCATTTCGATTGTGGCAGTTCCATACTCAAGCTCAAAATCAATTGAATATCTTTCAGCCGGCAGTTTATTTTTCTTTCTTAATAAAATAAATGGTTTTTTTAATAAATAAGATACAGCAGAGGCAAAAACAAAACCTCTAGACTCAATAGCAGCAATTTTATCAAATTTATGGTTTTTTAATATTTTTATAATTTGATTAATAGTTTCTTCAAAAGCTTCTTCATTCTTTATTAAAGTAGTTATATCTCTAAATAAAATTCCCTTTTTTGGATAATCAGGTATTGATCTAATATATTCTTTAAGATTCATCACTGTTGAGTTATATAATAAATTTTTATTAATTTATATATGTCAAAAAATAAATTAGCAATAATAGGTGGTAGTGGGCTGTATGATGTTGAAGAATTTAAACAAAGAGAATTATTAGACATCGAAACTCCTTGGGGAAAACCATCAGATCAAATTTTAAAGACCAATTATAACAATAAAGAGGTTTATTTTTTACCCAGACATGGTCGAGGCCACTTTATTAATCCTTCAAATATAAATTTTAGAGCTAATATAGACGCACTTAAACAATTAGGTGTTACAGACATCGTATCTGTATCGGCAGTTGGTTCTTTAAAAGAGGAATTGCATCCAGGAAAATTTGTAATTGTGGATCAATTCATAGATAGAACATTTGCTAGAAATAAAACTTTTTTTGATGATGAGATAGTTGCTCATGTGTCAATGGCACACCCAACATCATTAGGTTTAATGAATGCTTGTGAAGAGGCGATTGAAAAAGAAAAAATAGAATATCAAAGAACAGGTACTTATGTAGTTATGGAAGGTCCTCAATTTTCAACACTTGCTGAGTCAAATTTATATAGATCTTGGGGAGCGGATGTAATTGGAATGACAAATATGCCTGAAGCAAAATTGGCAAGAGAAGCTGAAATACGATACGCATCAGTTTCAATGGTTACCGATTATGATTGTTGGCATCCAGATCATGAAAATGTTGATGTTCAACAAGTAATAAAAGTTCTTTTAGGAAATGCCGCAAAAGCTAAAAATATGATCAAAAATTTAATAGAGAATTTTGAAAACCATATTGATCCAAAGGATCCATCAAATAATTGTTTAGATGTTGCAATAATTACAGCGCCAGAAAAAAGAACAAAAAAAACCATAAATAAACTTAAAAATATTGCGGGAAGAGTTTTAAATAGATGAGAATAGAGGGCAAAGAATACCGAACTATTTGGTTCGAAAATAGTATTGTAAAAATAATAGATCAAACAAAACTTCCACATCAATTTATTATTAAAGATCTTAAAACAGTTAAAGATGCAATTAATGCAATTAAAGTAATGGAGGTGAGGGGGGCTCCATTAATAGGAGCTACCGCATCTTATGGATTAGTCTTAGCTATTCTTGAAAATAACGATCAATCATTTTTAAATAAATCTGCAGAAGATTTAATTAATTCAAGACCAACAGCTATAAATTTAAAGTGGGCTGTTGACAGAATGATGAATAAATTATCAGGCGTTAACAGTGATAAAATTTTAGAAATAGCTCTAAATGAAGCAAAAGAAATTTGTGAAGAAGATATTAAATTTTGTGAAAATATAGGTTTGCATGGTCTTAAGATTATTGAGCAAATTTTTAATAAAAAAAAAGATACAGTTAACATTTTAACTCATTGTAATGCCGGATGGCTTGCAACAATAAATTGGGGAACTGCCACTTCCCCTATATATTATGCTCACAAAAAAGGAATACCTGTTCATGTATGGGTCGACGAAACAAGGCCGAGGAATCAAGGTGCAAATCTTACATCTTATGAACTAAATGAAGAAGAAATTAAAAATACAATCATCGCAGATAACACAGGTGGTATTTTAATGCAAAGGGGCGAGGTTGATATGTGTATTGTTGGAACAGATAGAACCTTAGCCAATGGAGATGTTTGTAATAAAGTTGGAACTTATCTTAAAGCCTTAGCTGCCTATGATAATAATATTCCTTTTTATGTAGCCCTTCCTAGTTCAACAATTGATTGGAATATTAAAGATCATAAAGATATTCCTATAGAAAAGAGAAATTCAGAGGAATTGTCTCATATAGAAGGTTTAGATGAGAATCGTAATTTAAAAAAAATTCAACTTTATCCACAAAAAAGTAAAGCGATGAACCTAGCTTTTGATGTAACACCAGCTAAATACGTTACAGCTTTAATTACAGAAAAAGGTGTATGTGAAGCATCATCTTCTGGCTTAAAGAAATTATTTAATAAGTAATATGAATGAAGATTTAAAACAACAAGTCATAGATTATTCTCTTAAGTTAAATTCTACAAATCTTTCTCCACTTAGATCTGGAAATTTATCTGTAAGAGCTAAAATAGACGATGATGAAGGTTTTTACATAACTCCATCAGGTATTAAATATGAAAAACTTAAGTTAACCGATATTGTTTTTATGTCTTTAAACACTGAGTATGACTATTTAAAAATTGCAAATTCAGGACTAAACCCTTCATCAGAGTGGCGTTTTCATCAAGATATTTATAGAAAAAAACCGGAGGCAAAAGCTATAGTTCATACTCATTCTGCTCATGCAACCGCTATATCTACTCATCGAAAATCTGTCCCTCCATTTCACTATATGATAGCTTTGATGGGGGGAGACGATATTAAATGTGCAGAATATGCAACCTTCGGAACAAAAGAATTATCCCAAAATATTTTAAGAGCTCTTGAAAAAAGAAAGGCATGCTTGATGGCAAATCACGGACAGATTGCATTTGGAGAAAATTTAAGCAAAGCATTTGAACTTGCACAAGAGGTAGAAAACATTTGCCACCAATACTTTCTTGCGATAAAGCTAGGAGAGCCAAAGAATCTAACTTTTGTAGAAATGCAAAAAATTTTAGAAAAAGTAAAAGGTTATAAGAGGGGATAATTTTTTATGGTTAAAGTTGGGGAGCACATAACTCTCGATATAATAGGGACATCTGGTGAATATGATCCATCATTTTACGAGGGCCTAGTTCATAAAATTGCAGAAAAAGCAAAGGTAACAGTTCTTAATATTTCTAAATACAAATTTGAACCACAAGGTTTTACGCTAGTTGCTCTTTTAGCGGAGAGTCATATTAGTTTTCATACATTTCCTGAACATGGAATTATAAGTTTCGATTTTTTTACGTGTGGAAAAGTATCTCCAAATATAGCACTAGATGTGATTAAAAATGAGATTAAATGTAAGAGAATTATAAAAAAATCTTTTGACCGTCATACAATTGAAAATTATTTCGATACTTCAAGCACTCCAGGAATGCAGAAATCGTATGTAGTAAAGAATGTTCTTGAGGATTTTGTATCTAAAGTTGGTCAACATGTGCAAATCTTAGATTTAGAAGAATTTGGTAAGTCTTTATTTATTGATAAAGACTTGCAGGTTGCGTCAAGCGATGAGCATTTATATAGTTCAACTTTTGTTAACTCAGGCTTGAAACTTAACACATCAAAAGAAAGAGCAGCAATAATAGGAGGTGGTGATGGAGGGGTCGCCAGGGAGTGTATATCTAAAAATTTTGGATTTATCGATTGGTATGAATTAGATCCTGAGGTTGTAGAAGTTTGTGATAAACACCTTGGAACAATCGGTCAAAAAGCAACTGAAAAAAATTCAGTCAAATGTGTATGGGGTGATGCATTTGAAAGTATAAAAAAAGTCGAAACTGATACTTATGATAAGATTTATATAGATTTAAATGATGACCAATTCTGTATAGATCTTGCCGCAAAAAACATGGATCAAATAATTAGAGTGCTTAAACCAAATGGTGTTGTGACTGCTCAAGTTGGTAGTCAAGATAAACGACCAAAACAGGTTGAAAATTGGCAAGATGTATTCAATAAAAACTTTGGAAATGCTACCCTAGATAGAGTTTATATTCCAAGTTTTGACTGTTCCTGGAACTTTTATACATCTATCAATCACTAATTTATTCTTTTTAATTTCTTAATTTTATGAAATACTATTTTTTTATTAAAGGAGAAAATAATGAATATATTCAAAAAAACTATAATTTCAGTTTTGGCTTCTTTATTTATCACGACTAGTGTTTACGCTGATAAAATAAAAATTGGAACTGAAGGTGCTTACCCTCCATGGAATTCAAAAGATGCTTCAGGAAAGTTAATTGGATTTGAGGTTGAGTTAGCATGGACACTTTGCAGATACATTGGAAAACAGTGTGAGATCGTTGAGCAAGATTGGGATGGTATGATACCAGCTCTACTAATGAGAAAGTTTGATGCGATCATGGCTGGAATGTCAATAACTGATGAAAGATTAAAAACAATTAATTTTTCACAAGGATATGCAGATGAAGTTGCGCAGCTAGCTGTTATGAAAGGTTCAGATCTTGAAGGTATGGATACACCATCAGGAATAAATCTTTCTATTGGTGGAAGTTCAGTTAAAAAAGCTCTTAAAACAATTGAGGGAGCGTTAGCTGGTAAAACTGTTTGTGTTCAGACAGCGACTATTCACCAAAACTTTTTAGATTCAGGTGATGTAGGAAGTGTAAATGTAAGAACTTACAAAACTCAGGACGAAGTAAACCTAGATTTAGCCGCTGGAAGATGTGATGTTGCATTAGCTGCAGCAGTAGCATTTACAGATTATGCCGATAAATCTGGCAAACCTGTAGTTTTAGTTGGGCCAACATTTTCAGGTGGAGCATTTGGAAATGGAGTTGGTGTTGGAATTAGAAAAGGTGGAAGTGGTGCGATTGGTGAGAGAGATGCGCAACTTTTAAAAGACTTCAACATGGCTATTAATAAAGCAAGAAAAAATGGCGACATAAGCAGAATTGCAACTAAATGGTTCGGTTTTGACGCCTCTATGTAATTGATTTTAGATTTGGCGACTATATTGTATAGTCGCCAATCTTTATGGAACTTCTAGCATTTGGTAAAACTGGTTGGGGAGACGAATTATTTTATGCAACCCTAATGACAATAGCTGTTTCAGTGACAGCGATGTTAATTGGTTTTTTATTTGCTTTAATATTTACACCTTTAAAATTATCAAAATATAAATCATTAAACTTAATTGGAAACTTTTATACTACAGTAATTCGAGGTGTTCCCGAACTTTTGGTAATATATTTATTCTTTTTTGGTGGAAGTGGAGCAATAATGTTTGTTGCTTCCATGTTTGGCTATTATGAATATATAGAAATAAATGCATTCATAACAGGATCATTTGCAATAGGAATTATTTCAGGAGCTTACTCAACAGAAGTATTTAGAGGGGCTATTCAATCTATAGACAAAGGACAGTTTGAAGCTGCAAAAGTTTTAGGTGTGAAAAAACATATTAAATTTTATAAAATTATTTTACCTCAAATGTTAAGGCTTGCGATACCAAATTTAAGTAATGTTTGGCAAATTACTTTAAAGGATACATCATTAATTTCAGTCACAGGATTGGTGGAAATAATGAGGCAATCTTATATAGCGGCAGGCTCCACTAGAGATCCTCTATTTTTTTATTCTTTTGCCGCAGTTTTATATTTACTGCTTACTTTTATAAGTATGAAGTTAATAAATAGATTAGAAATTAAATATAGCAGAGGTTTTTGATGGATTTAGAATTAATGATCAATAGTTTTCCTAAATTATTAAATGCAACTGTCGTAACACTTAAGTTATTATCTTTATCATTACTTTTTGGGCTATTTATTGGGTTATTATTTGCAATAATGAGAATGAACAATAACTTTATAATTAATAAATTTGCATACGGCTATTCATATTTATTTAGAGGAACACCATTACTGGTTCAAATATTTATAATTTACTTTGGATTTGGACAAATTGAATTTATAAGAAGTAGTTTTTTGTGGGTTGTTTTAAAAGAACCATATTGGTGTGCGATAATTGCTTTTGCTCTAAATACAGGCGCATATACATCAGAGATTTTGAGATCAGCATTTCAAACAATTAAAAAAGGATATGTTGAAGCTGGAAAAAGTCTTGGCATATCAAGTAAAATTATCTTCTATAAAATACAAATACCAATTGCCATAAGACAATCACTACCAGCATATGGGAATGAAATTATTCTAATGTTAAAGGGGACCTCGTTAGCAAGCACAGTAACATTGATGGATTTAACTGGAGTTGCAAAGTATATTATTTCAACAACTTTTAAACCAATAGAAGTATTTATAGTTGCTGGAAGCATTTATCTATTTATGACTTTTTTAATACATAATTTTATAAAATTTCTTGAAAGAAAATACAATTATTGATGAAAGTAGCTTGTATTCAATCGTGTGCAGGAGAAAATTATAAAAAGAATATCAAACAAATTTTAAGTTTAATTAATAAATCGATTAAAAAAAAAGCAGACTTAATTATAACTCCTGAAACTTGCTCATTAATTACAAGTAATAAGAAAATATTATTAAAAAATACATATAAAATGAGCGAAGATCCTTTAATTAAAAAAATTCAAGAAATCTCAAAACTAAATCAAAAATGGATATTAATAGGTTCTTTACCAATTAAAGATAATAATAAGTATAGAAATAGGTCAATTATGATTAATCCAAAAGGAAAAATAGCTGCCTATTATGATAAGATTAAAATGTTTGATGTTAAACTCCCGAATAAGGAAAAACACCAAGAAAGCAAAACATATAAACCTGGAAAAAGATTGGTATCAGTAAAGCTGCCATGGGGGAATTTGGGTCTTACAATATGTTTTGATTTAAGATTCCCCGAGATTTATAGAAATTTATCAAAAAAAAATATTAAATTTATAAGTGTTCCTTCAGCTTTTACAAAAGTGACTGGCCAAAAACATTGGTTAACTCTTTTAAAAGCTAGAGCTATTGAAAATTTTTGTTTTATATTTGCCCCAAATCAAGTTGGAAGAAATACTAAAAAAAGACAGACCTTTGGTCACAGTGTTATAATTTCCCCTGATGGAAAAATTTTGAAAATAAAAAAAAAGGGTGTAGGAATTATTTACTCAAATATTGATCCAGGTGAGTCATTCAGATTAAGAAAAATTATTCCAAGTTTAAAGTAGTTCCAAATATGTAAAAAAATTACTGTTAACAAATTGATAATTATTTGTGTCAGAAATATAATCATGTTTATCAAGTAATGGTTTTTTTTCTAATAAATTTTTATTATCATTTATTAATGGGGGGAATTCATAGTATAGAGAAATATTTTTTTCAATGTTATTAAAATTTATTTTTTCGTAACCATCTCTAATTCTTTTTGTTAGTTGGTCTAAGTCTTTTTTAATTGAAAAATTTCCTTGAAAAATTTTTTTAATTATTAAACTATTAAATATCAGACTTGATTTTAACAAACTTAAAAAACCTGGATTATGTTTAAAAGTATGATTATTATATAACTGTTTGATCGTTTGAAAATCTCCATTCTCTAGTGAATAATTATCCTCAAGTACAATATTTTTTATTTTAAAAAAATTTGATTCTATAATTCTTTCTAAGTGGTTCACGTGATCATCAAAAAAAACTAAAGTATCATTAGGTATTTTGCTTAAATCCTGAAACTTAAAATCTAGATTGCTATAATTAGCTTTTTTAGAAAAATATTCCCTTTGATTTAAATCAATATCTATTGAAAGTATTTCACTTTCAGGAAGAGTATTTTCTATTAACCATGTTGATTGTCCTTTATAGACACCACTTTCAATAACAAAAGATGGTTTTTTGTTTTTTAAAATAAAATAGAAGTAGAACATGCTTGAGAATTGCATTCCACCTTTGTTATTTTTAATTGGTCTTTTTTCATAAATAGAAATAAAATTATCCAACTCATTTAATATTGAATCCGAATCCCATTTGATATCACCTTTTTCAAAAAATTTTTTTTCCATTATAATTTAGTATTTTGTATATTCTTTTATCTCTTTAATTTTAGATCCAGTATAATTGTTTATTTCAAGTTTAATTTGAGCACGATTGTCATTTAAAAAATGTACATTCCTTGAAAGTTTAATAAATTTTTCACCAAAATCTGATTTTTTTTCACATAGTCTTTTATCATCCTCTATAACCCATAATTTTGAATTAATTTCCTTTAATTTATTAAATAATTGATCAATTTTACTATCTGTTTTTATATTTTTTGAAAGTTGATTTTTCAACAGATTGAATTCATCGTTGATATATCGAAGCTTATCACCATCTTTAATTTTTTCTTTTTTGATTTCTAATATTGATAGTTTGTCTAATAGCTCCCCAACAGATACTTCAACTAAAATTTTATTCATATAAATAATTATATAGTATGTTAAATTGTTAAAAATATGTCTAATATTTTAATAATCAAACATGGATCATTAGGAGATATAGCTCAAGCAAGTGGTGCTATTCAAGATATTTCTGAATTCTTTAAAGAAGACGATATATATTTATTAACAACTAAACCTTATTTTGAACTATTCAAAAATAATCCACATTTAAAGGCTGTAATATTAGATAAAAGATTATCTAGATTTAATCTAATTTATTTATTTACCCTTATGCGTATAATAAAAAAATATAAGTTTTCAAAAGTTTTTGACTTACAAAACTCAGCTAGAACAAGTTTTTATAAAAGAATTTTGTTTCCTAACGCAAATCATAATATTTGGTCATCCTCTGATACTACTTTGCCTAAAGATAAGTCAAAAGAAGAGTTTGATAAAAATCCTGTACTAGATAGATTTAAACATCAATTAGAAGCTTCTGGAGTAAAAACAAATAAAACAATGTATCCAGATTTTAATTGGGCCTGTGCTAACATAGATAAAATTAAAAGTGAATATGAATTAAAAAAATATATTATTTTGTTTCCTTTTTGCTCTCCTCATTTAACATTAAAAAAATGGCCTCATTATAATAAATTTATAGAGTTGGTAAAAAATAGATTTGCTGACGAGTATAAAATTTTAGTAGCACCTGGCCCCTTAGAAATACCAATGACAAAAGAAATAAATGCTATATCTGTTTTAAATAATAATAATGCTCTAACTATTTCTGAACTTGCGACATTAATAAAACAAAGTTCCTATGTTATTGCTAACGATACAGGGCCCGCTCATATGGCAGCTCATTTAGGCTCAAAAGGAATAACTCTGTTTGGATCTCATACAACAGCTTATAAAGTGAGTATTGAAAGGGAAAATTTTAAAGCAATTCAAGTTGCTGATTTGAATAAATTAACACCAGAAAAGGTTTTTGAAAAATTTATAGAAAATATAAATTAAATTTGCTTTTCTAATTTAAATCTTGAATTTTTGAGAATTGATAAAAAATTATGTGTATTAGTTTTATTAAAATTTGAAACATGTCCCGAGACAGATATTGCTCCTAATAAGGTTTTTTGTTTTGACAGCAAAGGAACTGTTACTGAGGCCTTTTCAGGATCAATCTCACCGTGTGAAATAGAGAACTCATCTTTAAGTACTCTATTTTTATTTTGTGTTTTTAAATCATGATAAGTTGATATAATATGTCCACTAGATCCTCTTTCTAAAGATCTAGGTTGACCCAAGATAAGATTGTGCCGCATATCTTTCTCTGGTTCACTTTTCAAAATACAAACACGTGCATTATCACTTTTAATCCAAAAACTTGCAGTTTCATTTGTTTTATCTTTAATAAAGTTCAATTGTTTTTGTATAAGATCGTTAATATGGAATGTATCATCGTAAACATTAATTAATCTATTTATTGCATTACCAAGTTTATATTTTTTACTAGGAAGTCTCTCAATATATCCAAACTTCAACAATGAGGCACATAATCTAGAAGTTGTACTTTTATATTGATTAATTAGTTTTGATATTTCTGTTAAAGTTAATTCTTCTCTTTTTTCGCTAAAAGCATTAAGAATTTGCAAAGCTTTATCTACAGCTTCGACACCCGCATTTTTTTTTTTCATAGATTATCTTACGACATATTTTTTTAAAAAAAATAATTAATTATGTAATTCTACCTATTAGAACTATAAATTACGGCTGTTAGAACAGTTATTTATATATAAATTTTATCTGCTAATCCGTAGCAAAGTATCGCACTTAATAATGTTAAAATTCCAGGTGCAATAATTCCTTCAATGGATGTTTTTTCTGTGTGTCCTAATTTGTTAATTTTAATTGTATAAACTCCAACAACAAATGCAGAAAGGTTTTGTAAAAATATTAAATTGAAAAATCCCCATGTTCCATTAACACCACCTGATCTTACAAACATTATATACATTGCCATTATGAATGAAGCTAAAAAAATTGATCCAAAAAATCTTGTCATGATAGCCCCTGAGTCGTGCATTGCATATTGATCCAGAAATGATTTTGTTCCAAACACACATCTAAAGCCGTAAACACCGTGGCCAATAAAGTGCAAGATAAAAACAATTAAAAGAAATATTCCATTAAATTTTTCAATCATGATTCGTATACTATCATAATAATTTTAAATATTCTTTTATAATTTTATCCCAGTGAAAATTACTCGAGAACTGCTTAGCTTTTTGTCCAAATTCTTTGTAAGAATTATTTTTCAAAATTAAATCTATACTAGAATAAATATCATCTAAGTTGTTACCATCGCAAATCAATCCAGTTTCATTATGTTTAATTGCATCAGATGCTCCGCCATCTTTCCCTCCAATTGAAGGTATGCCAAATTGAGCAGCCTCAACATATGCAATTCCAAAACCTTCAACAGATTTTTTATAAGTTATAGAAGGCATTACAAAAACATGGGATTTAGCAATTAATGCATTTTTTAAATCAGCACTAATATTTTTTAAGAACAACACCTGATCATTCAAATTAAGTTCATTAGTCAATTTTTTAATATTTTCCTCTTCTTCGCCGTATCCAATAGAGGTATAAATAATATTTGGATATATTTGTTTCAAATTTCTTAATGCCATAATTATTTTTTCATGGCTTTTTCTTTTGTCGTATCTTGATACTGTAATTAATCTTGGATTTTTTCCCTTAAGTATTTTTTCAGCTTCTTTAAGACTTTTATCATCTATTTTTTCGACAGGATCTATACCTGGATTAATGACAATTATTTTTTCAGCTATTACTCCTAAGGAAATAGCAAGTTCTTTTGTAAAGTTTGAATTAGCTACAATCTTATCCACATTGTTAAGTACTTTTAAAACTCTTTTATTTAAGAATGATCCTTTATTATGATTTATTTCTTTTGAATGAATTAAACATATTTTTTTTACATTTGTTTTTATTTTTTCTAAACTTTTCCAATGATCAGCAATTACCGTTTTAATTTTATTGTTATTTTCAAGATAATTATTTACTAAAAAAGACTTTCTATATTTTTTTATTAATTTTGGTCCACCAATTCTTTCTATAGTGAAAGAAACTTTTTCGTCAAACTGGTTTGCATTATCATGATCGTCGGCAATAACTTTGATTAAATCATGTTTAGACAAGGAATTTGTAAGTCCCCACATTAAATTTTGCATACCACCAATTTCTGGAGGATAACTTCTAGTAACAACTAAATGCATTTAATTATTTCCACTTAATACTACAGCCAGCACTAGGTGTTTGATTTTTAGGTCCATTGCCAGTTTCAGCAATTTGCTTCATTGCCTTTAATAAATCACTTATCCCCTCTTTTACAGGAACTAGGTTTTTAAGCTCTCTTAATCGTCCTCTATATTGAAGTTCAAGGTCTTTATTGTATCCAAAAAAGTCTGGTGTACATACTGCACCATAAGTTTTCGCAATTTCCTGAGTTTCATCCGTGAGATAGGGGAAATTAAATTTATTTTTCTTTGCAAATTCAATCATATTTTCAAATGAGTCCTCAGGATAATTCTCCGCATCATTTGCACATATCGCAACAGCATTAATGCCAAGTTTTTGTAATTCAGTACAATCTTCTACTATTTCTTTTGCAACCGCCTTAACATAAGGGCAATGATTACAAATAAACATTATCAGAGTTCCATTTTCACCTTTTATGTCATTAAGAGATAAAATTTTGTTATCAGTTGATTTAAGTTTAAAGTCAGGTGCCTTTTTACCAAAATCACATATTGGAGTTTCTATAGCCATAATGTATTATTATATAAATTATGTTTTACGATTTAAAAGATAAAAAACCAAAAAACTCTGGCGAAAATTGGGTAGCCCCAAACGCAGTAGTAATAGGAGATGTCACATTAGACAAGGATTCTAGTATTTGGTTTAATGCGACATTAAGAGGAGATATTGAAAATATTCATATAGGTGAGGGGTCAAACGTTCAAGACGGCAGTGTTTTACATACAGATCCTGGTTGTCCATTAAAAGTTGGAAAAAATGTTACAGTCGGGCATATGGTTATGCTTCATGGGTGTACGATAGGGGACAATAGTTTAATTGGGATTGGTGCAGTGATTCTTAATAATGCAAAAATTGGAAGAAATTGTATCATTGGCGCAAAAGCTCTAATTACAGAAAATAAAGAGATACCAGATAACTCGTTAGTAATAGGCTCACCTGGTAAGATTATAAGAGAAGTTACAGAAGAAGAAAAAAAAGCAGTTTTGGAAAATACTAAACATTATCAAGACAATTGGAAAAAATATTCAGAATCGATCTTTTAAGGAACTAACCAAGCATTTTTATTAGTTAAAAAATCAAACTTAGCTCTTCGATGTCCTTTGGCTGCAAGGTATAGCCATTCAATAGATTTAATTTTACATCTAATAACAGTAAAGTTTTTATAACCTTCTTCACTTTGTTCCATTGTATAATCAAAATCTTCTAATTTAGATATCATACCAGATGTAGGATTTTCCGATGTAGTTCCTGGGGGACTATCTGTCAAATAGCATCTTCTACTTATATGTTGAGTTTTTTTCCAAGATTCTTCTGTTGTGGGGTTTTGATTATTTATTTCACAATCAACTTTAACCCTTAATTGAATTTTTTCTTCTTTGTCATAAAAAAGTAGTGAAGCTTTATTGTTTTTTTTTAGAATATCCACTTTTGGAGATCTGAGATCAGTATGAAATTGTAATAGATTTTTTTCTCTATCAGACTTTCTTAGTACAACTATTCTTCCATCAATTTCATCTTGATGAGCACACATAAAAACTGGAATTCTAAAAGGAGATGCTCTGTTGGTAACAGCATCATCTAACATAGACCAATACTTGTTTTGAATTTCTTCCAAATTTTCGTAGTATGCTGGTTGCATACAATATTACTTTCTAAATCTTCTAATTAAACTTGATGTATCCCAACGGTTGCCACCCATTTCTTGAATATCTCCGTAATATTTATCTACAAGTTCAGTGATAGGTAATAAAGAACCATTATTTTTTGCTTCATCCATTGCAATTTTTAAATCTTTTCTCATCCAATCAACTGCAAATCCAAAGTCAAACTTATCGTCAATCATTGTTTTATATCTATTTTCCATCTGCCAAGATTGGGCAGCACCTTTTGATATCACTTCAATTACATCCTCCATATTTAAACCAGCTTTCATTCCAAAATTAATTCCCTCAGATAATCCTTGAACTAATCCTGCAATACAAATTTGGTTAACCATTTTAGCTAATTGTCCTGAACCAGCTTTACCAAGTAATTTCATTTTTTTGCTGTAACAATCAATCTTATCTTTAGCTTTATCAAAGTCAGCTTGATCACCACCAATCATAACTGTCAATGCACCATTTTCCGCACCAGCTTGGCCACCAGATACCGGAGCATCAAGAGAACCAAATTCATTTTTTTTGGCGTAATCATAAATCTCTCTTGCAATTGTTGCAGAAGCTGTGGTGTTATCAATGTAGATTGCTCCTTTCTTAATAGTTTTAAATGCACCATTTTTACCAAAAGTAACTTCTCTTAAATCGTTATCATTTCCAACACATGTAAATATATATTCAGCATCCTTTGCTGCCTCAGCAGGTGTTTCTGCCATTTTACCTTTATATTCACTTATCCATTTTTCTGCTTTTGATTTAGTTCTGTTAAAAACAGTTACACTGTGCCCACCTTTTGATATATAACCAGCCATTGGATAACCCATTACGCCAAGACCGATGAAAGCAACATTACAAGTCATAATTTTTTATGTTTAAAAGTTTAAGTTTAAAAGTAATTATATTTGGATTTATATTTACATTTTTTTCTAGCTTTGGACAGAGTTTTTTTTTAGGACTTTTTAACTCAAGTATAAGAAACGAACTCTCTATTTCTCATGGTCAGTTTGGCTCGATATATGCATCAGCAACTCTATTAAGTAGTTTTCTTTTAATTTGGGTTGGAAAAAAAATAGATGACATTAATATTTCAAAGTTTGCTTTATTTGTAATTTTAGTACTATCTTTTTCATCTTTTTTCTTTTCAAAAATATCATCTATATCTTTGTTATTTATTGGAATTTTTTTAATGAGATTTTCGGGACAAGGCATGATGTCTCATACTGCAACAACAACTATTTCAAGATATTTTACAAAATCTAGGGGAAAGGCATTAAGTACTGGATGGTTTGGTCTTTCAACAGCTGAGTTTATTCTTCCAGTATTAATTGTATATCTTTTAGCAATTTATAATTGGAAACATATATGGATTACAATTTCTTTGATTGTAATAATTTTTTTACCTATTGCCTCTTACTTTCTTGTGAAAAATTTGAATTTTGAATCCAGAGAAACGCAAGAGGACGAAAATTTCTCAGAAGATAAAATTAAAGACTGGAAGCGAATTGAAGTTATTAAAGATTTCAGATTTTATATTGTATGCGCAAATATGCTTGCGATGCCCTGGATTGCCACAGGCACTTTTGTTTATCAATCTTTTATTTTAGAATCTAAAAACTGGGGACCATTTATTATCGCTCAATCTTTCATGGCTTATTCGATACTATCTGTAATAACTTTATTTTTATCAGGTTTTTTAATAGACAAGTTCACCAGTAGAAAATTATTAATCTATATGAATATTCCTCTGTTACTTGCCGTAATAGTGATAATATATTTTGATCATCCCGCAACCGCATTTATTTTTCTTGGTTTAATTGGAATTTCTAACGGATTTGCAAACGTTTTAGGATCCTCTACATGGGCTGAAATTTATGGTGTAAAATATATAGGCTCAATAAAAGCACTGACCACAGCCCTTATGGTTTTTGCAACCGCATTTGGCACTGCTTTGTTTGGACTATTGATTGACAGGGGTTTCTCCATAGAGCAGATTGCTATAATATCTGCAATTTATATATCAATTTCGTTGATTTTACTTTTCCTTATAAAAAATAAGCTAAATCCAATTAAAATATAAAAATCCTTGATTTTGTTTTGATCGGAGTATAAACACCTCGCATGGCAAGAGTAACTGTAGAAGATTGTATTGATAAGGTTGAAAGTCCCTACCAACTTGTTTTGGTCGCTAAAGAAAGAGTAACACAACTTAACTCAGGTATTGAACCGTCTTTATCTAGAGATAATGACAAAAACACAGTAATTTCATTGAGAGAAATAGCAGAGGAAAAAGTTAAAGTTTCAGAATTGGTTGATAGCGCAGTTTACAAACTAAGAAAACATGTTGAACAAATAGATGATACTACAGAAGATGATGAGGAAATAGGCGATGATTTTGAAAATCTTTACAAAGGTGAAATCTCAAAAAGCGGTGTTCCTATTTTGCCATCAAAAAGAGCAAGAAAAATTCCAGAAAAAATACAGGTATCTCAAGATGATCTCGCTGAATTAACTAACACACCAGATGTTCAAGTAGACGAAACTGAGTCACAAAATGAGGATGTTTCATTAGAGCAAATGTCTGAAAAAGAAAATAGTGAAGATTCTACTGAAGAATCGGAAACTTCAAATAGTTAGTCAAATAATATTAATTCGCAAAATATTTATGAATAGATTAGTTTCAGTTGCACCTATGATGGATTGTACAGATCGTCATGAAAGGTATTTTTTAAGATTAATTAGTAAAAATGTTCTTCTTTACACAGAGATGATTGTATCGGAGGCTATTGATAGAGGGGATAAAAAAAGACTTCTAGAATTCAATATTAAAGAAAAACCTGTTGCACTTCAATTAGGTGGATCATCACCTAAACTATTATCAAATGCTGCAAAAATTGGCGAGGAGTTTGGTTATGATGAAATTAATCTTAATTTAGGATGTCCAAGCAAAAAAGTTCAAAAAAATAAATTTGGTGCATGTTTAATGAAAGAACCAAATTTAGTTGCAGATTGCTTAAATGAAATGATTGCATCTACAAAGCTACCGGTGACAGTTAAAACTAGAATTGGTTACGATAACGTAGAAGATTATGAAAATATTTACAACTTTGTAAATCTTTTATCAAAAACAGGAGTAAAAACTTTTATTATGCATGCAAGAAAAGCAATGCTTGGAAAATTTACACCAAAGCAAAACCTAAATATACCGCCACTGAAATATGATATTGTTTACAAACTTAAAGAAGATTTTCCTGATCTTGATATTGTAATTAATGGTGGAATTACAAATACTGATCAAATTAAACATCACTTAAAAAAGGTTGATGGTGTAATGATTGGAAGATCAGTTTACCATTCACCATATTTTTTAGCGGATATCGAAAAAGAAATTTATTCAACTGAGAATATTCTAACCAGAGAAGATGTAATCAAAGAATTAATTAATTATGTTAAAGTTGAAATTAAAAAAGGTACTAGGCTTCATCATATAATGAGACATACACTTGGTTTATATCATGGAATATCTGGATCCAGTTTTTGGAAAAGATATTTAAGTGAAAATATGTGTGTAAGAAACGCCGATGTTCAAAAAGTAGATCATATCTTAGACAAGGTTAAGCACCCACAACGTCAAGAAGTGAGTATTTAATTGATTAGCCAAATTTTAGATAATCAATATTTACTATTTATAATATTGATGGTTATAACTGCTTTTCCAGTCGGTTTTTTTGCAGGATTGTTTGGTATTGGTGGTGGATTAATTACAGTACCTTTTTTATTTTTTATATTCGGTTCACTTAATATAGATCCAAATTACGTTATGCACTTAGCGGTTGGAACCTCATTTTCAATAATCATACCTACATCTTTTGTTTCAATTTATACACATAATAAACACGGAGCAGTAGATCTTCAAATAATAAAGTCATATGCACTTTTTGTTATTATAGGTGTAATCGTTGGAACATCTCTAGCATCGATTATGAAAACAAAAGGTTTAATATTATTTTTTACAATAGTTGTTTATTTTTTAAGTATTTATTTGCTATTTTTGAAGGAAAAAGCTCAAGAGACCAAACCTAATTTTAATCTACTTCCAAAAATAGTTTTTGGATTTATTTCGGGATTTGTTTCCGCACCTATGGGTATAGGGGGAGCCGTGATGAATGTTCCTATTCTTAAATATTTTGGTTATCCAATAGATAAAGCTATTGGAAGTGCCGCAGCTATAGGCTTTTTTATTGCTTTATTTGGAGCTATAGGCTTCTTAATTTCTGGATCATATTTAGATGCAAATCTCCCTTTAAGTATTGGTTTTATTAATGTTCCAGCACTATTAATTTTTATACCAATTACAACGCTTATGGCAAAGGTTGGAGCGAACGCTGTACATAAAATTGAAAAACAAAAAATTACAAGGTTTTTTGGAATATTTCTACTAGTTGTTGGAACTATTTTTTTCTATAGATATTTAAATATATAAAATCGGGAGCGGTTTCAGTCTCCCTCTGCCACTCCCTTAATTATCTTATATCCGATTCTCTCTATTTTGATTAACTCTTTATAATTGAATTTCTAATTTAAATCTTCTGATCATATTCACCAATTTTTCCAGTCTCTTGAAGCAGCTCATCTATAAAATAAAAAATATTTTTCTTTCTTTCATCAGAGGTTGGGCTTTCGGTTACTATTACTAATGATGGTTTGTTTGAAGAAGCTCTAATTAAACCCCACGAACCATCTTTAAGACTAAACCTAATTCCATTTATAGTTAAAATATTATTAATTTCCTGATCATCAATCTTTTGGCCAGTATCCTTTAATTTGATTATTTTTTTGGTTATTTCATCTATAATACCATATTTTTCATCATCTTTACAAAATGGACCCATTGTTGGACTTTGATAAGTTTTTGGCAAAGAAGCTATCAGATTACTTAATTTGTTTTTTTCATTATCAAGTAATTTACAAACTTGAATTGCAGAATTAATACCGTCATCATAACCATATCCTAGTGGTTGATTGAAAAAGAAATGTCCACTTTTTTCAAATCCAGCAATTGCTTTATCCTCATTAACTTTCCTTTTTATGTATGAATGTCCTGTTTTCCAATAAATTGTTTCACAATTATTTTTCTTTAAAACATCATCATTTTCATATAATCCAGTGGACTTTACATCTACAATGAATTTATTCTTGGGGTAATAATTCGATATATCTCTCGCAAGTAAAAGACCAATTTTATCTGAAAAAATTTCATTTCCCGATTCGTCGATAACTCCTACACGGTCTCCATCACCATCAAATCCAAAACCAACATCTGCATTATTTTTCTTTACACATTTTGAAATTTCATTTAGCATTTTAAGATCTTCAGGATTTGGGTTATATTTTGGAAAGGTAAAATCTAATTCACAATCTAATTCAATTACTTCACAACCAATATTTCTTAGAATTTCTGGTGCAAAAATACCTGCCGTTCCATTACCACAGGCAGCTACTACTTTTAGTTTTTTTTTAATTTTATTTTTAGATAAATTTTCTATATATTTTGATTTATAGTTTTCTATCTTCTTATATGTTCCGTTACCTCTTTCAAATTTTTTCTCTAGAACTATTTCTTTTAATTCTTTCATTTCTTCATAACAATGGGTTAAGCCTTTTTGATACCCATTTTTATTCCTGTCCAACCGTTTTCATTATGGCTTGCTGTTATCATTGCCACAGCATCGCAATTTAGATCAAATTGAGAAAAGTAAATTGTAGGAGAAAGACACAAACCAAGATCTTCAACATTGCACCCTGTTGAAATTAAACCTTTTACAAAACTATCTTTTACCTCTTCACTATAAGACCTGTAATCATATCCAACAGTAACTCTTGCATTTTTTTTAACTTTTATTACTTGTGAACCAAAGCCTTTTCCAATTTCCCTGATTCCTTCTAGATTTATGTTTTTTGGATACAACCATCGTGCGTCATATTCTCTAAAGCCAAATGGATCGATTTTTATAGTTTTAGACATGTGGATATATCTACATTTTTTTTGTTTTTTTGTTGAATAAAAAATCCAATTTTCTATAAATGTTCTCTTGAATTGTAGTTTATATAGTATATTAACCTATTCAACACACAACATATAGTTGTTTTACATAAGTTTAACGTATATAATAAGGAAGATACATGAATAAAGTCTTGTCTCAAGCCATCAAAAAAGCTGTCACTGAATATACTAATAACAATTCAACCTATATAGAAGATATTTCTAAAAAAAGGCCAGATTTATTCTCACTTTCAGACAGCACTGAGCTATTTCAAAATTCACAAGGTATTACAATTAAAATTGATAGATCCAAAGACAAAAACTTAACTGATTTTGGCAAAGCAACGCTAAGTGACAGGTATCTTGGACACAATGAATCTTTTCAAGATCTATTTGCAAGAGTTGCAAGTCATTATGCGGATGACAACTTACATGCTCAAAGATTATATAATTATATAAGTAATTTATGGTTCATGCCGGCAACGCCAGTTCTATCAAATGGTGGAACAAAGAGAGGATTGCCTATTTCATGTTTTTTAAATGAAGCTGGAGATAGCCTGCATGGAATTTTAGATTTATGGAGTGAAAATGTTTGGCTTGCTGCAAAAGGTGGGGGTATAGGAAGTTATTGGGGCAATCTAAGGTCTATTGGAGAAAAAATTGGAAGAGTAGGCAAAACATCTGGGATTATACCTTTTATAAAAGTTATGGACTCATTAACAATGGCTATCAGTCAAGGTTCATTAAGAAGAGGATCTGCAGCTTGTTATCTACCAATTGATCATCCTGAAATTGAAGAATTTATTGAAATGAGAAGACCCACAGGTGGCGATCCAAATAGAAGATCATTAAATTTACACCATGGAGTTCTTGTGAGTGATGCTTTTATGAGAGCGGTCGAACTTGATGAACAATGGGCTTTGAAAAGTCCTAAAGATGGTGCTGTTCAGTCTACTGTTTCAGCTAGAAATTTATGGATAAGACTTTTAACTGCAAGAGTTGAAACTGGAGAACCTTATATAATTTATATAGACACAGTTAATAGACAAATTCCACAACACCATAAGCTTGCGGGTTTAACTGTTAAAACTTCGAACTTATGTAGTGAAATAACTTTACCAACTGGAGTAGATA
>QCGH01000006.1 GCA_003280005.1 Pelagibacteraceae bacterium AG-365-D07 | reverse complement strand
TAAAACCAATTTAAAAGAAGCTATTATTAAAACCTTTAATAGTTACAGTTATAAAAAATAAGCAAAATCTGATCTAATTAATGTTTACAATTAGTTAAGATTTTGTATAAAGAGCTGCCTGGTGATTATTGCGAAAGTGTAATACCCGATCCCATTCCGAACTCGGAAGTCAAGCCTTTCAGCGCCGATGGTACTTTGTCTTAAGACATGGAAGAGTAGGACATTGCCAGGCTTCAAAAAAAAATTATGAAAATAGCTAGTTCTTTAAAATCGTTAAAAAAAAGAGATCTCAACTCTAAATTAGTTAGAAGACGTGGGCGTATTTACATAATTAATAAAAAAAATCCAAAATTTAAAGCAAGACAGAAGTAAATTTATGGATAATGATAGCCATAAAAAAACTTGGGATAATTTTACAAAGTTTGTACTATGGGGATCTGTTGCAGTAGTAATAGTATTAATCTTAATGGCAATTTTTCTTTTATAAATGAAAATTGGTTCAATTAGCGAAGATAGAAAATTAGAAAAAAGAGTTGCTATAACTCCAGAAATTATCAAAAAATATAAATCGCTAGGTCTAGATGTATGTATAAGTAAGGACTATGCTTTACATTTGGGTTTTGAAGATGAGATATATGAAGCAGAGGGAGCTAAAATTTTTAAAAGTGAAGATGAAGTTCTTTCAAATTCTGATGCTTTATTACAAATGAATATCCCAAGTGATGAAATTCTGAGCAAACTAAAAAAAGATCAGATTTTAATAGGCGTATTAAATAAATACATGAATGAAAATAAGTTAAAGGATATATCCAACAAAAATGTAAATTGTTTTTCCCTGGAATTGTTGCCAAGAATTACAAGAGCTCAATCTATGGATATATTATCCTCCCAAGCAAATTTAGCTGGATATAAAGCAGTTGTCGATTCATTTGCATACTTTCAAAAAGCAATTCCAATGATGATGACAGCAGCAGGAACAATATCAGCTGCCAAAGTATTGATTGTTGGAGCTGGAGTTGCTGGCTTACAAGCAATTGCAACAGCAAAAAGAATGGGAGCAATAGTTTACGCAACCGATGTGAGATTAGCTTCAAAAGAGCAAGTTGAAAGTTTAGGTGGTAAATTTTTAACAATTGAAGGGTCCGAAAATTTGGAAACAGAAAGTGGATACGCTAAAGAAGCTTCTGATGATTTTAAAAAAAAACAAGAAGATTTAATTAAGGAAACGCTAAAAAAAATTGATATTGTTATTTGTACAGCATTAATTCCTGGAAAAAAAGCACCAATTATAATTAAAAAAGAGATGATAGATATAATGCAAAGTGGTTCCATTATATATGATTTAGCAGCTTCACAGGGAGGAAATTCCGAATTGACAAAAGTAGATGAGATAATAAATAACAAAGGTGTAAAAATTATGGGTGAAAGAAATATATTAAATAAGTTACCTGTTTCCTCATCAAATTTATATGCTAAAAATATATTTAATTTTGTTAGCAACCTGTATGACAAAGAAAAAAATAACTTTAAAATTAATTCAGATGATGAAATTATTGAAAAAACTAGGATAAAATAATGGAAATAGATCCTTTTATATTTAGATTAAGTATTTTTATATTATCAATTTTTGTTGGTTATTATGTTGTTTGGAGTGTAACACCTTCACTGCATACTCCACTTATGTCAGTTACAAATGCAATTTCGTCTGTAATAATAGTTGGAGCAATTATTGCAGCGTTAGCAGGTTCCTCAGAAAATATTTTTGAAAAATCGAATATTTTTGGTTTTCTAGCTATAATTTTAGCTGCAGTTAATATTTTTGGTGGCTTTCTTGTTACCCAAAGAATGTTGCAAATGTATAAAAAGAAGAAAAAATAATTATGTCAGCAAACTTATCAGCAATATTTTATTTAATATCTGGAATTCTATTTATATTAGCTTTAAGAGGATTATCGTCACCAGAAACCTCTAGACAAGGAAACTACTTTGGGATCGCTGGAATGACAATATCAATAATAGTAACTTTTCTATCAGTAGGAAATTTTGGATCAGGATTTGTATATGTATTAATTTTTCTTTTGATTGGAGGATCTTTAGGTGCATTTATTGCTTTTAGAATACCAATGACAGCAATGCCAGAACTAGTTGCTGGTTTTCATAGTTTAGTAGGTCTAGCAGCAGTGTTTGTTGCCATATCTGCATTTTTAAAACCTGAGGCATTTAATTTAGGCTTTTTAGGAAATATAAAATTAGCAAGTTTAATAGAAATGTCTCTTGGCGCAGCTATTGGAGCGATAACATTCTCAGGTTCTATAGTAGCTTTTTTAAAACTAAGGGGAATAATGTCTGGTGCACCTATTACATTTAAAGGTCAACATTTAATTAATCTTATTTTAGGTATTACAATTCTATTTTTAATTTATTATTTATGCAAAGTTCAATCATCTAATATTTTTTGGTCAATTGTACTTATATCTTTTCTAGTGGGAGTATTGTTGATAATTCCAATTGGTGGCGCCGACATGCCAGTAGTTATTTCAATGTTAAACTCATATTCTGGTTGGGCAGCTGCAGGTATTGGTTTTACATTAGAAAATACCGCATTAATAATTACAGGAGCTTTAGTTGGTTCGTCTGGTGCTATTCTTTCATACATAATGTGTAAGGGAATGAACAGATCCTTCTTTAATGTAATTCTTGGAGGTTGGGGAGCAACAGATCAAACTTCAAACTCACAAAATAAAGAACAAAAACCAGTTAAAAGTGGAAACGCAGATGATGCAGCCTTTTTAATGAAAAATGCCTCTTCTGTAATCATTGTTCCAGGATACGGTATGGCAGTAGCGCAGGCTCAACATGCTTTAAGAGAAATGGTTGATGCTTTAAAAAAAAATGGTGTGAAAGTTACTTACGCAATACACCCAGTTGCAGGTAGAATGCCAGGTCATATGAATGTTCTTTTAGCAGAAGCAAATGTTCCTTATGATGAAGTTTTTGAATTAGAAGAAATTAATAATGATTTTGCTAATTGTGATGTAGCTTATGTTATTGGTGCAAATGACGTAACAAATCCAGTGGCAAAAACTGACCCTCAAAGTCCGATATATGGAATGCCAATATTAGATGTAGAAAAAAGCAAGTCAGTTCTTTTTGTTAAAAGAAGTTTGTCACCGGGTTATGCTGGAATAGATAATGATCTATTTTATAGAGAAAATACATTAATGCTGTTTGCGGATGCAAAAAAAATGACAGAGGACATAATTAAAAACTTATAAACGATGACAAAAATATTTTGCGATATCGCTGACAAAAATCAAATCAGGAAATTTAATAAAAAATCTATTGTAAAAGGGTTCACTACCAATCCTAGTTTGATGAGAAAAGCTGGTGCCAAGAATTATAAGTTATATTGTAAAGATATTTTAAAAATTACAAAAAAACCAGTTTCATTTGAAGTTTTTGCTGATGATGAAAAAAATATGTATAATCAAGGTATAGCTATAAATTCATGGGGTAAAAATGTTTTTGTTAAAATACCAATCACTAATTCAAAAGGTATCTTTATGAAAAAAGTTATTCAAAATCTTAATAACAAGGGTATTAAATTAAATATAACTGCAGTTTATAGTGCTAATCAGACAAAAAAAATTCTAAAAATTATAAATAAAAAAACTAGAGTAATAATATCAATTTTTGCAGGTAGAATGGCCGACGTAGGAAAAGATCCTATTTTGGAAATTAAAAAAAGCATAAATCTCTCAAAAAAATACAAAAACGTTGAAATTCTTTGGGCAAGCACCAGAGAGCCCTATAATTTTTTGCAAGCTAAAAATTTGCAGTGTAATATTATTACTGTACCTCCACAAATAATAGAGAAAATTGAAAAATTTGGAAAAACTTTTTATCAACTAACAGTAGATACTGTTAAAGGTTTTTTAGTAGACAGTAAAAAATCCAATTTTCGAATCTAAAAATTAAGTTTTAATTTTAATATAACCAACCATTATTGAGTAATTAATCCAAAAAATTGAAGAAGAGTAAGTTGAAAAAAAACTTCCAGATGGCAACAATGGAATTAATGTTGAGATGACAAACAAAATCCCACATAGTTGATATGGGTTTTTATATTTTAAATAATTTTTAATCGATAGATAAATTGAACAAAGTATAAAAAATATAAATGAACTATAACCAAATAAACCAGTTTCAGATAAAAATTCATAATGAATTTGATGAGGATGAGTATTTCCACCCCAAGACTTTAATTTATGATCTCCATCCAACACGTAATCACTTTTAAAGCTTTCAACTCTAAAATTTTTTATACCTACGCCAAAAAAAGGATTTTTTTTAGTAATTTGCTTTGCTATTTCATAATGGGCGCCATACTGTGTATTTTCTAGATAATTTTTAATACCATCTTTGTTAAAGAATTCTTTTAATTGATTAAAGTATCTTGACTTGTATCCATAGTATTGAGAATTATCTTCAGTTACTTTCCATTTAACTATATTTTCTTTTATTTCATTTGCTGAAATTGAAAAAATAGAAATTATCAAAATAACAGGTAATATTTTAATCTTAAAATTTTTTTTATAAATTATGAAATAATACAAAATTACTATAAAAAGAGTTTTAAAAAAATTTGATCTTTCTCCAATTAAGAAGCTTAAAATAACTACTAAAATTACAAATAAAAAATTTAGAAAAAACTTATCAGGATATTTCTTGTATATATAAGTTAAGAAAATTAATGAAAAACCACTAAAAAAATATCCAATATTACTTTCACTGCCTGCAAAACTAACTAATCTTCCAGGCATGCTTGATTGAAATCCAAATATATTTTTTTGAGTAAAAAATTCTAATATCAAATCAAGCAACATAATTAAAAATATAAGAGACCAGCTTTTATATATTAGATTAAATTTTTCTTGAGGCAGTTGATCAAAAATATATTTAAACGCAAATATGAAAAAAATAATAAAGAAAGATTTAAATACTCTTGGTGTTGATAATCCAATATTATCTGAAAAAATAAGATTAATAACTAAAGATAAGAAAAAGAAACATTGTAGATAAAAAATTTTATTTTTATAATTAAAATTAACTTTTTTAAAAAGAATTAAAAAAATAAATAATAAAGATATTAAATATACAAAAACATTAATTAATAAGTTTCCTGATAATATAAAAACCGGAAATGCTATGAATAAATATAATAATATTTTTTGAATTAAATTAATATTTAGTGTTTTGCTAAAATCAGTTAACATTCAAATTGGTTGCGGGGGACGGATTTGAACCGCCGACCTCAAGGTTATGAGCCTTGCGAGCTACCAGGCTGCTCCACCCCGCGGTATTTAAATTCTATTTTTTAATTTATTAAGTTTTTTTACTCTTTTAATATTTTCTTGCAAAATTCTTTTTTTCTTTTCAGAGGGTTTTTCATAAGTATTTTTTAATTTTATTATTTTATAAAATCCATCTTTTTGAAGTTTTCTTTTCAAAATTCTTAAAGCTTGCTCAACATTATTATCTTTGACTTCTATTTTAATAACTACCTCCAAAAAAATGCTTAACTATCACTATATATTAAATTTGTCTATTTATTTTTGTTTACTTTGATTAATTTGATTTTAATTTTTGTTCCCTTTTAATTCTTCTATCTGCCTTTTCTAAAGAATCCAAAAGGTCTTTCTGTGAAAAAAGTCCCATGGCAACGGGATCTTTTGGGTTTAGACTATTGTAGTTCCAATGACTTTTATTTCTAATAGATTTAACTGATGCACTAGTTATTCCAATTAGTTTTGCAATTTGTGAATCTTTCAATTTAGAGTGATGTTTAATTAACCAAAGAGCCGAGTCAGGCTTATCTTGACGTTTAGATAAAGGTACATATTTTTTATCTTTTTTATTTTCAGCGGTTATTTCAATTTTATTTTCTGAAATTTTTAGAGGTCTACTCGAGTCTTTGCTTGACAAATCAATTTCTTCTTTAGTCAGTTGGCCTGATATAATTGGATTATATCCAACAATCCCTTTTCCAACTTCTCCATCTGCAATACTATTTATTTCAACCTCATGCATTTTGCAAAAATCAGCAATCTGTTTAAATGTGAGAGAAGTATTATCTATTAACCAAATAGCTGTAGCAACTGGCATTAGTGGACCGTTTGTCATTAACTACTTCGATGTTCTAAAATTTTGGAATTTTTTATTAAATTTACTTACACGCCCTTTATCTAAAATTTTTTGTTTCCCACCAGTCCAAGCCGCATGAGATTTTGGGTCGATTTCTAATTTCAATATTTCGTTTTCTTTTCCCCAAGTTGATTTCGTTTCAAATTGAGACCCATCTGTCATCTGCACCTTTATGTTATGATAGTCTGGATGAATTTTTTTTTTCATAGCGGTTTTATAGCAAAACTTTTTTATAAAACAATTAAAAGTTTTTAAGTAAATGGCTTAAATCTTTAGATATAATTTCGGAGGAAGCAATTATTTTGTGGTTTTTAATTTGTTTTGTATCTATAGGGCCAATTATGCCTCCAGCCTCGTTAACTAAGATAATGCCAGCTGCTATGTCCCAAATATTAAGTTTTTTTTGATAAAAGCCATCCAGTCTTCCTGAGGCAACATAAGCCAAATCCAAAGCCGCACTTCCACTAATTCTCGTGTTTAACTCAGTATTTTCAATACCCTCTAAATTGGAACCAAACAAACATTCCTCTAAACTTTTCTTTTTTGATACTCTTATTCTCTGATTGTTATAAAAAGCACCATTATTTTTTTCAGCGTAGAATAATTCATTTTTAATTGGGTCAAATATTACACCAGAAATAATTTCTGCACCGCTTACATAGGCCAAAGATATACAAAAATGAGGAATTCCATGTAAAAAATTTGTAGTTCCATCTATTGGATCAATTATCCAAAAGTTATTTTTGTCCCCTTTTATTTTTGTTCCACATTCTTCGCTTATTATAGAAAACTTTTTTTTTGATAATTCATTTATTAAAATTTTTTCCACTTTCGTATCTGCGTTAGTTACAAAATCTCTTGGTCCTTTTCTTGAAACTTGTAGATTTTCAATTTCACCAAAATCACGCACCAATACCTTAGCAGCCTTCTCACAAGCCTTGATCATGATGTTTAAATTTGGAGAAATTGATTTCATAAATTTTAAACTTTTTTTATGTATTCAATTGTTCTAGTATCTACTAGAATATTATCTCCACTCTCAACAAAAGGTGGAACAAGAATATTAATTCCATTCTCCAAAAGTGCAGGTTTGTAAGATGACGAAACCGTTTGCCCTTTGATTGCTGCGTCGGTAGTATTAATTTTACATTCAATTTGATTTGGAAGTTCTATCTTAATCGGTATTTCATTATACATTCCTATTGTTACCTGTAAACCTTCGTTTAGAAATTTATGTTTTTCTCCTAATAATTCTTTTTTTAAGCTTATTTGTTCAAATGTTTTGTTATCTATAAAATAAAACTCACCTTTATCTTCATATAAAAAATTATAATCAATCTCTTCAACAATTGCTCTTTCTATACTGTCACTAGATCTAAATCTTTCATTAAGTTTTGTTTCTTTATTAATACTTTTCATCTCAACTTGGTTAAAAGCACCGCCCTTGCCGGGTTTAACATGCTGAGTTTTTAAAACCTCCCATAAATCATTTTTGTGCTCAATGATCATTCCATTTTTAATTTCATTACCCGATATCTTCATTTTAATTGTCTTATTGCTTTTTCTGGTTTTAAGTTTTTATTTCTCCAAACGAAGCTTGAAATAGCTAAAAAGTCAGCTTTATTCAACAAAAGTTTTTTATAATTTTTATCGTTTATTCCACCTATTGCAATTATTGGTTTTTTTGTCAGCTTTCTGAATTTTTTTAAATCATTAATTGTTGCTCTATACTTTATATTTTTAGTTCTACTGGAATTAAAAGCTCCTAAAGCGATATAATCAGCATTATTTTTTATTGCCACTTTAGCTTTTTTAACTGAGTTATTGCAAGTAATTCCAATAATTTTATTTTTTAATATTTTTTTTGCCTTTTTAATATGTAAATCTTTCTGGCCAAGGTGACAACCGTCTGCCCCAACTTTTTTTGCAATTAAAGGATCGTCATTAATAATAAATTTTACATTCGAAGTTTTGCATATTTTTATAATTTCTTTTGAAATATTGATGATTTTAGTTTTAGATGTTTTTTTTAACCTTAATTGAAAATATTTGACTTTGTTTGAATTTAAAACTTTTCTCAAATCTCTATAAAAGTTCTGATAAATTTTATTAGGAGATATTAAATAAATAAATTTAGCTTTGAATTTCAAGATCTTTAGACCATCTCCCTCGAGCCGCAAGCGAACATAAATTTGCACGATGATTAAAAACTTTTTGAGTGCCAGAAATGTCCTTTATGTCTTTTGACCAGTGTTTAAGGGCACTTTGTTGCAAAGCTCTTCCATATGAATAAGTCATAATAAATTTTGTGTTATTAACTTTATTTATCAAATTTAGATTTTCTGTTGCCTCTACTTCACTTTGACCACCTGAGAGAAATGCAATTCCAGGCACCTCTTGAGGAACCGACTCTTTAAGACATTTTAAAGTTAATTCTGCAACTTGTTCGCTATTAATTTTTTTTATTGCTTTCGTTCCATCTAAAATCATATTTGGTTTTAATATTATCCCAGTTAAGTCAATTTTATTAATTATCAATTCTTCAAAACATTTTTTTAAAACCTCAGATGTTTTTTCATAGCATATTTTAGCTGAATGATTGCCGTCCATTAGAACTTCGGGTTCAACAATTGGAACCATACCAGATTCCTGAACCAAAGCAGCATATCTTGCTAAAGCATGACCATTTGAGTGGATTGATAATTTACTTGGATATTTATCTGAGATAGAATATACACCCCGCCATTTAGTAAACCTTGCTCCTAATTTATAATATTCTTTTAACCTTTCTCTTAAACCGTCAAGACCTTCAGTAATTTTCTCATTAGGCGAGCCAGCTAAAGTCTTTGCTCCTGTATCTACTTTTATTCCTGAAATAGCGCCACTCTCAGCAATTAATTCAGGAATAGTTTTAGAACCAGAGGATTGTTTGATTGTTTCGTCATACAAAATTACTCCACCTATGCATGTTTTCATGCTTTCAGATGTAAAAAGCGCATTTCTAAAATTAAGTCTATTTTCCACATTCGATTTTACTTTTACAGCCTCAAGTCTCTTTGTCATTGTACCGGTGCTTTCATCAGCAGCAAGAATACCTTTTCCGCTTGATAAAATTTTAAGCACAATTTTGTTTAGTTCAGACATCAGTTAAGAGCCTTTATACCAGGCAATTTTTTACCTTCAAGATATTCTAAAAATGCTCCACCAGCAGTTGAAACAAAATTGAAAGAATCGAAAATACCAATATTATTTATTAAAGCGACTGTATCTCCGCCACCAACGACTGAAAAAATTTTGTTTAATTTGTTTTTTTCAGCAATTTTTTTTCCTATTTCAAAACTTCCTTTTGCAAAATGAAAATTTTCAAAATATCCCGCTGGTCCATTCCATAAAATTGTTTTACTTTTTTCGATTATTTTAGAAATATTCTCAATTGTTTTGGGACCAATATCCAAGATTAAATCATCATTATTCACTTCATTAAGCTCTTTAATTTCACCGTTACTTTCAATTGTTTTTCCAACAACCACATCCTGTGGAAAAATGATAGAGCACGAGTGATTTTTAGCAAGTTTAAATATATCACTTATAATTGCCTCACAATTTATTTCCTGAAGTGATTTTCCAATTGGATGGCCTTTGAATTTAAGAATATTATTAGCCATTCCTCCTACAACTATAATATTATCAAACTTAGGAATTAAATTTTTAATTACTGGAATTTTAGTTGATATTTTTGATCCACCAACAATACATGTAATTGGCTTTTTAATTTCTGTAGTAACTTTTTTTAAGGCATTTATCTCAGTTTCAAATTGCAAACCAGCATATGAAGGTAAAAATTTTGTAATCCGACATACCGAAGCATGCGTTCTATGCGAGCAAGAGAATGCATCGTTAACAAATAAATCTCCAAGACTAGCAAGTTGTTTTGAAAATTCATTATTATTATCTTCTTCCTCTTTATAAAATCTTATATTCTCTAGAAATATTATTTGATTAACAAACTTTTTAGATAAGTTTTTTTTATTTAAATTATAAATATTATCTTTAATAAGCTCTATTTTTTTTTGTAGTTTTGTCTCCAGACATTTACAAACTGGATCTAAAGACAATTTCTCATTCCTAACTCCTTTTGGTCTACCTATATGAGAAATTACGATTATTTTTGAATTTTTTTCAATCAAATATTTAAAAATTGGTAAAATTTTATCTATTCTCGTTTCATCAGTTATTTTACCATTCTTAATTGGCACATTCAGGTCAAGTCTTAATAAAACAATTTTACCATTAAGGTCTTTTTTATCTTTGATGTAATTCATTAAGAATTTTTATGAATAAATTCTGCTATATCACACATTCTGTTTGAAAATCCCCACTCATTATCATACCAAGCAGAAATTTTGCCCATATTCTTTCCAACAACGTTTGTAAGTGAAGTATCTATAATTGATGATGCAGAGTTGTGATTAAAATCAATTGATACAAGCTTTTCATTAGTCATTTCGATTATTTTTTTATCTTGGCTCTTTATAAATTTTTTAAATGCCGAGTTAATTGTTTCAATACTTACCTCTTTATTTGAGCAGAAAACTAGTTCAATTAAAGACACATTCGGAGTTGGAACTCTCATTGCAATACCCTCCAGCTTACCTTTAAGAGAGGGAATAATTTTAGCTATTGATTTTGAAGCTCCTGTAGAAGTTGGTACGATCGATTGACTTGCCGATCTTGCTCTTCTTGGGTCCTTATGTGAATTATCCAATATTCTTTGGTCACTTGTAAATGCATGAATTGTTGTCATGAAACCTTTATCAATTCCAAAATTTTCATTTAGAACATAAGCAACCGGAGCAAGACAGTTAGTTGTGCACGATGCTGCAGAGATTATTTTGTCTTCTTCTTTTATATCTTTTTCATTAACTCCAAATACAATTGTTTTATCAGCATTTTTACAAGGAGCAGATACAATAACCTTTTTTGCACCATTTTTTAAATGAGGCATTAATTTATCTTTAGAGTTAAATTTGCCAGTGCATTCAAAAACGTAATCAACACCAAATTTTTTCCAATCGATTTTATTAATATCTTCCTCTTGACTAAATGAAATTTTATTTTTATTAAGTATGAGGTTATTTTGATCGAATGTAACTTCTGCGTTAAATTTGCCATGTATTGAATCATACTTTAAAAGACTTGAACATGTCTCTGAGTTAGTTCTATTATTTATATGTTTTATTTCAAAATTAGAATAATTATTTTCTACTATTGAACGAACAATCATTCTACCAATTCTTCCCATTCCATTAATTCCAACTTTTATTTTCATATTTTTTCTTTAATCTTTTTTGTTATATATTCAGAATTTAATCCAAAAATGTCATATATGTCTTTATATGGTGCACTCTTTCCAAAGTTATCTATTCCAAAATTTAATCCTTTTTTTCCAGTATATTGCTTCCAGAAACTTGTTTCAGAGGCCTCAATTGAAATAACCAGATCAGTTTCATCTAATATTTTGTTACGATAATCTTTTGTTTGTTGATCAAATAATTCCAGGCAAGGCATTGAAATAACTTTTGAATAGATATTTTCTGTGGCCAATTTATGACTAATTTCACATGCCAGGCTAGTTTCAGATCCTGAAGAGAGTATTGTTAGTTTTATTTTATCATTTGTTCTTAATATTTCGTAGGCACCACTCGAAGAAAGATTTTTAGAACTTTCTTTTTTTCTTACAGGGTTAATTTTTTGTCTTGTTAATGCAATTACGCTAGGCGTATTATTATATTTAAGCGCTAGATCCCAACATTCAAATGTTTCAATCATATCTGATGGTCTAAATACATTTAAGTTTGGAATAGATCTTAAACTATTTAATTGTTCAATAGGTTGGTGCGTTGGACCATCTTCTCCAAGACCAATAGAGTCATGCGTAAAAACATAAATCACTCTTAGCTTCATCATAGCCGCTAGTCTTATTGAGGGTTTACAATAATCACTAAAAATTAAAAAAGTTCCCCCATAAGGAATTAATCCACTGTGTAATGCTAAGCCATTCATTATACCACACATGGCATGTTCCCTAACTCCATAATGGATATAATTTCCTGAAAAATTTCCTGGCTTTATAATATTATGATTTTTTGTTTTTGTATTATTTGATCCAGCAAGATCTGCCGAACCTCCAATTAAATTTAAAATTTTTGAAACAATTTCCAAATATTTTTCAGAACATTTTCTAGTAGCTATGGGTTCCAAAGATTTTAAATATTCCAATTTCACTTTTTCAATTTCAGAATTAATTGAACTTCTTATTAAATTATTTTTAGGTGGAAAATTATTATTAAAATTATTTGACATAGACCAGCCTAGCCAGCCCATTGAAGATAATTTTTTTTGATAATTTTTTTGATGCAAGAAAGCTTTATTTGTAGCTCTAATACCTATAGCTCTCCACTCATCTAATATTTTTTTAGGTATTTCAAAAGGTTCATATTTCCACTGTAATTTTTTTCTAACTAATTTAATTTCATCTTCACCCAACGGACTCCCATGTGCTGAAGATTTACCTGATTTGTTTGGTGAACCATATCCAATTGTAGTTTTACATGAAATAGCAATTGGTTTTTTTGAATTTTGTGCTTTCTTTAAAGCTTTAAATATTTCTTTTTCATTGTGTCCGTTAATGTCTAAAAAATCCCATCCATAACTGTTAAATCTTTTTTTGTGATCATCAGATACTGCTAAACTTGTAGGACCATCAATTGATATAGAATTATTATCAAATAGCAAAATAAGATTTTTTAATTTCAAATGACCCGCAAGGCTCAATGCTTCATGGCTTATTCCTTCCATCAAACAACCGTCCCCAGCTAAAACATAAGTCTTGTGATTAATTATATTCTTCCCAACTTTCTTTTTTAAAATTTCTTCAGCTAAAGCAAAGCCAACTGCATTTGAAATGCCTTGTCCTAAAGGACCAGTTGTAGTTTCTATTCCAGAATTTGGGTGGTACTCAGGATGTCCTGCACAAATTGAATTAAGTTGTCTGAAATTTTTAATGTCGTTTAAACTAATACTTTTATATCCTGTTAAGTAAAGTAGTGAATATAGCAACATCGAACCATGGCCAGCAGATAAAATAAATCTATCTCTATTTATCCAGTTAGGATTTTTTGGATCAAAATTTAGAAAATTTTTGAAAAGAATGGTTGCTACATCCGCCATACCCATAGGCATTCCCGGATGACCAGAATTTGCTTTTTGAACCGCATCTATAGATAAAAATCTTATGGCGTTAGCTAGTTCTTTGTTAATTTTATTCAAGTTTTGACCTATGTAGACTCTGATAGTACAATTTAATAATATATTTATATATATGAAATCTTTTCAGGAAAAAGAAAAAAAACTTTATACATTATTAAATAAGCTGAATAACTTTGAAGTTTCTCAGATACAAAATAAAGAACAATTAGAAGTAGAGAGTCTTAAGGATCAAAAAAATCAATTAGAAATTGAAAAAAATAATTTAGAGGAAAAGTACAAAACCTTAGCTGAGGAATTGGAAAATGCACAAAAAAAAATTGAGAATCTTGAAAAAAATAAAAAACAAGATGAAAATAAGCAAATTGAGTTTAATCAAAAACTTGATGAATTAAATCAGGAGACAGAGTATTTAATAGAAGAAATAGATAAATGGCAAATGTAAATATAAAATTTAATGGTAAGGAATTTCTGCTATCTTGTGAAGATGGACAGGAGGAACATCTTCAGGAGTTATCTCTACATTTATCTGAAAAATTTAATCAATTAAAATCAAACCTAGGAAATTTGGGTGAAAATAAATTATTATTAATTACATCCATAACATTAATGGACGAGTATTTTGAAACAAAAAAAAATATTGAAAAAAAGAAAAGCGAAATTGATGAACTTAAGAATAAATTTAAAGAATTAAAATCTTTGGTTTACAATTATAAAAATGACAAAGATAATGAAATAAAAAATTTACAAAAAGAGCAAAACAAATTTAAAAATGAATTAGAAAGTTTAAATAATGGTTATGAAAAAATCATTGATGATGCCTCAAATCAAATCGAAGAATTTATGAACAAAAATAAATTTTCATAAAAATTAGAAAATCCTTGAAAAAAAATTTAAGAAAAAAATATATAAAAATTAGAAGAAATAATTATTTAGAAATAGATTTTACTACTATTACAAATATTTTTGAAGTAATAAAAAAAACATATAGCAATATAAAGATTATTGGCGGCTACATCCCAATTAATTATGAATTTGATTGTTTAAATCTGCTCAAGTTTTTAGAAAAAAAAAATTATATTATTTGCTTACCAAAAATAAAAAAAAACTATCATATGGATTTCTATAGATACTCTTTCGCAAATCCCCTCAAAATAAATAAGCTTGGGATTCCAGAACCTATTAAAGCAGAAAATAAAATAGTACCTGATTTAATCCTTGTCCCCCTTGTCGCGTATGATAATAGTTTAAATAGGTTAGGATATGGTGGTGGATTTTACGATAGATATTTTGATAAAAACTTTAAGGTAAAAAAAATAATTAAAATTGGGCTTGCCTTTTCATTTCAGAAAATTAAAAAACTTCCAATTAATAAATTTGATAAAAAGCTTGATGCAGTAATTACTGAGGAAAAATTGAAGTGAGAATACTATTTTTAGGAGATGTTGTTGGTCAAACAGGTTGTAACGCTATAAAACAAAATTTGAAATCAATTATTAAAGATGAGTCTATTGATTTTACTATTGTGAATGGAGAGAATGCTGCAATAGAAGGAGTTGGTATTACAGAAAACATTATTAATGAGTTTTTATCATGTGGAGTTGATGTTGTTACAAGTGGAAATCATATTTGGGATCAAAAAGAAACTTATGAATTTATAAAAAATCAAACACGATTATTGAGGCCTTTGAATATGGATGAAAATTTACCTGGAGTAGGGTTTTCAATTTATAATTCAAAAAATGGTTTAAAAGTTGGAGTTTTGAACTTAATGGGAAATGTTTTTATGAAAAAATGTAAAGATTTATTTGAGTCTCTAAAAATATTTTTAGAAAAAAAATGTTTAAAAAAAGATTATGATTGTTTGGTTGTTGATATTCATGGCGAAATTACAAGTGAGAAAATGGCGGTTGGACATTTTTTAGATGGCAAAGCATCTCTAGTAGTTGGCACCCATACTCATGTGCCAACAAATGATGCCAGGATACTATTGGGAGGAACAGGTTATCTTACAGATGCAGGAATGTGCGGAGATTACGACTCTGTAATTGGTATGGATAAAAATAATTCAATTAATAGATTTTTAAAAGAGGATTCAAAAAAACATTTTCCATCAAAAGGGGAGGCATCGATATCTGGAGTGATAGTTGATGTAAGTAAAGAAACTGGGTTAGCTGTAAAAATTAAAAGTTTTATAACAGGGGGTGTATTAGTAAATACAAAATAAATAATGGCAGGTCATTCTCATTGGGCAGGTATCAAGCATAAAAAAGGTAAAGCAGACAAAATTAGATCAAAAATATTTTCTAAACTTTCAAGAGAAATTACTGTTGCAGCAAAATTAGGAGATAAAAATCCAGAGATGAATCCTAGGCTTAGAGCAGCCATTCAATCAGCTAGAGGTGCAAACATGCCAAAAGATAATATTGATAGAGCTATAGAAAAGTCTGAGATTGGTGATCAGTCTAATTTTGAGAGCATAAGATATGAGGGTTTTGGACCAAAAAATATTGCAGTTATTGTAGATACATTAACGGATAACAAAAACAGAACTGCTTCATCTATAAGAACTCTATTCCAAAAAAATGGAGGAAGTTTTGGTGCCCAAGGATCATCATCTCACAATTTTAAACAGATGGGGGTTATAAAAATTGATTATAATTTAATTTCTGAAGAAAAAGTATTTGAACTAGCTTTAGATGCAGGAGCTGAAGATTGTATATCTTATCGTAAAGATTTTCATGAAATTCATTGTGAGAAAGTAAATGTTTATAAAGTAAAAAAATTATTAGAAGGACAGATAGCAACTTTTATCTCAACAGGAATTGAGTGGGTTCCAATAGTTCATATAGAAGTTGAAAAAAATCAACAACAAGAAATTGTAAGTTTTTTAGAGAGCATGGAAGATGTTGATGATGTTCAAAATGTTTATAGTAATGTTAAATTCAAGGATTAAATGTTTATAATCGGAATAGATCCCGGAATATCAGGGGCAATCTGCTTTTTTGAAAATGGAAAAATAGTTGATGTTATCGAAATGCCATCAATGGCAGAAGGGAAAAAAAATAAAAAACAAGTAAATGGGAATCAACTTTTTAATGAGATCAATCTTAGATTATCTGAAATTAACCATAAAGATGTATGTGTTGTTGTTGAACATGTAAGTGCAATGCCAGGACAAGGTGTCACCAGTATGTTTAATTTTGGCCAATCTTTTGGAGTTGTTAAGGGTATTTGCTCTGCAATGCAACTACCTATTCATTTTGTTAGACCCACAAAGTGGAAAAAGTACTTTAATCTCATAAACACGTCAAAGGATGCAAGCCGTTCACGAGCTATAGAAATATTCCCAAAAATTTCAGACAAATTGAAAAGAAAAAAAGATTCAAATAAAGCTGACGCGATACTTATAGCAAGTTACTATTATAACACTTATAAAAATGAATAAAATTGTGGAATTTCGAGTCATATTCATGACACATTTTAGTGTGAGAAACGTTGAATGGAAGCAGATATAGCAACACAAGCTGTTGGGTTGTCTTCAAGTACAGATTTCTCGATACTTAACTTATTTATAAGAGCAGATATAATTGTTAAATTAGTAATGTTAATGCTAATCGCAGCATCAATTTACTCTTGGGCAATTATATTTCAAAAATTTAGAATGTTTAAAAAAATAAATGAATCAACTTTAGAATTTGAAGAAAAGTTTTGGAGATCTAAGTCTGCTGAGAGTTTTTATAATAATTTACCATCAGAAATGGACGACCCTATGGCTATGGTATTTAAAGATTCCATGCAAACTGTTTTAAAATCTAGGTCTAAATCAAATCTTAGCCAAAGATTAACAAACGTTATGGCAACAAACATTGAAAAGCAAATGTCAGTGATTGAAAAGAATTTTACCTTTTTAGCAACAGTTGGTGCGACTGCACCTTTTATAGGATTGTTTGGAACAGTTTGGGGAATAATGAATTCATTTCAATCAATAGCGATTTCTAGAAATACAAGCTTAGCTATTGTTGCTCCAGGAATAGCTGAAGCACTTTTTGCAACAGCGTTAGGTTTGTTAGCTGCTATACCTGCAGTTGTGGCTTTTAATAAATTCAATAGTGATGCGAGAAAATATTCTAATAAGTTAGAGGATTTTTCAAAAAGATTTTTAGCAATAATTTAATATGTCTTTTAAACTTGGTCGATCATCCAAAGAACCTATGAGCGAAATCAATGTGACTCCATTTGTTGATGTGATGTTGGTACTATTAATTATATTTATGGTTACAGCTCCCCTTCTTACAGTAGGAGTTCAAGTAGATCTTCCCGAAACCTCAGCAGACTCACTGCCTGAGGAACAAGAACCATTAACTTTGACAATCAATTCAAAAGGAGAGATTTTTATTCAAGAGTCTAAAGTTGAGTTTGATAGCTTAACAGCAAAAATTTTGGCTGTATCTAAAAATAGAACCGATACAAGAATTTATGTTAGGGGTGATAAAGCAATAAACTATGGAAGGGTGCTTGAAATAATGGGAATGTTATCTGGATCTGGTTTTACCAAAGTAGCATTAATATCAGAACCATATAAAGAGAGGTAGTGAATGCCTCAAAATTTACTTTTATCATTCTTATTTCACGTATCAATTATTGCAATTGCAATCGTTAGCTTCCCATTTATTGCAAAAAAACCAATTGATATTCCTCCAATAGTTTCAGTTGAACTAATTCAAATTGCAGATCAAACAAATATACCGTTTGCACCTAAAGCAGAAAAAATAATTGAAAAAGTGAAAAAAGAAAAAGAGAAATTAGTATCCGATCAAGCTCCACCAAAAAAAGTTAAAAAAGAAAAACCTGATGCTATTCCTTTACCAGATCAAGAAATTGAAAAAATTAAAAAAATAGAAAAAGATAAACAAAACCCAAAAATAGAGGATAATAAAGCCAAACAAGTATCAGAATTTGAAAAAAAAGAGTTATTTGACCCAAATAATATTGCAGCTCTTATAGATAAATCTAAGGAGAATTTTGCAGAAACAAATATAAAGAATGATGAAATTACCCAGTCAGATGATGAATCAATGAAATTATCAGGTTTAACGTTAAACGAAGAGGATGCTTTAAAAGCTCAAATTTTTGGTTGCTGGAGCATACCTTTGGGTTTACCTTATAATGAAAATTTATTAGTAAGAATAAAATTAAAACTTAAACCAGATGGGACAGTGATACAATCAGAAATATTAGACCATGCTAGGATGAATAAACCAGGTCAGGGATTTTATAAAGTACTGGCTGAAAGTGCGTTAAGGGCAGTTAAGCTTTGTCAACCATTAAGAGTGCCAACAACCGGCTATGAAAAATGGAAAGATTTGCAATTAAATTTTGATGCCAGAGAAATGTTAGAGGGATAATGAAAAAAATAAAATTAATTATATTTTTAATCTCATTAATTATACCTTTAAAAGTATTTGCTCTAATCGAGGTAGATATAACTAGGGGAAACTTAAACCCTTTACCAATAGCTGTTTCCGCAATTTATTCTGATAAAGAAACTACAGATGCTTTAAAAAAAGAAATTAAAGTTGATCAAATTGGAAATGAAATTTCAATCGTAATTGAAAATAACTTAAGAGCAACAGGATTGTTTAATCCATTAGAGAAAAAAGCTTTTTTACAAAAACCAGATGTAGCACATCTGAAACCTAGATTTGAAGATTGGTCTTTAATTAAAGCTCAAGCATTGATAACTGGAAAAGTTGAATTTAAAGATGAAAAAGTTAGGGTTGAATTTAGATTGTGGGACGTACTGGCTGCGAGAGAAATTTTAGCTCTAGCTTTTACAACGGTTCCAAATAATTGGAGAAGGATAGGTCATATAATTTCTGACAAAATTTATGAGAGATTAACAGGTGAAAAAGGATATTTTGATACGAGAATTATTTATGTATCTGAAGAGGGTCCAAAAACAAAAAGAATTAAAAAACTTGCTATCATGGATCAAGATGGTTTTAATATAAAATATTTAACTTTAGGTAATGAGTTAGTTTTGACTCCAAGGTTTAATCCAACAAATCAGATGGTAACTTATTTATCTTATTTTAAAAATCTTCCGAGAGTTTATTTGCTTGATATTGAAACAGGAATACAAGAGGTAGTAGGAGATTTTCCAGGAATGACATTTGCACCAAGATTTTCACCAGATGGAAAAAAAATAATTATGAGTTTTGCTAAAGACGGAAATTCGGATATTTATACAATGGATTTAGAAAATCGAATTGTAGAGAGAATTACAAATCATCCATCAATTGATACTTCTCCATCTTATTCTCCAGATGGAAAATTTATAACATTTAATTCAGATAGAAGTGGCTACCAACAAATTTATGTAATGAAAAGTGACGGATCAAGAGTAAAAAGAATTTCATTTGGAAATGGTCTTTATGGAACACCGGTATGGTCACCAAGAGGCGACTTAATTGCATTTACTAAACTTCATAAAGGAAAATTCTATATAGGTGTTATGAGAACAGACGGTTCAGGGGAGAGACTATTGACTGAAAATTATTATCAAGAGGCTCCCTCATGGTCTCCAAACGGTAGAGTTTTAATTTTTTATAGAGAAACGAAATCAAATAGTGATGGTGAAGGGTTTTCAGCAAAACTTTGGTCAATCGACTTAACAGGGTACAATGAAAGACAGGTTATAACAGAAACCGACGCTTCGGACCCATCTTGGTCCTCATTACTAAGCAATTAGCAAGTATAACCTTATATTTTTCAATATTTTCAGTTGATTTCTTATCTTGAAAGATTTATTTAGTTGTGAAACTAATAGTTTTATAAAAAGAATTTAAGGAGCAGTATGATATTTAAAAAATCAACTTATAATTTAATCTTGGCTTCGATTTTTGCTTTATTGCTATCTGCATGTGCACAACAAGCAGCAAAGATTGATTCTCAAATACAAGGCGATGTATATACAGGAACAGATACAGTAGAATATTTAGCGGATGGAGTTCCAGACAGAGTGTTTTTTGCTACCAACGAGTCAGTGTTAACTACTGCTTCAAGAGACACATTAAGAAAACAAGCAGCTTGGTTAAGAAAAAATTCTGACATTAACGTTGTTCTAGAAGGTCACGCTGATGAAAGAGGAACTAGAGAATATAACTTAGCATTAGGTGAAAGAAGAGCAAACGCAGCTAAAGACTATTTAATGACATATGGTATATCAGAAAATAGAATTTCAGTAATTAGCTACGGTAAGGAGAGACCAGTGGACTCTGGATCAAATCCATTAGCTTGGTCAAAAAATAGAAGATCTGTAACAGTAAAAGCTAATTAAAGAAAATATAATAATAAATCATTTAAGACCCATTACTTTAAAAAATTTAGAGTGATGGGTCTTTTTTTTGCCATCATTATATCTAAAAACTATTAAGTATAATGAATATAAGATTTGTTTTAAAATTTTTAATAATTGTTTTTTTTCTTAAATTCGGAATTAGTTCAGCTTATTCTGATAATCATAATGTTTTACAAATATTAGAGGCTTTGCAGCAAGATATAAAAACTTTAGAAAGAGCTGTCTATTCAGATTCTTTTGAAAATAATAATGTTAATAATGAGAGCGGGACATTTACTGGAGATGGATCTGAGGAGGCCTTAACAAGACATCTTTTAAAATTATCTGAGATTGAAAATCAGTTTAGAGATTTAACAAATAAATTTGAGGAAATTAATTTTAAGCTTGATAAACTTTCTAATAGATTGACGAAATTACAATCTGATAATCAACTTCGTTTTGAGCAAGTTGAAAAAACACTAGGAAATGTAGTGAGCTCGGATGTCTCAAATTTAAGTGAAAATGTTTCAAATGAAGAAAAGATTTTACCAGGTACATCTGAACCACAAGATTTAGGAAGTATATCTTATAAAGATATGACAACATCAGCAACAACTCAGCAAACTCAATCTGTGGACTCAACTTCAACAGTGCTTTTAGAAAGTGTAGAAAGTATTGAAAAATTATTACCTGAAGATACACCAGAAAAACAATATGAGTTTGCAACAAGTTTTTTTAAAAGTTGGAGATTACAACACTGCTGAAAGAGCTTTAAAAGAATTTGTACAGACTAATCCAAGTCACCAACTTGCTGGAAACGCACAGTATTGGTTTGCAGAAACATTTAGAATAAGACAATTATATGTAGATGCAGCTTCAGCTTATTTAGAAGGTTATCAAAAATATCCAAAAAGTGAAAAAGCTCCTGACAATTTATTAAAATTAGGTGTATCATTAGTACAAATTGGAGAAAAAGATCAGGGCTGTATTATGATTACAAGCTTAGAAAAAGAATATCCTGATGCATCACAATCCATCCTTCAAAAAGCTAAATATGAAGAAAAAAAGTTTGAGTGCAAAAAAAATAATACCTAATAATTTGAATTTTAAAACAAGTCTTAAAAATAAAAAAATATTAAGAATTTATAACAATTTTGAAAAAAACTTTAAAAAATTAAATATTCAAAATAAGGTTGCCGTATCAGTTTCTGGTGGACCTGATAGTATGGCCCTATGTTTTCTTATTTGTTGTTATAAATCTAAAAATAATAACAAAATCAAACCTTTTTTTTATATTGTTGATCATGGTCTTAGGAAAGGTTCAGATGAAGAAGCTAAAGAAGTCAAAAATCAACTTAAAGATAAAAAAATCAATTTAAAAATCCTTAGGTGGAAAGGAAAAAAAACCTTCTTCAAATATACAAAGTATAGCAAGACAAAAAAGATATGAAATTTTATTTAAGGAGTGTAAAAAATTAAATATTAAAACTATACTAACCGGGCATCATCAAAATGATATATATGAAACATTTTTTATCAGATTATTAAGAGGATCAGGTACCGAAGGCCTTTCATCTTTTGTAGATCCAAAAAAAATTTTTATTTTTAATAACAGTTTAGTTACTGTAGCAAGACCTCTGCTAAATATTAAAAAAAAACATTTAATTTATATAGCTAAAAATATTTTTAATTTTTATGTTGATGATCCATCTAATGAAATGAACAAATTTCAAAGAGTTAGATTAAGAAAATTAATTTCAAATCTAGAAATACAAGGGTTAGATTTCGATAAATTAAACTTAACACTAAAGAATCTTGCATCTTCTAACAATGCAATTAATGAAATAGTAGATAATAATATTTCTAAAAATGTCGTATTCCATAGAAATAAACTTTTGATAGCATCTAAATTTTTTTCACTTCCAGATGAAGTAGTTTTTAGATCTTTGTCAAAATTGATTAAAAGAATAAACAAAAAGGACTATCCTCCCAGAGGTAAAAAAATAATTTACCTTCTTAAAGAATTTAGAAATAAGGATCAATTTAAAGCGACATTAGGTGGCACAATTATCGAAAAAATACATAATTCTGTGGTAGTTAGTAAAGAAAAAACAAAAAAACGTTAAATTTGCCACAATTTAACACTTGTTTAATTTATAATAATTCTTAATTAGGTTATATATTTATTTATGAATTTAAAAAATCTAGCGATGTGGGCAATAATAGTCCTATTAACTATAGGGCTATATAATATGTTTAAAAATCCACAAGGATCATTTAATCAAAAAAATAATATTATATTTTCAGAATTTTTATCCGAGGTAGAAAATGGCCGAGTAGTTCAGGTAGAGATTCAGGGAAATAATGTAAATGGTATTTTTTCAAATGGGCAAAAATTTTCCACTTACGTACCAAATGATCCAAATTTGATTGAAAAATTATCTGACAAGGGAGTAAGTATTTCAGCTTCTCCATTAGAGGAAAAAATGCCATCTCTTCTAGGTGTACTTTTATCTTGGTTTCCAATGCTCCTTTTAATTGCGGTTTGGATTTTCTTTATGAGACAGATGCAAGGAGGAAAAGGTGGAGCAATGGGCTTTGGCAGATCTAAAGCAAAGTTAATGAATGAACTTAAAGGAAAAGTTACATTTAAGGATGTTGCGGGAGTTGAAGAAGCAAAAGAAGAAGTGGAAGAAGTTGTTGAATTCTTAAAAGACCCAAGAAAATTTAGTAGACTTGGAGGAAAAATTCCAAGAGGATGTTTATTAGTTGGACCTCCGGGTACAGGCAAAACTTTACTAGCAAGAGCTATTGCTGGCGAAGCGGGCGTTCCATTCTTTACAATTTCTGGTTCAGACTTTGTTGAAATGTTTGTCGGAGTAGGAGCATCAAGAGTTAGAGATATGTTTGAACAAGGAAAAAAACATTCTCCATGTATTATTTTTATAGATGAAATAGACGCAGTTGGCAGAAGTAGAGGTGCGGGCCTTGGTGGAGGCAACGATGAGAGAGAACAAACATTAAACCAGCTTTTAGTTGAGATGGATGGTTTTGATACCAATGAAGGGGTTATAATAATAGCAGCAACTAATAGACCGGATGTTCTCGACCCGGCTCTGTTAAGACCAGGAAGGTTTGATAGACAAGTAGTTGTCTCAAACCCTGATATAATTGGAAGAGAAAAAATACTAAAAGTTCATGCTAAAAAGATCAATATGTCTCCTGATGTAAATTTGAGAACTGTAGCAAGAGGCACACCAGGATTTTCAGGTGCAGATCTAGCAAATTTAGTAAATGAAGCAGCATTATTAGCTGCGAGAAAAAATAAAAGAATTGTTACTTATCAAGAATTTGAAGATGCTAAAGACAAAGTAATGATGGGAGCTGAGAGAAGATCAATGGTTATGACAGAGGATGAAAAGAAACTAACAGCTTATCATGAAGGTGGACATGCTTTAGTATCATACAACATGTTACCTCATTATGATCCGATACATAAAGCAACTATAATACCAAGAGGTAGGGCATTAGGAATGGTTATGAATTTACCTGAGAGAGATAAACACGGATATTCAATTAAATATCTTAAAGCTAGATTGGCTGTTTGTTTTGGTGGAAGAGTTGCTGAAGAATTAATATTTGGAAAAGATAATATTACAACAGGAGCGGGTGGAGGAAATGGTTCAGATATAAATCAAGCTACTCAGCTAGCAAGAGCAATGGTTACAAAATATGGTATGAGTGAAGAAATGGGACCAGTTGAATACGGAGAAAACCAAGAAGAAGTATTTTTGGGAAGATCTGTTACTCAAACACAAAGTGTATCTGAGGCTGTAGCTCAAAAAATTGATAAAGAGATCAGGAAATTAGTAGATGAAGGATATAATCATGCTAAAAAAATACTAACAGATAAAATTGACGATCTACATAAAATTGCAAAAGCACTTTTAACATACGAAACTTTAACTGGTGAAGAAATAGAAGATATCATTAATAAAAACAAATATCCTGAGACTAAGCAAGATCTTGCAAAAGATGATGAAAATAAAGACTCAGCCCTTGGATCTATTGGACTAAAACCAAAAATTGTTCATTAAATAAATGGTAAAATATTACACACGAGCGTGTAATTTTTATTATGGCCAGATTTCTAAAGATAAAATAAATAAAAAAAAAAGCCTCCCGCTAAACGGAAACAAATTAATTTCATTTGATTCAATTGAATTGATTACTAGAAAAAAAAAGAGATTAATTAAAATAAAAAATATTAAATCACTCCGATCTAATGTAAAAAAAAAAATTCTAAAAGATTTAAAAGAAATTACTAAAATAAAAAAAATAAAAAAAATAAAATTTAAGCCCTTTCCATTATTAATGGGTATATTAAATGTAACACCGGATAGTTTTTCAGATGGAGGAAAGTATTTAAAATCAAAATCTGCTAATAGACAAATAAATAAATTAAAAAAAGAAGGAGCTGAAATTATCGATATTGGAGGAGAGTCAACGCGACCAAATTCAAATACAATAGATGATAATATTGAGTGGAATAGAGTTAAATCTAAAATAAAATATGCAAAAAAAAATGGTATCTTTGTTTCCTTAGATACCAGAAAAAGTTTAGTTTTAAAAAATTCTTTACCTTTAAAAGTTAATATGCTCAACGATGTTTCAGGATTAAATTTCGATGATAAAATGATAAGTATATTAAAAAAAAGTAAAATTCCTTTTGTTTTACATCATATGCAAGGAACACCAAAAACGATGCAAAAAAATCCTAAATACAAAAATGTTACTTTAGACATATATGATTTTTTTGAAAAAAAATTAAAATCCATAAGGGCAAATAAAATTAATCATAATAATATAATTTTAGATCCCGGGATTGGTTTTGGTAAAAATTTGAAACATAATATTACTTTATTAAATCAAATATCCATTTTTCACTCACTAGGATTTCCTGTAATGTTAGGTATATCAAAAAAAAAATTTATAAAAGATATAGCGGGCACTAACGATAGTAAGTATAGAGCTGGGGGAACAGCTTCATCAAGTATTCACTCACTCATGCAAGGAGTACAAATATTGAGAGTACATGATGTAAATGAAATTAAACAGTCAATAAAAGTTTTTAGTAAAATTATTTTTAACAAATGAGTAAAAGATATTTTGGAACAGATGGTATAAGAGGAACTGTAAATCGAAACAAAATTAATGGTGATATGTTTTTTAAGTTTGGCCTAGCTGCTGGTACTTACTTTAGAAATTTGAAGAAAAAAAAACAAACTGCAATTATAGCTAAAGACACAAGGTTGTCCGGATATACCTTGGAACCCGCTATTGTATCAGGATTAGCATCAGCGGGAATGCATGTTTTTACACTTGGTCCATTGCCAACGAATGGTCTAGCTATGCTTACCAAAAAAATGAATGCAAATTTAGGAATAATGATTACCGCATCTCACAACCCCTTTTACGATAATGGACTAAAACTTTTTGGCCCCGATGGGTTAAAACTTTCTGATAGAATCGAAAAAAAAATTGAAAAGTTAATCGACACTAAAATTTCAAAAAACTTAACCGCACCAAGTGTATTGGGGAGAGTAAAGAGATTAGAGGATGCAAATGACAATTATATAAATATTTTAAAAAGTAAATTCCCAAAAAAATTTTCGTTAAAAGGTCTTAAGATAGCTATAGATTGTGCAAATGGAGCCGGTTATAAGTCTGGTCCAAAAATACTCAAATCATTAGGTGCTAAAGTTTATCAAATTGGAACTTCCCCAAATGGCTTAAACATCAATTTAAATTGTGGATCAACCTTTCCAAATACAATTAAATCCTTTTCAAATCAAAAAAAAGTTCACCTTGGAATTTCTTTAGACGGAGATGCAGATAGAATTATAATTTGTGATGAAAAAGGAAAAATAATTGATGGAGATCAGATTATGGCAATGATTGCTTTGCGATGGAAAAAAAAAAAAATTTTAAAAGGAGGGGTAGTGGGAACATTTATGTCAAACTATGGACTTGAAAAATTTTTCAAAGAAAAAAAAATAAAGTTTATCAGAACAGATGTGGGAGATAGATATGTTAAAGAGGCTATGAAAAAAAATAGATGCAACCTAGGTGGCGAGCAATCAGGTCATATAATTCTTGGAAATTTTGCAACAACAGGCGATGGAATTCTTGTTGCTTTAGAAATACTTTATTCAATGAGCAAAGGAAAGAAAGCTAGTGAGTTACTAAACAATTTTAAACAAATACCCCAAAAACTTGTGAATATTAATGTAAAAGATAAGTTAGTTATAAATTCATTGAAATGTAAAAATTCCATTATTAATGCAAAAAAACTTTTAATGAACAAGGGAAGAATTTTGGTAAGAGCCTCGGGTACAGAGCCTAAAATAAGAATTATGTGTGAGTCTAATGATAAAAAGTTAATGATGAAATGTATTAATCTTGTAAAACGATCTATAAATTAAATTGAAAATTAAATCTAAAGTATTGATTATTGCCGGCTCAGATTCATCTGGAGGTGCTGGCATACAGGCAGATATAAAAACAGTAAGTTCTTTGGGATCTTACGCTATGACTGCCGTAACTGCGGTAACAGTTCAAAATACCACTGGAGTTGAGTCAATATTTAATGTTTCTCCCACGGCTATTTCTAAACAGATTGAATTTAGTTCAAAAGATATAAGACCGGATACAATAAAAATTGGAATGTTAGCAAATACAAAAGTCATAAATGCGGTTTTAAAATCTATATTAAAAATAAAAGTAAATAAAATTATATTAGATCCAGTTATGGTTGCCAAAGGAGGAGAAAGGCTAATCAACAAAAATGCAATAAATATTTTAAAAAAAAAACTTATGAAAAAAGCAACTCTAATCACACCAAACATTCCTGAAGCAGAGATTTTGGCAAATCACCAAATAAATTCTAAAGAGGATATGATTATTGCTGGAAAAAAGTTACTAAAAATTGGAGCTAAGAATGTTTTGATTAAAGGTGGGCATCTTAAATCCAAAATTACTTACGATATTCTTTTAGAGAAAAATAAAACTATTATTTTTAAAAATAGAAAAATAATTTCAAACCATACTCATGGAACAGGTTGTACATTATCCTCAGCAATTGCTACGTATTATTCATGTGGAAAATCATTAAAGAGATCTTGTGAAATTGCAATTAAATATGTAAACCAAGCAATTAAGTATGCACCAAAATATGGAAAAGGACATGGGCCAATTAACCATCTTAATGCAGTTAATATAAAAAAAAAATTTAGATGAAAAATGTAGTAGTAGTTGGATCGCAGTGGGGAGATGAAGGTAAAGGAAAAATAGTAGACTGGCTTTCAAGCGAAGCTGATGTAGTTATTAGATTTCAAGGTGGTCATAATGCCGGACACACTTTAGTAATTGATGGCAAAACATACAAATTAAGGCTTCTGCCCTCTGGAATAGTAAGAAAAAATAAAATATCAATAATTGGTAATGGAGTAGTAGTTAACCCATGGGCACTTTTAGAAGAAATTGAAGATATAAAAAAACAAGGTGTAGAGGTAAATGAAGAAAATTTGTATTTATCCGAGGCCGCAACCTTGATTTTACCAATACATAGCGAACTGGACTCTTTTAGAGAAGATAATACTAAAAATACAAAAATAGGGACAACTAGAAGAGGAATTGGACCTGCGTATGAAGATAAAGTGGGTAGAAGATCTATAAGATTAGTTGATTTATCTTCAGAGGAAAATTTGGATACTAAATTAACAATTCTTCTTGAACATCATAATTCTTTAAGGAGAGGTATGGGTAAAAAGGAATATGATAAGTATAAATTAAAAGAGGATCTTTTAAAAATTGCTCCAAAAATATTAAAATATAGTAAACCAATATGGAAAAAAATAGAGGAATTTAAAAAATTAAATAAAAAAATTTTATTTGAAGGTGCACAAGGAATTTTGCTTGATGTTGATCATGGAACTTATCCATTTGTTACCTCGTCTAATACAGTTGCATCTTCTGCAGCAACTGGCTCAGGATGTGGAATAAATACAATAAATTATATACTAGGAATAACTAAAGCATATACCACTAGAGTGGGAGAGGGCCCATTTCCAACAGAACTTAAAAATGACATTGGTGAAAGACTTGGGGAAAGAGGCAAAGAATTTGGAACAGTTACCAGTAGAAAAAGAAGATGCGGGTGGTTTGATGGTGTTCTTGTAAAACAGACTATTAAAACTTCTGGTATTAATGGAATAGCTTTAACTAAATTAGATGTTTTAGACGAATTTGATGAGATAAAAATTTGTGTTGAATATGATTTAAATGGAAAAAAAATAGATTATTTGCCAGCATCTTCTGAAAAACAATTTGAGGTGAAACCAATTTATAAATCATTTAAAGGCTGGAAATCTTCAACATGTGGAATAAAAGAATTTTCTGAACTACCTAAAGAAGCACAACATTATATAAATTTTATTGAAGAATTTATAGAAGCAAAAATATCGACTATTTCTACAAGTCCTGAAAGAAAAGACACAATACTTATCCTAGATCCCTTTAAATCTTAATTAGCTGGTAGTAAATTTTTAGATTTTGCTGAATTTAACATATGCTTTTGTAATTTTTCAAAAGCTTTATTTTCAATTTGTCTTATTCTTTCTCTGCTTATTTTAAATTTTTTACTTAATTCTTCCAAAGTACTTGGGTTATCTGTTAATCTTCTAGAATATAAAATTTCTTTTTCACGATCATTTAAAATTTTTATTGAGTCAGATAATAAATCTTTTCTTTGCTCCATCTCTTCTTGTTGAGCAATCTTAAGCTCTTGATCCATGCTTTGATCTACTACCCAGTCTTGCCATTGATCGCCATCTTCACCAATAGGTGCGTTTAGTGAATGTTCTTTACCTGCCATTCTTCTGTTCATTGATACTACTTCAGCCTCACTAACATCAAGTCTTTCTGCAATATTTTTTACATCTTCATTTCGTAAGTCACCCTCTGTATCAGGAGCAATTTGGCTTTTAATTTTTTTTAAATTGAAAAATAATTTCTTTTGGGCAGTTGTTGTGCCTATTTTAACTAAACTCCAAGAACGTAATATATATTCTTGGATCGCAGCTTTAATCCACCACATAGCATATGTTGCCAATCTAAAACCTTTATCTGGTTCAAATTTTTTGACCGCTTGCATCAATCCTACGTTTCCCTCTGATATCATTTCATTAAGTGGCAAGCCGTAACCTTTATATCCCATTGCAATTTTAGCAACTAATCGTAAGTGGCTAGTAACAAGTTTTTCTGCTGATTTTACATTTCCGGTATTCTTCCAGTTTTTGGCTAACATATATTCTTCCTCCGCATCGAGCATAGGAAACTTTTTTATTTGAGCAAGATATGCTCCTAATCCACCTTCATTGGCAAGGATCGGTAAATTGTATGTTTTAGCACTATTCATAATTATTATAGTTTATTTAATAAACATTTTTTTTTTTACAACATCAAATTAGTGAGATTTTTCGAGCACATTAATTAATTTATTTAAATCATCTGGTAAATTTGATTCAAAAAAAAGCTTTTTTCCAGTTTTTGGGTGTTTAAATCCCAAAACCTTAGCATGTAAAAATTGCCTATCTAATTTTATTATTTTTTTATTTAATTCATCATCAACACTTTTTAACTTTTTATATTTTTTTTTGTATTTTTTATCGCCAACAATCTGATTGCCTTTAAAGTTCATATGCACCCTTATCTGATGTGTTCTTCCTGTTTTTAGTTTACACTCTATTAAGCTTAGTGTAGGACAGTTTTTCCCTTCAAAAACTTTTAACGTTTTATATTTTGTTATTGCATTTTTCCCTTTTACAAAACTAACATCCATTAATTGTCTATTTCTTGGGCTTCTAGTTATTAATGTTTCAATAATTCCAGTTTGTGGTCTTAATTTACCCCATACCAAAGCGTTATAGACTCTTTCAATTGAATGATCACTGAATTGTTTTGAAATTTTTTCATGACTAAAATTATTTTTTGCCACTACCACTAGACCAGATGTATCTTTATCAATTCTATGAATTATTCCAGGTCTTAGCTCATCTCCAATACTTGATAATTTAATTTTATCATAATTCATCAAAGCATTTACAACTGTATTGTCGTAATTGCCTGGTCCTGGATGCATTGATATTCCAGCTGGTTTGTTTATAACAATTAAATCATCATCTTGATAAATAATGTCTAACGCAAAATTAAAAGGTTTTAATGAAGTTTGCTTTGGCTCAGGGACTTCTAAAGTAATCTTGTCTCCCAGCCTTATATTTTTAGAGGGCAATTCATTAATTTTTCCATTAATTTTAAGTTTTTTATCTAAAATTAAATTCTTGATTCTATTTCTACTAAGTTCAGTACATTTATCAAAAATGAATGCATCAATCCTTTTTTTATCTGAATTTTGCTTAACAATTAAATTAATGATATTTTTCATATATTATAATACTAATACATAATGCGCTCGTAGCTCAACTGGATAGAGCGCCAGATTTCGGCTCTGGAGGTTCAGGGTTCGACTCCTTGCGGGCGCGCCATCACTCACCTATATTAATTAATGTTCCTTTTTTCCTAGCTTCATTAAAAGAGTAATAAAATAATCCTATCGCAACAATTAAGTAAATAAAATTTAGCAAAAAAGCCAAATAAATGTTTTCAATATTTACAGTTTGATCAATTAATATTCTTCTAGCCTCTTCAAATACATAAACCAAAGGCATGCAGTAAGCAATTTTTTGAAAAACATTTGGCAAGATTTCCACTGGATAATATATACACCCAAAAGGTGCTATTAGAAACATTGTAGACCATGCAATATTTTCAAAAGATGGTCCAAATCTAAGTAAACCTGCTGATACAAGTATGCCTAATGTAATCCCGAAAATATATAAACTTAAAAAAAGAAAAAATAAATTAATTCCTAAATTAAGTATTGAAATTCCAAATAATGGGGAAGTCAATAATATTGCAGGTACTAAACCAATTAAAGCTCTTATCAAAGCAGTGCCAATAAGAGAAGTAATTATCTCACTTATTTTCATTGGAGAAATAAATAAATTTGTGAAATTTCTACTCCATATTTCCTCTAAAAAAAGCATGTTAAACCCTATGCTTGTCCTGAACAAAAAATCATAAAGAATGGCACAAGTTAGAATTATCCCTACAGCATTATTATAGTATGTACTATAAGTAGCAAAAAAATTGGATATAAATCCCCATAATGTTATTTGTATTGATGGCCAATAAATTAAATCTAATATTCTTGGGAACGATCTGGTGATTAAATAAAAATGTCTTAAGAAAAGACCGTAAATTCTAATTAAATTCATTTTCACTCCTAGATAATTTTAGAAAAACCTCTTCTAAATTTTTACGCCCATGCTTATTTATTAGAAAATTGGGAGTCCCTTCATCTACGATCAGACCGTTTTTCATCATTAAAACTGATTTACATAGTCTGCTAACTTCATTCATATTGTGAGAAGCTAATAGAATTGATATTTTATTTTCTATTTTATAATTTTCTAAAAAACCTCTTACAAAGTCTCCTATTTCAGGATCTAAAGATGCAGTTGGTTCATCGAGAAATAATACTTTAGGTTTATTTATTAGGGCTTTAGCTAAACTCACTCGATTTTTTTGTCCTGATGAAAGTTCACCTGTAACTCTATTTAAAAGCTCCTCAAGTCTTAGCTTTTCTGTCAAATATTCTATTCTGCTTTTTAAGTTTTTAATATTATACAATTTTCCATAAACAATTAAATTTTGTTTTACAGAAAGTTTTTTTGGAAGCTCAATATAGGGAGATATAAAATTAATTTTACTCAATATTTCTATTCTATTTTTTTCAAAGTTCATATTATCTATTTTTATTTCTCCAGCAGATGGTTTCAGAAGTCCCAAAAGCATTCCAATTGTAGTAGTTTTTCCAGATCCATTTGGACCTAGCAATCCTAAAATTTCATTTTCCTTAATATTAAAAGAAATACTTTTAACAGCTTCTTTTGAAGAATAATTCTTCTTTAAATTTTTTACTTGAACTAAATAACTCATTTGAAATTTGATGCTCTTTTTAATCTATCGTTTATTACTTCTCCGAATCCTTTATTTGGAATTTTCTCTACAGCAATACTTTTAAATTTTTTATTTTTTATTAACCTTAATGTTTTATATAAATTTTTTGCAGCCTCCTTTAAATTATTTTTCTTTGATAAATAAAAGTAGTTTGTATTCATTTTCTTTCTTTTTTTGATTAGAATAAACGCTTCATTTTTATTTGGATTTTTTATATTTAGTCTTAGTTTTATATGAGGTGAATAATGAATTTTTTCTTGACCAGGTGATTTAATCTTTGATTTTTTTTGGTATGCTAGATTAAACTTTAAATATTTTTTTATTTGATGTTTTGGAATGCCGCCAAGCCTTAAGACTTTTGGTTTGTTAATTAAACTTATTATTGTTGACTCTACACCAATCTTGGATTGACCACCATCTAATATCATATTAAGTTTTTTTCCAAATTCTTCTTTAACATCTTTTTTAGAGACAGGGCTTATTTTTGTTGAAATATTCGCGCTGGGTGCTGCTAATGGATAATTTAGTTGTTTTAATAAATTTCTTGTTAGTTTATGACTTGGAAATCTTACTGCCAATGTATTTTTATTATTCGTAACATTTTTTGAAATTAAACTTTTTTTTTTAATTTTTAAAATATATGAAATTGGACCTGGAGAATACTCTTTATACAACCTTAAAAAAATGTCATTTATCTTACAATCCTTCTCTAGCATTTTAAGATCAAAGTAGTGAACTATAAGTGGGTTTTTTTTTGGTCTTTTTTTTAATTTAAATATCTTGGCGGTTGCAATTGAGGAATAAGCATTTGCCGCAAGGCCATAAACAGTTTCAGTTGGTATACCAACACATTCGTTTTTATTTAGATATTTTATAGCTTTTTTAATATTTGAAAGATTGTTTTTCATATAATAATACCAACTAATATATGAAAGATAAAAATTTACTAGATGATATTGAGTCTAAATCTTTTGAGGAGCTAAATAATTTGGTAAATAAAATAATTGAGAATTTAGAAAACAAGGGCTCAGAAGACTTTGTGCAAGAATATCAAGAATTAATAAAGTTGAATAATTTTATAGAAAAAAAATTTCAACAAGAAATAAAATTAATATCAAAAAAAACAAAAGATAAAATAGATGAAATCGTAATTAATGGAAAAAAAACTAAAAAAACTGTCCAAAAGAGTAAATAATTATTTTTATAATTATTTAATAAAATTTAATTCTTCGGAACTAATTGCTCCGATGAAGTATGGATTATTTCCAGGTGGAAAAAAAATTAGATCAAAAATTATTTTCGACATCGGTAAGATTTTTAAAGTTAAAGGTAAAAATTTATTAATATTAGCGGCATCAGTTGAAGCCATTCATGCATATTCTTTAATTCATGATGACTTACCCTGTATGGATGATGATAAATTAAGAAGAGGAAAACCTTCTACCCACATTAAGTTTGGTGAGTCCACTGCAATATTGGCCGGCAATTCATTATTAACTACAGCATTTGAAATATTAAGTGACAAAAACTTTAAAATTGAAGATAAAACTAAATCTAGATTAATTAATCTTCTTGCACGATGTTCAGGACAAACTGGAATTGCCGGTGGCCAATATTTAGATTTAAACTATGAGAAAAAAAAAGTTTCCCTTCAAAAAATATTAAAAATGGAATTAAAAAAAACAGGTAAATTATTTGAGTTTTGTTGTATAGCCCCTCTAATAATCAAAAAAGATAAAAAAAATTTAAATCTATTTTCAAAAATAGGGAAAGATATTGGTTTATTATTTCAAATAATTGATGATTTAATTGATTTTAAAGGCAAAACTAAATTTGCAGGTAAAAAAACACAAAAAGACCAAAAAAAAGGTAAAGCTACCATAATTAGTTTACTTGGTTACGAAAATGCAGTTAAATACTCTAACAAACTTAAACAGGATATTTATAAAAAATTAAAAAAACATAATAATAAAGCAAAAGACTTGAGAGAAACAATAGATTTTATAATGAGTAGAAAAAACTAATGTCAAATTACAACTTCTTAAATAGTATAAATTTTCCATCTGACTTAAAAAAATTTTCAAATTCAGATTTAAAAGTTCTTTCAAAAGAAATTAGGGAAAAGATGATACAGGCTGTATCAAAAACAGGAGGACATTTAGGTGCAGGACTTGGAGTTGTTGAGCTTACTGTGGCTCTTCATTATATTTTTGATACACCTAAAGATAAAATTATCTGGGACGTTGGTCATCAATCATATCCTCATAAAATATTAACGGGAAGGAAAGATAAAATTGAAACCTTAAGAACAGGAGGCGGATTATCTGGTTTTACTAAGCGGGATGAAAGTGAATATGATCCATTTGGAGCAGCACATAGCTCAACATCAATTTCCGCAGCATTAGGAATTGCAACAGCAAATAAACTTTCTAATAAGTCTGAAGATGTGGTGGCTGTAATCGGAGATGGAGCTTTGAGTGCTGGAATGGCATATGAAGCTATGAATAATGCTGGATCCTCTAAAACTAAAATAATTGTTATTTTAAATGATAACGATATGTCAATCGCAAAACCTGTGGGAGCTCTTAGAACTTATTTAGCCAAAATATTATCTGGTAAAATCTACTTTAGTTTAAGAGAAACAATTAAATTAATTATTTCATCATTTTCAAAACGTTTTATGAAAAAAGCTGGAAAAGCGGAGGATTTCTTTAGGTCCGCGGTAACTGGTGGTACTTTATTTAATTCTCTTGGATTTTATTATGTTGGTCCAATAGATGGCCATGATATCGATGTACTTATATCAGTTTTAGATAATGCAAAAAAAATGAAATATGAGGGTCCAATTCTAATTCATATTAAAACAGAAAAGGGAAAGGGATATGCATTTGCTGAAAAATCTTCTGATAAATACCATGGAGTAACAAAATTCAATGTATTAACAGGAAAGCAGGATAAAGGCAAAAGTCTAGCGCCTTCTTATACAAAAGTTTTTGCTAAATCTTTAATTAAACATGCTGAAAAAGATAGTAAAATTATAGGAGTTACCGCTGCAATGCCAGGCGGAACGGGTATGGATCTATTTGCTGAAAAGTTCCCTGATAGAATGTATGATGTAGGAATTGCAGAGCAACATGCAGTAACTTTTTCTGGTGGTTTGGCAACCCAAGGTTACAAACCTTTTGCTGCAATTTATTCAACTTTTTTACAAAGAGCTTATGATCAAGTAGTTCATGATATTGCGATTCAATCGCTTCCCGTTAGATTTGCTATTGATAGGGCAGGATTGGTAGGTGCAGACGGACCCACGCACGCTGGATCATTTGATATAACATATTTATCAACATTGCCAAATTTTATTGTAATGGCAGCTAGTGACGAATCTGAGCTTGTTAAAATGATAAATACTTCCGTTCAAATAAATGATAGACCTTCCGCTTTCAGATATCCAAGAGGCAATGGTATTGGAATAGATTTAGCTAAAGAGGAGGAAAAATTAATTATTGGCAGAGGAAGATTTATTAAAGAAGGAAAACAAGTTGCTTTGGTGAACTTTGGTGCCAGGCTTCAAGAATGTTTAATTGCAGAAAAAAATTTATCAAAAAAAGGAATTTTTCCAACTATTTTTGATGCACGTTTTGCAAAACCATTAGATGAAAATTCTCTTTGGCAAATTGCAACAAATCATGACGCGATCATTACAATTGAAGAGGGTTCTATCGGTGGCTTTGGATCACATGTAAATCATTTTTTAAATGAAAAAAATTTATTAGACAAAAACATTAAATTTAGGTCTATGATTTTACCTGACTTGTTTATAGATCACGATAAACCAGAAAATATGTATAAAGTTGCTGGTTTGGATGCTTTATCTATAGAAAATAAAGTTATTGATACATTAAATTCAAAAATAGTATTAAAAAAAACTAATTAATTTCCGCACTGCGCTTTATTCATGAGGTAGTGATCTAATAATACACAATGCATCATTGCTTCTCCAATTGGAACTGCTCGAATACCAACGCAAGGGTCATGTCTTCCTTTGACAGATATAGAAGTATTTTTCCCCTTTTTGTCAATTGTCTTTCTTTCTTTAAGAATTGATGATGTAGGTTTAACCGCAAATGAAACAACTATATCTTGTCCAGTTGAAATACCTCCTAAAATTCCGCCAGAATTGTTAGTTTTAAAAATTGTTTTTTTCCCTCTCTTAAATATTTCATCTGAATTTTCTTCACCTGTCAATTTCGCAGAATTCATTCCAGACCCAATATTTACTCCCTTAACAGCATTTATACTCATCATCGCCGATGCTATATCCATATCTAATTTTGAATAAATTGGAGCCCCCAAACCAACTGGCACTCCTTTTGCTCTAACCTCTATAACCGCTCCACAAGATGACCCCGACTTCCTAATTGCTAAAAGATATTTTTCCCAGAGTTTTAAAATTCTTTTATCAGGACAAAAAAACGAATTTTTTCCAATAAATTTTTCATCCCAATTATTAGGATTACTTCCCAGGATTCCAATTTGTGTAACTGCGCCAACAACTTTATATTTTTTTCCAATTTTATTTTCCAAGACTTTTCTTGCAACAGCTCCAGCTGCGACTCTTGCTGCAGTTTCTCTAGCTGACTGTCTCCCTCCTCCTCTGAAGTCTCTTATTCCATATTTCATAAAGTAGGTATAGTCAGCATGGCCTGGTCTAAATTTATATTTTATTGTTTCGTAATCTCTAGATTTCTGATCCTCGTTATAAATTATTAATGATATTGGTGTTCCAGTTGTTTTTCCCTCAAATACGCCAGACATAATGTGAACTAAATCTCTTTCTTTTCTTTGCGTGACAAACTTACTTTGACCGGGTTTTCTTTTGTTTAATTCTTTTTGAATATCTTCAGCTTTAATTTGTATATTTGGTGGACATCCATCAATGATACACCCTATAGCTGGGCCGTGAGATTCCCCCCAAGTGGTAAACCTAAAAAACTTTCCAAAAGTATTAAATGACATTATATCTGTTATATAGTTTAATTTGTCAAAATTATGAATAAAAAAAATAATTTAGGGCTGGATACTTGTTTCTTGAACGAAGATGATCCATTAATTGTTTTTAAACAATGGATGTCTGAGGCAGAAAAGAATGAAATTAATGATCCAAATGCTGTTGCGTTGGCTACAGTAAACGATGCTAATCAGCCAGATGTTCGAATGGTTCTATTAAAAGAGTTCAATAGCAGTGGTTTTGTTTTTTTTACAAATCTTAACAGCAAAAAGGGAACAGATTTAAAAAAAATACCTAAAGCATCAATGTGTTTTCATTGGAAATCATTATTGAGACAAGTAAGAATTTCTGGAAATATATCGTTAATATCAGATATTCAAGCTGATAAATATTTTAATTCTAGACCATATCTAAGCAGAATAGGAGCTTGGTCATCTGATCAGTCGAAACCAATGGAAACGAGAGATTCATTTTTAAATAAAATAGATGAATACAAAAAAAAATTTACAGATCAAAATAATGTTCCAAGACCAAAGCATTGGTCTGGTTTTTTACTTTCACCTAACAGAATAGAGTTCTGGAAAGATATTGAGGGAAGACTTCATCAAAGATTGGAATATTTAAAAGAGGCAAGTGTTTGGAAAAAACAAATTTTATATCCTTAAAAATTACGCTCTAATGAGAATGTAGTTAAATTTTTTAGTATATCTTTTTCGTTGCTGTTTTGAAAAATATTTAAAGAATTAGATGCTAAGTTTATATAATGCTCAGCTTTTTTATAACATTCTTTAATTATATTGTTCTGTTTTATCAGTTCGAGAACTTTACTTAAGTCCTCTTCAGTTCTATTTTTTTTCATAAAAAAATCTTTAAGTAATATTTTTTCACCATCTTTGATTTTTTGGAAAAGTAAAATTATAGGTAGTGTGACTTTACCTTCAAAAAAATCGTTTCCAATATTTTTTCCAAAAATCTTAAGATCGGAGTTATAGTCCAAAGTATCATCTGCTATTTGAAATGTAAGTCCAAGATTTTTACCATACGATTCTAGCGCATCTTTATATTTATTTTCCTTTTCTGTTATAATCGGACCAATCTTTGCTGCAGCCAAAAACAAAGCTGCAGTTTTATTTGAAATGATTTTTAAATAAGTTTCCTCTAACATATCAACATCATTTTTATGTTGTAACTGTAGAATTTCACCTTGTGAGATTAAAGCAGATGTAGATGAAAGAAGTTTTAATATTTCCAAGTTACCATCTTCCACCATCATTTCAAAACAACGGCTTAATAAATAGTCACCAACCAAGATAGATGATTGATTTCCCCAAATCTTATTTAGTGTTTTTTTGCCTCTTCTTATTTCACCATTATCAATCACGTCATCATGCATTAAAGTTGCAGAATGAATTAATTCAACACATGCAGCGAAATTCACATCTCTTGATCCTTTATAATAACCGCATAATTTTGAAGCGCCCAAAGTGATTAAAGCTCTTAATTTTTTCCCACCTGTATCCAGATGATAGTTTGACATTTTTTTCACTAAATCAACGTTGCTTTCAAGTTTTTGCTCAATTCTTTCATCAACCATAACAAGCTTATCTTCAACGGACTTTTTTAACTCTATATAAGAATTATTAATTTTGTTACTTAATTTGATTACTGATCCCATTAAATAAAGTTAATATATAATCAAATTTAATACACTTATCAATTGACGCACCATTTTCTTCAACTAAAAGTAAGCTTTATATTATTAAAAAAATCTAATAAGCATTAACATGTTTTCTATTTTCAAAAAAAAAAAAATAATCCCACATATCAGACTAAATGGAGTAATAGGAAATGCGGGAAAATTTAGACAAGGACTAGATTTTTCAGGACAAGAAGAAATAATTAAAAAGGCATTTTCAATTAAAAAGAGTCCTGCAGTCGCAATAACTATCAATTCACCAGGAGGGTCTCCTGTTCAATCACATCTAATTTATAAATTTATAAGGGAACAAGCAAAAGAAAATAAAAAAAAAGTTATCGTATTTGCCGAAGATGTTGCTGCTTCAGGAGGATATCTAATTGCTTGCGCTGGAGATGAAATTTATGCAAATCAAAGTTCTATTATTGGATCAATAGGAGTTATATTTTCATCATTTGGATTTAAAGATTTAATTAAAAAATTTGGAATTGAAAGACGAGTTTATACAGCTGGTAAAAATAAAAGCACACTAGATCCTTTTATGGAAGAAAAGCCAGAAGATATTGACAGATTAAAAAAAATACAATTAGAAATACATCAAGATTTTATAGAAGTGGTTGAAGAAAGTAGAAAAAACAAATTAAACAAAAACTCTGGGATTGAATTATTCTCAGGAGAATTTTGGTCAGGCAAAAAAGCAAAGGAACTTGGACTCATAGATGAAATAGGAAATATAAATAATGTTTTGAAGGAAAAATTTGGAAAAGATGTTGTTATCAAAAAATTTGAAAAACCAAAAAGCTGGATATCCAAAAGATTTTCTTCCTCAGAGGAGAGTGTAGAAAAAATTACTAGCATCTTAGAAGAAAGAAGTATTTGGCAAAGATATGGTTTCTAAAAAAAATACCTTAAAAAAAAAATTTTTGTCATTTCAAGATACAATATTAAATTTGCAAAAATATTGGAGCAAACAAGGGTGTACTATATTGCAGCCGTATGATTTAGAAGTTGGAGCTGGAACCTTTCATCCCGCTACTACGCTAAGATCTCTGGGAACAAAACCATGGAGAACTGCCTATGTCCAGCCATCAAGGCGACCTACCGATGGTAGATATGGAGAAAATCCGAATAGACTGCAACATTATTATCAGTTTCAAGTTTTAATTAAACCATCCCCAGATAATATAAAAAAACTTTTTTTAAATAGTCTATCATCATTAGGTATAAAACATGACGAACATGATATCAGGTTTGTTGAGGATGATTGGGAGAGTCCTACTTTAGGTGCCGCAGGAAACGGTTGGGAGGTTTGGTGTGATGGAATGGAAATTACTCAATTTACATATTTTCAGCAGATGGCTGGCATAGAATGTAATCCGGTTTCTGTTGAGATTACCTATGGTCTTGAAAGATTATGTATGTTTATTCAAAATAAAAAAAATGTATTTGAGTTAATATGGAATGACCAAGGTGTTCATTATAAAGATGTATATTATCAGTCTGAGAAAGAATTTTCTGCTTATAACTTTGAGCATGCAAATATAAATAATTTATTTAAAATTTTTGATATGTTAGAAAGTGAAGCAAAATCTTTAATTGAAAAAAAACTTTCTTTGCCAGCGTACGATCAATGTTTAAAAGCAAGTCACACATTTAACATATTAGATGCAAGAGGAGTGATTAGTGTAGCGCAAAGAGCTGAATATATAGCCAGAATTAGAGAACTTACAAAAATGGTAGGCAAGGTCTGGGTAGAAACACAAACTTAATATGTCAGAATTATTTTTAGAACTTTTTAGCGAGGAAATTCCTCCTAAGCTACAAACAAATGCTAGAAAAAAATTATTTTTAGATCTCAATAATTTTTTTGAGGAAAACAATATTACAATTAAAGGTTCAAAAGAATCTTTTTCAACACCTAACAGAATAATAATAAATTTTTCAGACATTGCCAAAGAAGTAGTAAAAAAATCTCAAGAAATCAGAGGTCCATCAATTAATGCTAAACCTGAGGCTCTAAAGGGCTTTTTAAAATCTCATAAAATTAATAAGTCAAAGGTTGTCTTAAAAAAAACTGAGAAAGGAGAATTTTATTTTTTTAAAAAACCTGAACAAAAAATTAAAACACTAGACTTATTAAAAGAAAACATACCTATATTTTTTGATAAAATCAGTTGGAATAAATCAATGCGCTGGGGCAACAATAAATTATTTTGGGGCAGGCCTCTTAAATCGATTTTAGCGGTATTTGGTGGCAAGAAAATTGAATTTAACTTCCATCATCTAAAAGCGTCAAATATTACATTTCTTGATAAAGATTTTGAAGACGAGAAAAAAAATTTTAAAAATTTTAAATCTTATCAAGCTTATTTTAAGTCAATTGGTGTAATTATTGATCAAGATAAAAGAAAAAAATTTATTGTTAATGAATTAAACAAAATATCAAAAAAAAATAATCTGATGATTGATTTAAAAGAAAATCTACTGGATGAAATTACCAATATTGTTGAAAAGCCTAAAGTTATTTTATGTGAATTTGATAAAAAATTTTTGAAAATACCTAAAGAAATCCTAATAATTACGATGCAAAACCATCAGAAATATATTCCGACTTTCGATAAAAAACAAAACTTAACTAATATTTTTCTTGTAGTCTCAAATTCACAAGATCTCAAAGGATTTGTAAAATTAGGCAATGAAAGGGTTATTGAAGCAAGATTAAATGATGCTGAATTTTTTTGGAATAAAAATAAATCTCAAAATTTAATTAAACAGATGTCAGATTTAAAAAAAATAAATTTTTTTAAAGGACTTGGATCTTATTTTGAAAAAACTCAAAGAATTAAAAATTTAAGTGCTCTGATCTCAGATGAACTTATGATTAGTAAAGAAAGAATTGAAATTGCAGCTTCTATCTGCAAAGTTGATTTAAATTCAGATTTAGTTGGAGAGTTTCCTGAGTTACAAGGTGTGATGGGTGGTTATTTTGCAGAAGCCCAGGGATTTGAAAAAGATGTTTGTCAATCTATATCCGAACATTACTTACCAAGTGGTATTGAAAGCAAAGTTCCAAAAAATCTTTACAGTATCACTCTCTCATTGAGTGATAAACTAGATACGCTTGTTGGTTTTTTTGGTATAGAATTAATACCCTCGGGATCTAAGGATCCCTATGCTTTAAGAAGATATGCAATTGCTTTGATAAGATTAATTGTTGAAAACAAAATCAGAATTAAGTTAAGAAGTATTATTAACTATTCTTTAACTTTATACAAAGAACAAGGCTATGAATTTGATATTACAAAAGTACTTAAAGAATTGAATGGTTTTCTGATGGATAGATTAAAAAATTTTTCAAAAGAAAAAGAGATAAGGTCAGATATAATTGACAGCGTCATTAGTTCTAACGATATAGATGAACTATATAATGGATATAAAAAAGCTGAAGTCTTAAACAGGTTAATAAAAAAAGATTTTGGACGTGATATTATTGGAATTTATAAACGATCATTTAGTATTTTAAATAGTGAAGTAAATAAGAATAAACTAGAACTATCAAATTCGGTGGACATCGGTTTATTTAAAAATGATTTTGAAAAGAATCTTTATAAAAAAATACTAGAAATAAAAAAATATTTTATAAATACTGGAAAAGATGAAAACTTTGAAGAGAGTTTAAAAGAATTGCTCAAATTCAAGCAAGACGTTAATTTATTTTTTGATAATGTAAAAGTTAATGATGAAAATGAGTTAATTAAAAAAAACAGACTAGAACTTTTAAATTTGTTGTGTAAAAGCTTTGATAATTTTTTAAATTTTTCAAAAATTGAAAGCTAAATGAAAAAACTTATTTTTAATTTTAAATCAAATGGATTAAAAAAATTAAAAAATTCTAAACATATTTTAGGTGGCAAAGGCGCAAACCTTGCTGAAATGGGAAGATTAGGTTTGCCAGTTCCACCTGGTTTTATAATTTCTACAGAAGCATGTCATTTGTTTTATAAAAATAAAAAAAAATTGAACTCAAGTCTGATTAAAGAAATAAACAAAGAGTTGAGTTTAATTGAAAAAGAATCAAAAAAAAAATTTGGTGATTTAAAAAATCCTCTATTAGTTTCAGTTAGATCTGGAGCAAGAGTTTCTATGCCGGGAATGATGGATACAATTCTTAATTTAGGACTTAATGATCAAACTGTAATAGCATTGGCAAAAAATACATCTAACATGCGATTTGCTAAAGACAGTTATAGAAGATTTATTCAAATGTATTCAAGTGTAGTTATGGGAGTGGAAAGTTATAATTTTGAAGAGTTGATTGAAAATTATAAACTTACAAAAGGAGTACTCCTTGATACAGACTTAGATGAGGATGACTGGAACAATTTAATTAAAGATTTTAAAAATTTAGTAAAGGAAAAAACCAAAAAAGAATTTCCGCAAAATGTAAAAGACCAATTAATAGGAGCTATTAGTGCGGTCTTTCTTTCGTGGGAAAGTCAAAGGGCAAAAGTTTATAGAAGACTAAATCAAATTCCTAACGAATGGGGAACTGCAGTAAATGTTCAATCAATGGTTTTTGGGAACATGGGTAGTGACTGTGCGACAGGCGTAGTATTTACCAGAAATCCATCTGATGGTACGAAAAATATTTATGGAGAATATTTAATTAATGCTCAGGGAGAAGACGTTGTTGCAGGAACAAGAACACCACAACATATAACAAAAAAATCAAGAATAAGTTCCAATGATAAAAAAATGTCAATGGAGGAAGCTATGCCTTCTGTTTATAAAAAACTAAAAAAGATATTATTAAAACTCGAAAGACATTATAAAGACATGCAGGATGTTGAGTTCACAGTAGAAAATAAAATTTTGTGGATGTTACAAACAAGATCTGGAAAAAGAACAGCAAAATCAGCTGTAAAAATTGCTGTAGACATGGTTAAAGAAAAATTGATTTCTAAAAAGGAAGCAGTTTTAAGATTAGATCCAAATTCTTTAGACACATTATTACATCCAACTTTAGATGAGAAAGCTAAATTGCATGTTATTGCCAAAGGTTTGCCCGCCTCACCTGGTGCAGCAAGTGGAAAAGTTGTTTTTACCTCTGATGATGCTGAAAGATTAAAATCAATGATGCAAAACACAATACTGGTAAGAATAGAAACATCACCAGAAGATATCCACGGCATGCATGCAGCCAATGGTATACTTACAGCAAGAGGTGGAATGACAAGTCATGCAGCAGTTGTGGCAAGAGGAATGGGTCGCCCATGTGTTTCAGGTTCAAGTGAAATTGAAATAGATTATGAGAAAAAAATTTTTAAAACAAGTAATCAAGTAGTTAAAGAAGGAGATTTAATTACAATTGATGGGTCAACAGGTAGAATAATTATAGGTGAAATTAAAACTGTAAAACCTGAAATTTCTGGTGATTTTTCAAAGTTAATGAGTTGGGCAGACAGTTTTAGAAAATTAAGGGTTAGAACAAATTCTGAAACACCACTTGACAGCAAAGTTGCAAGAGACTTTGGCGCAGAAGGTATAGGATTATGTAGAACTGAACATATGTTTTTTGATGAAGAAAGAATATTATCAGTGAGGCAAATGATACTATCAAAATCAAAGGATGATAGAGCAGATGCTCTAAATAAATTATTACCCCATCAAAGAAAAGATTTTTTTGAAATATTCAAAATTATGCAAGGTTTGCCAGTTACAGTTAGATTGTTAGATCCTCCTTTGCACGAATTTTTACCAAAAAGCCAAAAAGAAATACAAGATGTAGCAAATACTTTAAAATTAACAAAAAATGAAATTGATGGAAGAATAACCGAACTTCATGAACAAAATCCAATGCTTGGACATAGAGGTTGTAGACTTGGAATTTCTTTTCCGGAAATTTACGAAATGCAATGCAGAGCAATATTTGAAGCACTAATAGAATTAAAAAGAAAAAAAATAAAATTTGCTTTTCCAGAGATAATGATACCTTTAGTTTCAACAGAGGCTGAAATAAAAATTCTTAAAGAACTTGTAATTGCAACTGCAAAAAAAGTTCAAAATGATAACAAAACTAAAATAGACTTTTTGGTTGGAACAATGATTGAGCTACCAAGGGCAGCATTAAAAGCTGATGATATTGCTAAGCATGCAGAATTTTTTAGTTTTGGTACAAATGATCTAACTCAAACTACTTTTGGATTAAGTAGAGATGATAGTGGCAAATTTTTAAATGACTATTTAGAAAATAAAATTTTTGATACAGACCCTTTTGTATCAATTGATGAGGGTGTGCGCGATTTGATAGATATCGCAACAAAAAAAGGGAAAAAACAAAATAAAAAAATTAAACTAGGCATATGTGGAGAGCACGGAGGAGATCCTAAAAGTATATATTTGTGCTCAAAAATTGGGCTTAATTATGTTTCGTGTTCACCTTATCGAGTTCCTATTGCTAGACTTGCAGCAGCCCAGGCAGAGCTTAAAAAGTAAGAACTAGATTAATAAACTTGTATCAAAACTTTTAGCACTATGAGTTATTAATCCAACAGATATTCTATTAATCCCGGTGTTAGAAATTTTGTTTATATTTTTTAAAGTAGTATTTCCTGAATACTCAGTTTCATAATTCTTATTGCAAAGTTTTACACATTTTTTTAATTGTTTAGGATTCATATTATCAAATAAAATTCTTTTAAATTTATATCCTAGAATTTGTTTAAGTTGATTTATATTTTCCACTTCTACAGTGATTATTTTTTTTGTTTTTATTGCATTATTCAATAAATTTTTTAAATTATCACTCGAACTAATGTGATTTTCTTTAATTAAAATCTCATCACTTAAATTAAATCTATGATTATAGCCACCACCTTTTTTTACGGCATATTTTTCAAGCAATCTTAAATTAGGTGTTGTTTTTCTCGTACAACAAATTTTTATTTTATTACTAACTTTATTTACAAATTTATTAGTTAGAGTTGAAATTCCAGATGCATGGTTAAGAAAATTAAGTGCTGTCCTTTCTGCTATCAATATAGTTTTTGTTTTAGCTTTAATTTCTGCGATAACTTTATTGCATTTTACTTTATTGCCATCTTTTACTTTTTTAATAAAAATTGTTTCTTTTCCTATAATTTTAAAAGCAGTTTTGCAAAAATCTAAACCAGATATAACTCCATTTTGCTTTGCAATAATCTTTGCTTTAACAATTTTATTTTTATTAGTTATAAGTTTAGTTGTTAAATCTCCTTTTGGAGACAAGTCTTCCGATAAAGCTTTTTTAACTACTGAATGTATATATTTTTGATTTATTTTATTCACTGATCTAGCGACCAATTTTAACCATTCTCTCAACAGAATTTCTAGCTTTTTCAATAGTAATATTATCCATAATTATTTCGTTTGATTCTTTTTCCAAACAATCAAGAATTTTGGGAAGTGTAATTTTTTTCATGTGAGGACAAAGATTGCATGGTCTTATAAATTTAACATTTGGATTATCAACTTGAACATTATCGCTCATCGAACACTCGGTTACCATCATTACTTTCTCGGGTTGATTATCTTTTACATATTTAATCATTCCACTTGTTGACCCTGCAAAATCACTGGCCTTAATGACATCTGGCGGACATTCTGGGTGAGCTATAATTTTTATTCCAGGATTGTTCCTTCTAATCTCATTAATTTCTACATCATTAAATTGTTCGTGAACTTCACAAGTGCCTTTCCATGAAATTATTTCTACATTAGTTTGAGAAGCTACATATTTTGCTAAATAATCGTCTGGTAAAAATATTACTTTATTTACTTTTAATGAATTTACAATTTTAACTGCATTTGCAGAAGTACAACAAACATCTGTCTCTGCTTTCACATCTGCGGATGTATTTACATATGATACTACTGGCACTCCTGGATATTGTTTTTTTAAATTTCTAACATCTTCTCCAGTTATAGAAGAAGATAATGAGCAACCAGCCCTCATGTCAGGCAATAATACTTTTTTATTTGGACTCATTAATTTTGCCGTTTCTGCCATAAAGTGAACACCGCACATTATAATTATATCGGCTTTTGTTTTTGAAGCCTCGACAGCCAAGGCCAAAGAATCTGCGGAGAAATCTGAAATTCCATGATAAATTTCAGGTGTTTGATAATTGTGAGCTAAAATGACCGCGTTTTTCTCTTTCTTTAATTTATTAATTTTATAAATATAAGGAGCGTGCATTGCCCACTCCATTTCTGGAATAGTAGAGGACACTTTTTTGTATATTGGATCAGTAAATTTTTTAATTTCTGCAGAAATTTCCATAACAAAAACTTATCAACTTGAATTAGAATTGTCATTCATTTAATCTGACGCATTAAAGCGGTCATGCTGAAATTGGTAGACAGGCACGGTTGAGGGCCGTGTGGGCTATGCCCATGAGAGTTCGAGTCTCTCTGACCGCACCAAGATATCTAAATAGAAAATATGAGATAATTAAAGCAAATACTATTTATTTACTTTTTATAATTGCCAATTCCCCTTCTTCTTCAAGCGCCAAAAGTATTGATCTACTGTTTTTGTGATACTTTAAATCTCTAATTCTTTGTCCAATATAAATTTTTTCATAAAATAAATTTTTATTAAAATTTTTATCAAACTTCATTCTATAAATAGATTGACCCCACAAGGATGACACAAGTAGATTTTCACCCCAAAATGGCGAAAATTCTTCTGGTATATAAATTAATTCTGAAATACCAATAGCTTTTAAAAATATATATAAAGGTTCCTCGTAACCAAATTCTATATGACTTTTTAAAAATCCAGGTTCTTTTCTTTTAGTTCCATAAGGTTCTCCATATGATGCATATGGCCAACCGTAATTCTTTCCAAAAAAGATTTTATTAATTTCGTCACCACCTTTGGGCCCATGTTCTGTTGAAAAAATAGTATTCTGATGCACATATAATCCCTGCATATTTCTATGTCCCTCAGAAAATTCTGTAACCTGAAAATTATCGAATGATATAAAAAGTATTTTGCCAACAATAGAACTGCTGTCTTTTACCTCTGGAGAGTTAGCCCCAACCGTAAACAAAATACCAGATTCATTGTTATGATTGTAGCTCTGCATTCTGCCACCATGAGGTTGATAGAAATTTTGACTAGTGCATTCTCTTGAAGAGTAAATATTGACAAAATTTAAACTATCTTCGTTTAGCTCTGATTTTGATATGTTCCAATTATAACAACCATTTATTATGTTTGCAAAAGAAACATACAATTCGTTTTTATGAACAAAAATATCTAAAACTTTATCAACTTCAAGATTGGACTTTAATTTTTTTGGTGTGATTGTGTTCTCATCATTTTTTATTTGATTGAAATTGATAAAGTAAATATTGCCAACATAATCAGCAACTATTAGATCATCCTTGAATATATCAATATAAAAACTCAAAAAATGCGTCTGAAGTCGGTCAGTTTTATTTATAAATTCGACTTTATCATTTGTTATTTCGAAACTTTCATCAAATAAAATTTTTTTTGTTTTATAATTTAAGTCAATAAATTGTGTATTAGGTAAAAACTTAACATTATAATCGTTAAATAAATTATTTATTAAATGAAATAATCCTTGGCCTGATTTAGAATTTTGATTTATATTCTTAGCTATAAGCTGCAATTTACTTGGTAAATTAAAATAATAAAATTTATTTAAATTAAATAGATTAAACTTAATAGAAATTAAGAAAATTATGAAAATAACAAATACACTAATTAAAAAAACTTTAATTTTATTTTTTAACATTTTTAATAAAATCTGACTTTAAAAAGCCTACAAGATTTGAATGTTTAAATATTAAATTGTTTAATTTCATTAATAGCTTTAATTTCTTTATAAATAAATTTTTTTAATAAGTAAATTTAATATTTTAACTATTCTTCTGAGATATTTATCTAATTTAAAAGCGTCATGTTGACATGTTCTGAATTTAAAAAATAACTTGTAAATTAGTATAATTACGTTAAACAAAAATTAAAAATTTTGATTTATTAATGAAAATAGCAAGAAAATACAAAATTATAATTTTAATATTAATTACGATCTCATTTTCTTTTTGGTTTGTTCTAAATTCACTTATTGGAAAACAAAAATTAACTACCATCACAGATTTACTTAGTAATGATCAAAAATATTTGATCAAAAAATATATTTTTCCATATAAAGTTATAAAGCAACATGAAAATACTATAGGTGAACTTGACGGTAAGGTATTTCAACAACAAGATGTAATTAAAACATTTTCAAATAAATTAGAAGTAATATTCAAGCAAAGTTTGCAAAATATAGAAATTGAAAAAACGCCTGAAAAAGAATTAAGCAACAGTCTTGTGCTTAAAAATAATCGTCTAGTTGAAGGTTTTTATGCTGGCATAGCAAATACATATGCAGGCAGTGGTTACCTAGATTTTCATTCAAATAATTTGATAGTTTTGTCTTCCAGAGGAGTTTTAGGATACTCAGATAATTTAGATCAAATTACCCAAATCAAACAAATTAAACATAACATTGATAAATTTATAGGTTTTAATCAATTTATAAAAAAAGGTTCTCTAAAAGATTTATACATAAATAATGATAAAATATTTGTATCTTTTACAGACGAGATCAAAGAAGATTGTTGGAATACTAGTTTGCTAGTAGGAAATTTCAATTATCAAAATATTGAATTTAAAAAATTATTTTCGACAAAAGAATGCGTTTATTCATTAGAAAAAAAAGAAAAAAACCTTGATGGTGAATTTAGTATGGTTACTTCTGGCGGAAGAATAGTAAACTTTGATGAAAACCACATACTATTAACTGTTGGAGATTATAGAGCTAGGTATCTTTCTCAAAACAAAGAAAGTGTTAATGGTAAAATTTTAAAAATAAATATAAATGATGCAAACTACAATATAATATCTATGGGCCATAGAAACCCTCAGGGATTATATTATGATAAAGATAACGGTTATGTTTTAGAGACAGAACATGGTCCTTACGGTGGTGATGAAATAAATTTAATAGAGGTAGAAGATATAAACAAGGGTAATTTGTTAAATTTTGGATGGGCAGTAGCATCATACGGAGAACATTATGGAGGAAAGAATGAATCCGGAAATGTTGAAAAGTATAAAAAATATCCTTTATACAAGTCACATAGTGATCATGGTTTTATAGAACCACTTCACGCATTTGTACCATCAATCGGTATATCGGAGATAACAAAAATAGGGGATGCTAAATACGTAGTGAGTTCTATGAAAGACAAGTCTTTGTACTTTTTTAATTTGAATAAAGATAAAACGATACCAGCGTTCGAAAGAGTAGAGGTATTTGAAAGAGTACGAGACATGAATTTCAAAAATGGTAAATTGTTCCTGTTTTTAGAAAATACAGCTTCAATTGGCATCATATCTATTGAATGATTAAATATCATTTTTGGAATTTCTAACCAAATATTTTCTTAGTTTATTTTTTTTTGTATCTGTAATATTTATACTTAGTGGATAAATTAAATATAAGAAATGATATTCAATCTCTAAGAGGATTATCTGTAATACTAATATTCCTTTTTCATTTTGATCAAGTATTTTTTAAATATTTATACGTTGGAGTTGATATTTTTTTTATTATTTCTGGTTATGTAATTACAAATTCAATCATCAATTCTATTAGAGATAATAGGTTTGATATATTTAAATATTTTTTAAGAAGAATAAAACGTATTTATCCTGGATTAATTTGTTTTTTAATAATTTTTAATATTTCTTTCTTTATTTTTGTTAGTTTTAATGATGGCGAATTTATTCAAATAATTTTTTCATCCATATCATCATTTTTTGGAATCTCTAATTTTTTTTATATTTTTACTCCAAATCTTGATTATTTTGACGACAAAATAAAATGGCTTCAACATACATGGTCATTAAGTAATGAAATTCAATTCTATATATTAATTGGATTAATATTCATTGTGTTAAATAAATTTATTAATTTTAAAAGGAACACTAATGCTTTGGTTTTCGCCCTTGTGTTAATATCAATTCTATCATTTTTTCTATTTTTATTTGGAAATACTAAGCTTCTTTCAGATTATTACTCAAGCTTTTCAAGGTTTTGGGAATTTTTTTTTGGATCTCTGGCATATCTACTAAATTTTGAAAAATTTAAGTTAAGAAAATTAAATTTTAATTTTTTGGTTTTAATTTTTATACTTATTTTAATTTTAGTAAATTTTACAATTCCTAATTTAAGTTATAAAACAATAATTATTTTTTCAGTTTTATTTATATCTTTTACAATATTTTTCAGCGACAAACATAACTTAACAAAAATTCATGATGTTTTTATATATTATGGAAATATATCATTTTCTTTTTTCTTGTGGCATTTGCCAATCATTTCTTTTTTGAAAATTTATAATCAAAATATTTTAATAAATTTTCTAGCCTCTTTTTTAATTACAACAATAATTTCCCATTTAAGTTATAAATATGTTGAAATAAAATTTAATCAAAAACATAAAACAAATAATAATTCGATTTTTTTGATTAAATTCTTAAGTGTTATCGTAACTTTTTCTATAATACTTTTATTTAATAACATTACTTTCTTAGATAAGACTAGAAATTTTCTATACCAAAATGTAATTAAATTTTATCCAATTGTAAGAAGTTTTAATATACCTGGTATAAATGATAATATAAATGATAATTGGATACTACCATATGACACATGCAGCAATAGCTATGAAAATTTTTCATTTTCAAGAGGAGTTAATTGTATAGTAGATCAAGGAAGTGAAAATTTATTTTTTATAGCTGGAAATAGTTTTGGAGATCACATTGTGCCTGCATTTAGTATGTTAAATAAATCGACCATATATAAATCTAGATTCGAAAATTGCTATGTTGCTGAGAATATGAATATTAATTGTAATAATAAATCTAAAATAATAGTCAATAGTTTTAGGGAAATATCTAAAAATTTCAAAAAAAAATATTTTGTTATTTCATTAACATCTGGCAACTATGATGAAAATAAACTTTCTGAAATTTTTAAAATTCTTCCAAAAGAAACAAAAATATTACTGATATATCCACATCCAATTACAAAAATATTTAATAAATCAAATTTATTAAAAGAATATGAAAGAATAAAAAGAAAAGATTTCAAAACATTTAATGTGCTTAAAAATAATTATAATATTAATATTTTTGATACATACTCTTTTTTATGTACAGATAGAAAATGTGATAAAAATTATTACGAAAAATTATTTATAGATGGAGCGCATTTTAAGGTTTCATCAAACAGTATTATTTCAAATAATTTATTGAATTTTATTTCAATGAATGGAAATTAACAATTAAGTATTATCTAAAATTAAAGTTTAAATAAATTTTATTTATTGCTTTCATTAAAAAGATAAGTTAATTCTAACTTTTGCTATTTTGGCAATACAAAACATAACTAATTAAATGAATATAAAACAAATATTGTTAGATACAGAATTTTTAAATGAGATCAATGAAGTCAGTTTTAATGATGTATTAAAAGATCCTTTAAATGGAGAGATACGATATCTAAATAAATTTAGTTTTTATAGAATATTTAAATTAACAATTAAGAGACTCTTAATAAACTTCCTAAATTTATTTATAAAAAAAAAAATTGTTTATGACGCGGAAAGATCAATAGAAAATGTAAAAAAAAAATATGAAAAAATAGCAGGCAGTTACATTGATTTATTTTACGACCATGAAGTCAAAGGCACTACAAAAGGTGGAACACAAAAAAGAGAATACTTCACCGCTTTTAACCATCATGAAAATAAAATTTATTTAATTAAAGGGGGTAGATCTATAGATCCACCAATAAATATTGTTTCTAAATTTTGCAATCATCACAATTTAAAATCTTTAATTGAAATTGGTGCTGGAGAACTAACGACCCTTTTTCCAATAATTAAAAAATCAAATAGTTTAAATTTTATCTCTGCGCTAGATTTGTCGCCGAATAGACTTAAGCACGGAAAAGCTTTTTTAGAAGAAAAAAATACACATGTTAGTCATTTGATTGCATGTGATGCATCCAACATTCCATACGAGGATAATTCTTTTGATGTATCATATACACAATTTTGTATCGAACAAGTTCCGCTTCTTGCAAAAAAAATAATTGATGAGATGATCAGAATTTCATCAAAATATATTATTATTATTGAGCCATCATACGAGTTTTCAAATAAAATTACTAGAAACAGAATACTTCATAAAGGATTTCCAATTTTAAGAAAAAGCCATTTTAAAAATTCAAAAGCTAAAATTATTTACAGGGATGGTTTGCCATTCACAAGATATGAGTTATATGGAGAAATAACAATTTTAGAAAAAATTGATAAACGAGACGGAAATCCTGTAATACGCCATCCCATTAATCATAAGCGAGTTGAATTAGATAATGATCACTTTGTTTGTGATGGAAATAAAATTAAGATTGATGACGGAATTATAGATTTTTCAAATATTTGAAAGTAATTTAATAAATGAAATTTCACTACCCACTGTTAGAGAATGCATTTACTAAAAGTGATATTTCTCAAGCTGTCAAAGTAATCAAAAGCCAAAATTTAACAATGGGATTAAAGACGAAAGAATTTGAAAGAAAGTTTTCAAGATTTATAAATTCAAAATATTGTTTAATGGTAAACTCCGGTTCTTCTGCAAATTTACTAGCCATGTTTGCTTTAATTAACCCAAAAAAAGAAAACAGTTTGAAAAGAGGTGATGAATGCCTAGTTCCAGCTGTATGTTGGTCAACTTCTTTATGGCCCATATATCAGGCAGGATTGGTTCCAAAGTTTGTTGATGTGGATTTAAAAAGTTTTTCTATAAGTTTTAATGAAATAAAGAAAAATATTACAAAAAAAACTAAAGCAATAATGATTATAAATGTGCTAGGAAATTGTTCTGAGATAGACAAAATAAGGTCATTTTCAAAAAAAAAAAACATATATTTAATCGAGGATAATTGTGAATCATTTGGGTCATCTTATAAAAATAAATTTCTAGGAACTTTTGGCGACTTCTCAACTTTTTCTTTTTATTATTCTCATCAGTTGACAGCAGGAGAGGGTGGAATGATTGTATGTAAAAATTATAAAGATTATAAACTTTTACAAACTCTAAGATCACATGGCTGGGATCGAGAAATAAAAAAAACAAAGAATACATTTAATTTTATTAATCAAGGTTTTAACTTGAGGCCATTGGAAGTATCAGCAGCTATCGGTATAAATCAGTTGAAAAGGTTAAAAACGATGATCAATGTAAGAAAAAAAAATAGAGAAAAAATTATAAAAACAATGAAAAATTCAATTAAATGGAATAATCAATACAGTTTTTTTGAAGCAAATAAATATTTAAAACCAAGCTGGTTTAGCCTTCCCTTATTAATAAACTCAAAATATTTAAATAAAAAAAAAAACTTTCTAAGATATCTTGGAAAAAATAAAATTGAAACAAGACCAATTATTAGTGGGAATTTTGTTAACCAACCTTGTGTAAATTTACATAAAATAAAATATAATAAAAAATATTTAAAAAATTCTGAAGAAATAGAAAAAAGAGGTTTTTTTATTGGTTTGCCAACAAAACCACTTAAAAGTAATACGATTAAAAAGCTTGCTGATTTGTTGCTAGATCTAAAATAAATGTGAATGCAAAAAATAGGAATAATAATACCAACATATAACGAGGAAGAAAATATAGCTAGCTTGGTTGATAAGATCAAATCATATATTCCAGATATAGAAATCTTCGTTATAGACGACTCAATAAAAAACTTATCAGAAAAAATTTTAGAAAATAAAAAATTAGTCTATTATTTTCATAGAGGAAAAAAACTTGGCAGGGGAACTGCTGTAATTTTTGGACTAGAACAAGCTTTAAAAAATAAATCTATTGATATTCTAATAGAAATGGATGCTGATTTTTCCCATAACCCTGATGAATTAAATTACAAATTGAATTTTTTTGTTAAAAATAAATTGGATATGCTTATTGCTAGTCGATATACAAAAAATAGTGAAATTAAAAATTGGGGTATTTTTAGAAGAATATTTTCATTTTTGGCAAATTTTTTAGCAAAATTACTTCTGCAAATTCCTTGTACTGATTATACAAATGGTTTTAGATTTTATTCAAGAAGAGCTGCAGAGAAGGTAGTAAGCAATTGTGGAAAAATCGGTGGAGGATTTATAGTACTCTCAGAAATTTTGGTAGTTATTCACTCTAATAATTTCAAAATTAGTGAGCTGCCCACTATATTCGTTAATAGAAAGAGAGGCGAGAGTTCGGTCAGTACAAGTTTAATTATCTCGTCATTTTTTGGATTGATTAAATTATATTTTTTAAAAAAAAAGAAACATGGGCTATAACAAAATTATTTACTTAATTTCATTACCTATACTTTTAATTATTATAAAATGGTTAATTAGTTTTTACTATTTAGACGATATAATTTTTAATCTTAAATTACTGTTAAACTTTAATGATAAACAATATTTTCCTTTTATAATTTCATTATCAAACCTTGATTTTTCACCATCGAATAACAATTTTTACGTAGCTGATGGCACCACATCTTTTCCATATGCATCAATAATTTATCATGCATTTTTATTTAACTTTTTTGGTTTATCTAGCATTATAATAGGTGAATTAGTTTTTTATACATCAGCATATTTTCTAATTTATTACTTTCTAAAGCGGTCCGGAATTAGTAAATCTTCAGCGATACTAAGTACCTTTTTAATTTTCTTTTCACCAATATTAATAGAATTTATAACATTTTATTTTAAAAATCTTAATATTGAAAATATAAAAAATGTAATTTTTGATTATCATTTAGTAAGTCTAAGATTTCCACGTCCCCTAATAACTGATTTATATTTTTATTTATCTTTAATTACTTTGCTTAATTTTAGAAAAAATAATTTTGTAGGTAAGTCAGATTATATTATTTTTGGAGTACTATTATCTTTATTATTACAAAGTTTTATATTTCTATTTTTTGTTATTAGCTTTTGTTATTTAATAATTTTTTTAAGCAATTTGTTCACTAGTAAAGAATACTACAAAGAAATAATAAAATTAAATTTACTTTTAATAACAGTATTTTTTTTAGTAAGCTTGCCATTTATATTGCAAAACATTTATGCAGAACAAGATTACTCTTCAAGAATGGGTCTTTTCAATATTGATTTTAATAGCAGAAAAATGCTACTTCAAGAAACAATCAATCATTATTTGAGTATCAAAAATTTAATATATTTATCAACAATATTTATTTTCTATTTTCTTTTAAAAAAAAAATTTAGCAAAAATTATCTATCCTCGATTAGATTGTATTTATTGTTATTAATTTCTTCATTTATCGTTCCCTTAGTATTTGCAACATTTTCACCATACATGGTTTGGTTCAAGCATTTTTTTGATGTAAAAAATTTAATTTTTATTATTGGTATAATTTTAATAATTTCTTTTATTATTGAAAATTTTTTTAAAAAATTCATTAATATAAAACTACTAATAATATTTTATATTTTTTTCTTGATAGGGCATACAGGTTATCATTTTATTAAAATATCTAAAAATTATTTTAACAATCAAGAATATTGGAATGATATGAACCAAGTAATTATTACATCAGATAAAATATTATCTAAAAATAAGCTAAATAATATTTTTTCAAATTCTAATTTAATAAATAACTATTATATTTATAAAAATCAAAATATTTCTTATCCTGATGGATTTGTTAACGCATTAAGTGATAACCAGATGGAAAATTTAATGATCAATTCTTTTAAATCTGCAGGTTATTCAAATCTTGAATTTAGAAAACTTTTAAATAATAAAATTTCTTGGAGATCTTATAATGAAATATTCCAGATTTCACATCTTAAATATCAATTTAATTATTTAAATACTTATTTTCCCATTGAAGATTATTTATATGAAGAAATACAATTTTTAAAAAATAGAAACTTTTTTTTATCAGAGTCTATTGCCATATCTCAAAAAGAAATTAATAGATTGGTGAAAAAATATGAAAATCATAAAATTATAAACGAAATTAGACCAGACGTAATAATTATCGATAAAAGAGAGTTTAGTATGAATTTTACACTCGAAAAAAATTATACTGAAATTTTTGACAGTAAGTATTTTAGATTAATTACCAATATTAATTAAATATTTGTTTGATTAACTTCATAAATTATTTTAAAAAATAATTGTAATATATTTATGAATAGCAAAAGAACTTTTTTCAAAAAAATTTTATCTTTATTTTTAGTAACTATATTTCCTTATAAAATTATTAAAAATCAAAAAAAGAATAAAAAAATTCTCAAAAAAAAATTCTCTAAAATTTGGATATTGAGTACAGATGATATTTAATAATTATCATCAATTAAAAGATATTAAATTTGATCTAATAATTGTTGGGAGTGGTCCAGCGGGAATTTCATTGGCTTTAGAACTCGAGGGCCAAAAAATTTCTACACTTATTATTGAAGCAGGAAAAAATAATTTTAGCGAAGAAAGTCAAAAATTTTATGAAGGTGAAATTATTGGTGACAATTATCCACCTCTATCGGTAACTAGGTTAAGACAATTTGGAGGATCATCAGGCCATTGGGGTGGTCTATGCAGGAGTTTGGAAGAGCATGATTTTAGTAATTGGCCTATTAAAAAAAAGGATTTAGATCAATTTTCAGATAAAGCAAAAAAAATAATTAATTTAAGGAGAAATAACTTCTACACAAAAAAAATAAATGAAAATTATGATTTGGTTAGATTTGAGGTGTCCCCACTAAGATTTAGAGACAAATACCGAGATAAAATTAAAAATTCAAAAAATATTCATCTTATAACTGAGTCCTATGTAACTAAAATTTTAGGTAATAAAAAAATAAATAAAGTTATTTTTTTTAATAAAGGACAGTTTTTTAATTTAAGCTCTAAATATTTTGTTCTTGCATGTGGGGGAATTGAAAATTCGAAGTTAATGCATTTGATAAGAAAAAATAATCCTAAATTGCTTGATCCAAACATGCCAATAGGAAATTATTTTTTTGAACATCCATATAAAAAAATTGGAGAAGCAATTATAGACATAGAAAATTTTAAAAATTTTTTGAAAAAAACAAAATTACATAATTCTATAAAAATTAATTGTGATGGATGGTTCGCAGTTGCACCAAATAAACAATTTGTGAATTATCATAATATTCTTGACTCAGTGATGCAAATAAATTTTGTTTATACAGATCTGAATATTCATAAAAAAAGCTTTGTAGAAAAATTGAAATGTATTGCGCCAGAATATGTTAGAAAAATTCTTATAAAAAATAACAATAAAGCAATGACACTTGGAATTACAGCTCAAACTAGTCAAAAAATAGATTTTAATAATAAAGTTGAACTTAGCAAATCAAAAAAAGACTCTCTTGGTATAGAACAAGTTAATTTATTTTGGAAGCAATCTGAGATGGTGAGAGAAACTTATAAAAAAAATATTCAAGAATTGGGAAAATTTTTTATTGATGAAGATATTGGTAGAGTTGCAGCAGAGGAAAAAATTTATTCTAGTGAAACACTGGACCACGATGGCGGAGGACACCATATGGGAGGTACAAGAGTTGGAATAAATTCATATGATTCTGTTGTAGATAAAAATCTTAAGGTTCATGGGGTAGATAATTTATTTTTGGCGGGCAGTTCTGTTTTTGCATCAGCAGGTTATTCAAATCCAACATTTACAATTGTACAATTATCATTAAGATTGGGAATGCACTTAAAAGAAAAGATATTATATACAAAAAAATAATATGATTATTTCAGACAAATATAAGTTTATATTTCTTCATATACCTAAAACTGGAGGATCCTCGATAAGCGCATATTTAAACCAATTTTTAGGTAAAAACGATCTTCAATTAAAGTGGTCTGATGCATTAATAGATCGCATCCCTTATAATAATAGAGTTTATAAAGAATTAAATAATAAAGAGGGATATAATTTAATTATTAAAGCTTTCAAAAAAAGAGTAAGAGATAAAAGAATTTTAGATAAACCTATTTTAGAACTTGCTTTTAAAAATATAATTTCCAAAAAACTTGGGAGTGATAGTATTCATGCAAAAGCAGAGCATATTAAAAAATATGTTAAAGCAAAAAAATGGAAAAATTATTTTAAATTTTGTTTTATTAGAAATCCCTACTCACATGCCTTTTCAAGTTTTGTATGGGATGAGTCTAGATTTCAATATAATAAATATAAAGTTCCCTACATACACAAGAAAGGTTTGACGAAGAAAAAATTCAATTTACATCTTAAAAAAATTGATAAAAAAAATTCAATTAAAACAAAAGATATTTCTGATAGATCATTTCTGTTTCCAGGATCACAAATTTACACAATAAATGACAAAATTGCTGTAGATTATATTGGCAAGTTTGAGATTTTAGAAAAAGAATTAAAAAAAATTTCTAAAATAATCGGGTTGCCTAAACCAAAGTTCAAAATCAGTTATTTCAATAAAAAAAATGATTACAATATTGATAAATCAAAATTTTTTGATGAAGAAAATAAAAGATTAGTAAGAAAAATATGGAAAAAGGAGTTTGAAGTATTTAATTACAAATTTCCTTTTTAAATTTATTATAGGGGCGTTCTGTTGCCAGGTGCCCCGAAACCCCGTAACTTAATTAATAAATTAATTAAGCTGCAAGTGCATAACTTTCGTTAGCATTTATAAAAAAGCCCTTTGAGGTGGAACAATACCTGACGAAAAAATAACTTTTAGTCACCCGTCGATCCTGATTCACCCCCATAAGTTGAAAATGGTGGAGGTGGTGGGTACTGCCCCCACGTCCGTAATGGTTATTACGAAATTCGTTTATCGTCATAGTTGGAAATCCAACGATTATAATATAAAACTTAATTTTAAAAATTCAATAAATATTAATGAAACCAAATCTATTTGTTAGGAAATCTATTCTTTTAAAAAATTAAAAGTAGATGATTAAAATATTAATAAACTCATTAAAACAAATTTTACCTTATAGGATCTGGATTGAATTAATTTCTTACTACCAAATGATAAAATTTTTTTTTCTTAAAAATTATAGTTGTAGAGGCTCAATAGATAAAAAATTAATGGATTTAATAGGAAGGAAAAAAAATGGTATATTTTTAGAGGTTGGTGCTTATAATGGTTTATCAGAGTCGGTATCTTTGCGATTTGAAAAAGAGCTTAATTGGACCGGCATTTTAATTGAACCAAATCCTTTACATTTTAAATTTCTAAGAAAAAATAGAAAAAAAAATAAATGTATCAATTCATTGTGTTTAAGCAATAAGTATAAAAATAGCGAACTATATATTAAAAATTTAAACCAAATGTCCTATATTGTTGATAAAAAAAATAACTTTTTTTTTAACAAATACCCGATACATAAAATAAATGAATTGGCTAGCAAATCTAATTCAGGTGATTTTATGTTATATAAATGTAATGTTGATACACTTGATAATATTTTTTTAAAAAACAATATTAAAAAAATTGATCTAGCAATTATTGATGTTGAAGGATCTGAAATTGATCTTCTCGAAGGTATTAATTTTGATAGAGTTTATATTGAATATATGGGTATAGAAACTTATAATTTTGAAAAACTTAATATGCTAATGAAAAAAAAGAATTTTGATTTTATAAAAAAACTACATTATGATGATTATTTATTTGCAAATAAAAATGATTACAAATAATTATTCCCATAATATAGCCTCAATGCTTTTAATTTTTTGATGATAAAAGGCAGAAAATATAGGAATTTAGTAATTTTATTTGCCACTATCTTAATTGCAATTTTTATTATCCATAAAAATCAGGAAAAATTACAAGAATATTTAAAATTAAGCTTTTCCAAATTGCCTTATCCTATAAAAACAATAATTTATATAACCAGTGGTAAAAGAGATTATTTTAATCTTCAAAATGATTATAATATTAAATTTCTTCCTGAAACACAATTTGTAGATCTTAGTTTTTATAAAAAAGAAATCAAAACAGAGCCAGACGACATCATAAAGTATGGAAATGGAGGTTACTTAGAAGTTTTTAAAAACAATATTTATTATATTTCTAAAAATGGAATATTTTATAAAATGAAAATAAATTCACTCGATAATTCTGAAAAAAAATTAGAACATACAGTTTTAGAAACTAACTATAATTTTGGTGAAATCTTAGACTCATTAGTTATTAATAACAAAATTTATGTTTCAAATGTAAAAAGACTAGATAATTGTTTAATTTTAGAAATTCAATATTCGGAAATAATGGACAATTTAAATTTTTCAATTTTTAAAAAATTCGAAGAATGTGGAACAGGATATCTAAGAGGTGGCAGACTACAGGAATATACTTTTGAGGGGAAAAAAGGTATTTTAATCACTACGGCTGATTTATTAAAAGACTCACCAGATAATAGACCTCAAGAGGACAGATCTATATATGGTAAAACCATATTTATAGATTACGAAACAAAAAGTCATATGATTTTTTCAAAAGGCCATAGAAATGCCCAGGGTCTATTTGTATTTGAGAATAAAATATTTTCTACTGAGCATGGTCCAAGGGGAGGAGATGAAATTAATAAACTTACTTTTAATGGTAATTATGGGTGGCCAAAAGCATCATATGGAGAGTCTTATTTTGACAAACGCGATTACCTAAAAAGCCATGAAAAAAATGGTTTCGAAGAGCCAATGTATGTTTTTGTACCTTCTATTGGAATTTCAGAAATAATAATTCTGCCTGATAGTTTTCATAAAAAATGGCAAAATACAGCACTTGTCACCTCTTTGGGTGATAAAAGCATTTATAGGCTTAAGTTTAAAAACTATGAATTTAATGAAATTTTGTATGTGGAAAAAATTTTTATTGATGACCAAATAAGAGATATAAAATATATAGAAAAAAACAATTCAATAATATTGGCTCTTAAAAAAAATGGAACAATAGGTGTATTGAAAACTAGTAGTAACTGATAATTATGAAATTAACTAAAGAACAAAAACTAGAAATAGAAGATCAACAATCTCAAAAAAATCAAACTAAGAGAGTAACTGCTCCTGAGCTTGAAAAAATTCTTTATGAAGCAATACCTATTTTAGATCATGGTTTTATAAGAGTTGTTGACTATATGGGTAACGATTCTTCAATTGTTCAAGCAGCAAGAGTTTCTTACGGCAAAGGAACAAAAAAAGTCTCAACCGATGCAGGACTTATAAAGTATCTTATGAGACATTGGCACAGCACACCATTTGAAATGTGTGAAATTAAATATCATGTAAAACTTCCAATATTTATTGCAAGACAGTGGATCAGGCATAGAACTGCAAATGTAAATGAGTATTCTGCTAGATATTCTATATTAGATAAAGAATTTTATTTACCTGCTCCAGAACATTTAGCCGCTCAATCAAAAAGTAATAGACAAGGAAGAGGGAATATCCTTGAAGGAGAAAAAGCAAAAGAGGTTTTAAATATTTTAAAAAATGATGCCGAACAAACATATAATAACTATCAAACGATGTTGAATGAGAGATATGATGGTTCAATCATTGACGATAAAGAGGATGGCCTAGCAAGAGAACTTGCAAGAATGAATTTAACTTTAAATACTTATACACAATGGTATTGGAAGACTGATCTTTTAAATCTTATGAATTTTTTAAGACTCAGAGCTGATCATCATGCTCAATATGAAATTAGAGCATATGCAGATGTAATGTTGGATACGGTAAAAAAATGGGTTCCTATTACCTATGAAGCATTTATGGACTATAGAGTAGGAGGAACTGAAGTTTCCTCAAAGGGAAAAACTGTTATCAAGAAAATGATTAAAGGAGAAAAAGTCAGTTTAGATAAATCAGAACTTTCAAAAAGAGAGTGGAATGAATTAATGGCAGCTTTCGACATAAAAGATAAGTTGGAATAAATAATAAATAGTTAGAGCACAAATTTAAACTTTTTTTTTCAAAACTGTAATATATATTTATTAAGTGAGGAAAACTGTATTCTATTTTTTATTATTAATAATCTTAATTATTTTATCATTTTTAGTTTTAGAGATATCAATACGATCTTATCTATCAATAAAAAATTTAAATAATCCACATGTAAGTTATTGGGGTAAGACATGGTATAGCTATCAAAATGAAACTTTAAAACTTCAAAAATTTGATAAATTATTACTTAAAAAATTAAAAGAGACCAATCTCCAAAAAGTATATCTACCAAGATGGATTCCGGGTTCCAATATAACTATAGATGATCAAGGTTTTAGGAAAAATGATAATAAAGATATTAAATTTAAAAATAATAAAAAAATATTAGTAACTGGCGACTCCTTTGCATTTGGTAGCCAAGTATCTAACAATCAAACCTGGCCATCATATTTAGAAAAAATTGTAAAAGTAAAAGTTTTAAACGGTGGTCAGCCCGCGTATAGCTCTGCCCAATCCCTGAGAAAAGCAATAATTATGTCAGAGCAATATAATTTTGATTATTTTATTTGGTCGTTTATTTATGAAGATTTTGAGAGAGATGAAACATCAAACTTCCTGATAAAAAAAAATAATGAAATGCAATTTAATGAGTACACAGAAGTTAATTCAGACATAGAGATACCAAGAAATAAAAACATATATTTACTTTTTAAAGAATATTTTTTTATTGTCTATTTAATTGATAGAGAGATAGTAAAAAAACTTATCACTGATAATAAAAATTATAATAAAAAAAAATATAGTTCTTTAATTGATTTCTCAAATCAATATTCGACTAGTTATACCCCTCGAGAAGAAATTAAATTTTTAATAAAAGAATTTAAAAAAATAGAAATTGATAATAAATATATCTTGATACAGCACACTGACTTTTCAAAAAATACAGAAAAAAAAATCATAGATCTGAGGAAAAAAAATTATAATAACAAATATAAAAAATTGATTTATGAATTAGCAAATATAAATCAAATTCAAATTATTGATACTGAAGATATATTTAAAAAAATGTCTGAAAAAGAACGAAGAATGATGTGGTTTGATCATCATTCTCCACAAGGCAATAAAATAATAGCAGAACTAATATCTAAAAATATAAACTTTTAATTTTTTTTGCAAATTCAATATAAATCTTTGAAATTTCATGATCAGACAACTTCTCAACAATTGGAGTTCCCTCATCACCAAGTTTTCCAACTTGAGGATCAATTGGTATTTCGCCAAGAAATTCTTTTTTAAACTCCTGAGCTGTTTTTTTTACACCTCCTTCACCAAAAATTGCATATTTTTTTCCATCGTCACCAATAAAGTAAGACATATTATCTACTAATCCTATAATTTTAACTTTTAGTTTATCAAACATTTTTATTCCTCTTTTAACGTCCTGAAGCGCAATTTCTTGTGGCGTTGACACAATTATTACTCCATCCAGATTTATTTCTTGTGAAAAGGTTAGTTGAGTATCTCCAGTTCCAGGAGGCATATCAACAATAATAAAATCCAAATCATTCCATGCAACTTTTTGAGTAAAAGTCTTTATAGCTGAGGTAACCATTGGACCA
>QCGH01000005.1 GCA_003280005.1 Pelagibacteraceae bacterium AG-365-D07 | reverse complement strand
TCTCATAAAAAACTATTAAAAAAGCTTAATTTTGAGAGTATAGATCTGGTTATTACAAACTTTTATCCATTCGAAAAAATAATTAAAAAGACAAATAATCATAAAAAAATAATTGAAAATATAGATATTGGCGGCCCTACTTTGGTAAGATCTGCGGCTAAGAATTATAATGATGTTGTAGTTATTACCAAAATTGAACAATACAAAGAATTAATAGCAGAATTAAATTTATATAATGGTAACACCTCCTTGGATTTTAGGGCAAGAATGTCCAGAGAAGCTTTCGGAGAGACCACAAGTTATGATGCAACAATTTATAATTATTTTAATTTAATTTCAAAAAAGACAATTTTTGATAATTTAATTATAAATGCAAAATTATTTAAGTCTCTAAGATATGGTGAAAATCCACATCAAATAGGAGCAATTTACAGCAATGATGAGAATTTTAATATATCATCGCTGCAAGGAAAAGATTTAAGTTTTAATAACTATAGTGATATTTTCGCAAGTTTAAGTTTATCAAAAAAATTACCTAAAAATAAAGGAGTTGTAATAGTTAAACACGCCAATCCATCAGGTGTATCAATAGAAAAAAATCATTTAAAAAGTTATTTATCAGCAAAGAATTGTGACCCCATCAGTGCTTTTGGAGGAATCGTTAATTGCAATTTTAAGGTTAGTACCAAAATAGCAAAAGAAATCGTAAAAAATTTTTATGAAGTTATTATTGCTAATGGGTTTCACAAAACTGCATTAAAAGTTTTTGAAAATAAAAAAGATTTAAGATTAATTGATAGTTCAAAAGTAAACTTAGATAATAATATAAAAGTTTATTCTGGTATAAACTCCTTTTTGATGCAATCCTCTGATGATACAATTTTTAGTAATAAAAATTTTAAGATTGTATCTAAAATTAAACCATCTAAACAATTAATGGATCAACTAATATTTTCTTTTAATGTTTGTCGCTCTGTAAAATCAAATGCTATAGTAATCTGCCAAAATAGTAAAACGCTAGGCATAGGCTCTGGGCAACCCAGTAGGCTTGATAGCTGTAAAATTGCAATAGAAAAAATGAAAACATTTAAACAATTTAATCACAATGATCCTTTAGTTGCCGCATCTGATGCTTTTTTTCCTTTTATAGACGGAATAGAAAAACTAATCCAAGCTGGAGTTTCAGCGGTTGTACAACCATCAGGCTCCAAAAATGACAAAGAAATAATTAAATTTGCTGATCAAACAGGAACTATTTTGGTGTTTTCTAAGACTAGACACTTCAATCACTAATTAAATTATTTTGTCTATTTTAGCTGCAAGTATAAAATCACTCTCAGCTAATCCTTTTATTGCATGAGTAAAAATTTTTATCCTTGCATATCCCCACCCAAACCATAAATCAGGATGATGCCCTTCAGTTTCTGCAATTTGTCCAACCTTATTCACAAACACTTGGCTCTGCTCAAAATTATCAAATTTAAAATTTTTAATTAAATGAAATCCATCAATTTTATCTTCAATGACTTCCCATCCATCTACTTGTTTAAGATACTTATGGATCTCATCGGTATTAAATGGAGGGATATTGCCCTCACATGGAACACATTTTTTTGTTGATAAATCACTCATAATTCATTCTTTTTTTTGGAGCGGGCAATGGGACTTGAACCCACGACCTTCTCGTTGGCAACGAGACGCTCTACCACTGAGCTATGCCCGCTTATTACATATATATTTAAACTATTAGCTTTTTAAAATTTAAGCAAGACCAAAAATAAAAATTAGTTATCTAGCTTATGTATAGAGATTAATTTAAAATATTATATTAAATTAATAAAAATAAATCTTTATAAATTAAATAAATATGTGTGGAATATTTGGTCAAATTTCAATTAATAAAAAAATTAAAACAAAAAAAAAAGATTTTTTAAAATGTTTATCTTATTTATCTCATCGTGGGCCTGATGACACAGGATATTTTATAAATTCAAAAATTGCATTTGGACATAAGAGACTTAGCATCTTAGATCTTAGTAAAAATGGTAAACAACCGATGATGCTAAATAATGGTAAATTTGTTTTAATTTACAACGGTGAAATATACAATTTTAAAGAGCTAAAGTCAGAACTAATTAAAAAAGGTTATAAATTTAAGAGCAAGACCGATACAGAGGTTCTTTTGTACGGTTTAATAGACCAGGGTCCAAGGTTTATAGAAAAATGTAATGGTATGTTTGCATTTGCCTTTTATAATAATGAAAAAAAAACAGGTTATATTTTTAGAGATAGGATTGGTATCAAACCATTATTTTATTCTTTATACAAAGGTAAGCTAACTTTTTCTTCAAATATAAAATCAATACATAGTTATAACAAAATAAAAAAAACTATTAATCTGCAATCCGTTTCTTCTTTTTTATCTTTTAGGCAACCAATTAGAAATGAAACCTTATTTAATAATATATTTTCTTTAGAGCCCGGTAGTTTTATTGAAATTAAAAATAAAAAAATAAAAATTAAGCGATATTGGAAGCTAGAAAAATTTTTTAAAAAAAACAAAATTGATAAAGGTGAAAAATTTTACGTAAAAAGAATTAATGAACTTTTAAAGTCTTCTATTAAGTTCCGATTAATTTCAGATGTAAAAGTTGCTTCCTTGTTATCTGGAGGATTAGACTCAACAATTATTTCATCAATAATCAATGAAATTATAGGTAAAAATTTTTTAGCTTATAGTATTGGATACACTAATAAAGGTTACAACGAATTTGCTTATTCTAAGTTAGTTTCAAAAAAACTTAATATGAAACACAAAGTTTTTAATTCAAAGGCTGAATTATATTTTAAAGATATGAAAAAATTGATCAAATTAAGAGATCAACCTCTTACTATACCAAATGAAGTGACTCAGTTTCAATTATGTAGAGAAATCAAAAAAAAAGCGACTGTTGTTTTATCAGGCTGTGGAGCAGATGAATTATTTTGTGGTTATGGAAGAATATTTTCTTCAGTAGACGATTATAAAAGAATTAAAGATATTAATAAAATTTCTAAAAAACAGAAAGCAATTTTTTTAGATAATGTAAAATCTAGATATGGAAAAATAAATTTCAAAAATAATCTAGATCACTTTTTGTCTATTTATCCATATACAAAAAATAATTTAAAGGAGAAAATACTAAGTGAAAAATTTAATCATAAAAAAATAAATATGAATATAAAAAATTATTTTAAATCGATCTTTAGTAAAATAAAGACTGACAACTATTCAGATAAAATGCAATTTTTTTTTCAAAAATTTCATTTAACTGGAATTCTTGAAAGAGAAGATATTTCATCAATGGCAGCCTCTGTAGAGTTGCGGGTACCATTTTTAGACCATAGAATTGTGGAGTTTGCAGCATCCCTACCTTTAAAATATAAAATTAAGACAATAAAAAATGATCTAAGTTTGACTTCAGATAAAACATCCGAAATAAATGATATTAACAAGTATATTCTTAGAAAAACATATAAAGATAAAATTCCAAAAGAAATATTACAAAGAAAAAAAGTAGGTTTTCCTGTACCACTTCATGATTGGATGAAAAAAAAACATATAAGAAAAATAATTTTTTCTACGCTACTGAGTAAAAAATGCAAAAGAAGAGGAATTTTCAATCACGATTTTATAAAAAAACAATTAGATAATAATAAAATTTCTAAATTTGTTGGAGATTCAAGAATTTACCAAGACAGTATTGCTGCAAAATTATGGATGTGTTTCAATCTCGAAAGTTTTTTTAAAAACCACGATTGAAAAAAATTATTTTGCATAATTAAATTTAATAAGTAAAAATGATACAATAACTCATGAAAAAAAAATTAATTATTGGATATACAACTGGTGTTTTCGATCTATTTCATGTTGGGCATGTTAAAATTTTAAAAAAAGCTAAATCTTTATGCGATAAATTAATTGTTGGTGTATCAACAAATGGTCTTGTAAAAAAGTATAAAAATAAAAAACCTATAATCCCATATAATGAGAGAGTAGAAATAATAAAAAGTATAAAGTTTGTAGACTTAGTAATACCCCAAAATACATTAGATAAAACTCAAAGTTACAAGAAATTAAAATATGATGTTATATTTGTCGGCGATGATTGGTATTCATCAAAAAAATGGAAAATTTTAGATAAACAATTTAGAAAATTAGGAGTAAAAATTGTGTACTTGCCTTATACGAAAAAAACTTCATCTACAAAAATAAATCAAATTTTAAATAAATTTAGGAAAAAATAAAAAATGGAAAATAAGAAAATTAATTTAAAAAATAATCTCTCAACAAAAATCCCTGTATTTCCTTTATCAAACTTTATTGTTTTTCCAAATACTACTGTTCCATTAAATATATTTGAACCAAGATATCTAAAAATGACAGAAGACGCCATGGCAAGCAATAGACTAATTGGGATGATACAACCAAAAAAAAGTGGTGATTTAAGAAATCCTGATCTTTTTGATGTTGGATGTGTTTGTAGAATTGTGAGTTTTAATGAAACTGACGATGGAAGATACATAATAATTATTAAGGGTATTAATAGATTCAAAATACTAAATGAAGTTGAAAATAATAAGATTTATAGGGAATTAAACGTAGACTATAGACTATATGAAAATGATAAGGATGCAGAACAAGAAGAATTTGAATTCAAGAAAATAGAAAAAATAATGGAGGAACTTAAATCATTATTCCGAAAACGAGGATATGAAATTAATTGGAAAGATTTAGAAGGGCAAAATGTGTACCAAACTTTATCAGCTCTATCTATGGCCTCACCTTTTACCATTGTGGAAAAGCAGATTCTTTTGGAAACAAAAAATTTAGAAGAAAGAAAAAAAAAATTTGAACAAATCTTAAGCACATATAGCTCGGAATTTTACAATACTAAAACCTTACAATAGTTATAATATACTACCTTTGTTTGCTAATTTAATTCCAATATCTTTAATTTTTTGGTTTTTATTAATAATCCTATAAATATTTTCAGAAATTTTTTTGGGTAAAAAATTTCTTTCAAACTTAAAAAACTCATGAATTAAATCGACACCAAATGAAAAGGTTGTATTATAGCTTTTTGATTGTGATTCAAATTCTTTATAAATATTTTTGTCAACCTTCAGTCCCAAATTAATTTTTTTATCTATAATTTGATTTATCCGGATTATATCTCTAATTGACATATTAAAACCCTGTCCTGCCAAAGGATGTATTGAATGAATAGAGTCACCAAAAAAGAGTACATTTTTATAATAATATTTTTTGGGTAATTTTAAGTTCAAATTAAAATTTTCGAATTTTTCAAAATTTAAAATTTTATAAAATGGATTAAATTTATTAATTAAGTTTTTAATTTCATTCTCTGTGATTTTTTGGTTTTTTTTATAGTCATATGAAAAAACCACTGAAGTGATTTTATTTGATAAAGGCAAAAAAGCTATAGGGCCAAATTCTGTAAAAACCTGAATTGCTTTATTGTTATTGATTTTTTTGTGAGTTAAAATAGTTGTAAACGCTTTATTTAAATAGTTTTTGGATATTCCTCTTTTCAAAAAATTTTTAGTAAGAAAGTTTGAACTTTCACAGTTTAAAATTAGATCATATTTTCTATCATCTATTAACATCTGTAAATCTGAATTTTTTTTAATATATTTATTTCGTATATATTTGTTGGAAGTTACTTTAGATATAATTAATGAATTTAATTTATCATATTTAATCATATTAAATAGTGTACTAGTATTTTTTTTAAATATAATTTCTTCATTAATTTTGTTATTTTTAATCGAAACCTTAATTTCGTTTATAGGATTTATTTTTTTCGATATATTTTTAAAATAATAACTAAGGTATTTAGTATTATAATTTGTTATTCCCAATGACCTTGTTTTATAATTGTATCTAAAGGATTTTGATGAGTAAATTTCTATATGAAATTTTTTTTCTGACAAAATTTGAGCTAAAATCAAGCTTGTAAGATTGTATCCAATTAAACAAATTTTCATATAATTTTTTAATTTTACCAATAATAATTAAATGGTACAAATCAACTTATTTGATTCACTAATATGAAATTTGAACAATTCTTAATAAAAACTAGAGATTTTTTAATCAAAAGAGTAACTGAATTGATTTCACTGATGTTGATGATTTCCTCTTTTTCTATTTTAATTTCACTATTTAGCTATTCTCCTAATGATCCAAACTTTATTATCGATAATACTTCAGAGATACAAAATTTTTTAGGATATAGAGGAAGTATTGTATCGGATTTTTTGTTCCAGTCAGTTGGATTAGTTGCTTACTTAGTACCTTTTACTTTATTTTTCTCAAGCTTAAACATGCTCATATATAAAAAACAAATTGTTATTATCGACAGTCTATTCTTTTGTATTTTGTACATAGTTTTTGGATCCTTATTTTTATCATATTTTAAAGATCAATCTTTCTTTTTAGTAATTAATGGAAATGGCGGTTTTGTTGGGAGCTTTATAAAAAATACATTTTTATCATCCATTTTAGAAATTAATATAAGTATTTCTTATTATTTTTTAATTCTGTTAACGATATTATTTTTTTTAATAAGTACAAAAATAAAATTTCGTGAAGTAATTAAAGTTTTAAATCAAATGAAAAACTTATTAAGATCAAAAAAGAAGGGATTATATCAAGAAGAAACCTTTGTACAAAAAGAAAAAGGATTAACTACTAATGATGAAAGTATAAAAATTCAAGAAAGTCTACCTTTCGATCAGAAACTAGAATCAAATACCAAAAAATTTATTTTACCAAATTTAAAACTTCTCAAATCTCCTTCTAAAAATGAAAAAGTTGCAAAAAATAATGAGGATATAGATGAAGACTTTCTTGAAAAAGTATTAATGGATTTCGGGGTAGAGGGTAAAATTAAAAAGATTAACTATGGACCTGTGGTCACATTAAATGAATTTGAACCTGCGGCTGGCGTTAAAGTTTCAAAGATTATTAATTTATCGGAAGATATTGCTAGGAACACAAGTTCTGACTCTGCAAGAATTGCAATTATACCTGGTAGTAACACAATAGGAATCGAGCTTCCAAACATAACAAGAGAGAATGTTTACCTAAGTGAAGTTATAAGTGACAATCAATTTAAGAAAAAAGATATTAAGTTGCCAATTGCTTTAGGAAAAAGTATCTCAGGAAATCCTATTATTGGTGATTTAAGTACGATGCCACATTTGTTAATCGCAGGTACAACAGGTTCTGGAAAGTCAGTATGTATAAATACTATAATTTTATCTCTTTTATATAGACATACACCAGATAAATGTAAATTCATTCTTATCGATCCAAAGATGTTGGAATTATCAACCTACGAAGGTATTCCAAATTTACTATGTCCAGTTATCACTGAACCAAAAAAAGCAGCATCTGTTTTAGGTTGGGTTGTTAGAGAAATGGAGAATAGATATAAATTAATGACAAAAGTTGGGGTTAGAAACATCGATGGTTACAACTCTAAGCATAAAATTTTTATGCCTTATATAGTAGTAATAGTAGATGAAATGTCAGATCTAATGTTAGTTTCTGGTAAAGATATTGAAAATTACATTCAAAAACTTTCTCAAATGGCCAGAGCTGCGGGAATTCATATTATTATGGCAACACAAAGACCTAGCGTTGATGTTATTACAGGTACAATAAAGGCTAATTTTCCAACACGGATATCTTTTCAAGTCTCATCAAAAATAGATAGTAGAACGATTCTCGGTGAACAAGGTGCTGAGCAATTATTAGGCAAAGGAGATATGCTATTTATGTCATCTGCAAATAAAATAACAAGAATACATGCGCCATTTGTGACTGAAGATGAAATTGAAAAAGTAAACAATTTTTTGAGATCACAAGCAGAACCAGATTATGTTGAGGAAATTTTAGAATTTTCTGAAACAGAAGATGATGTTGTAGATCAAGCTAATATTAACGATAAAGATGAACTTTATCAAACAGCTCTTGAATTAGTAAGGGGTGAAGGAAAAGCATCAACTTCTTTTCTACAAAGAAAATTACAAATAGGATACAACAGAGCAGCAAGAATAATTGATATGATGGAATCGAATGGGATTGTTAGCAAGGCTAATCATGTTGGAAAAAGAGAGATTTTAAAATGAAAATAGCTATATTTATTTTAATATTTTTTTTTTTTTTACAAAATAATATTTTTGCTTCTGACAAAGAAAATATAATTAAAAAATTAAGTACAATAAATAATATAAGTTTTAAATTTATTCAAACAATTGGGGGTAAGGATGAAAAAGGGAAGTGTGTAATCAAATATCCTAAAAAAATATATTGTGAATACGAAAAAAGAAATAATAAGATTTTAGTATCAAATGGTCGTAGTTTAGTGATAAAAAATAATAATCAATTTTATCGTTATCCAATTAAAAGTACCCCTTTTGAATTTATTTTAGATAAGGAATTTTTATTAAATAAAATTAATTCTTCTCAATTAAGTGAAGTTGAGGACAAGTATCTTTATATTCAAATAAATGAAAATAATAATAATATTAATATCTTTTTCAGCAAAAAGAATTATGAGATAATTGGTTGGCAAGTTGAAGATATATATCAAAATTTAGCTGTCACTTATATTTTTGAAACATCAATTAACAAAGTTATTAACAAAAAAATATTTGTTCTTCCAAAAAGTAATTAGCCTATATTCAAGTGGATTGTTTCCTCTTTAAATATTTTCATCCCTCTTTTTATATAATTTTTCAGAGCATTTTCATGGTCTAGTGTACATGTATGTACCCATGCTCTTTTTGAATTATTTTCAAAACATAATTTAATAGCCTCAGAAAGCATGTAGCCTCCAAACTTTTTTCCTATATAGTCTTCTAATATTCCAAAATATGCTATCTCAGAACTTTTAATTGGTTCATCTTTTATAACTTCGAAATATCCTACTAAATCCTGAGATTTTTTTAATATATAAGTATTTATTTTTTCATTTTCTAAATATCTCATCCATTTTATGTTGTCCCATGCCAGTCTATCAATCCATCTGTGATTTTTTCCAATATTTTTATAAAAAAATTTATTTAATTCAATATCTGGTGGATCAACTTTTTCTAAAATTAAATTGTCATCAGGACAATTGACTTTATTTAAATTTGTTAATGAATTAATTTCTAAATAATATCTATTTACTCTCAAAATTATTGGACCATCTTTCCAACTTTTTCTCCTCCAAATAGGTGAAAGTGTAAATGTTGCACCTCCTGACCACCATCTTCACTAATATTTGCTAGAGCTCTATAGCCTTTGCCTGTATCAACTGATATTGCTAACTTTTTTGCTACAGTATTTATTCCTTTTATAAGACCAACTATTTCACTATTAGATGCGTTTTCACTAAAATCATCTAAGTCAATATATTTTCCTTTTGGGATAACCAAAGCATGAATTTTTTTTTGCGGATTAATATCATGAAAAGATAAAACAAACTCATCTTCATATATTTTCTTACAAGGAATCTCCCCTCTAAGAATTTTAGCAAATATGTTTTCATTATCGTATTTCATATTAAATTTTTTCTAGAACAGATTTGACCGTATCACCCATAACTGAAGGATTTTTTGATATAATTACTCCACATTCTTTTAAAATTTCAACTTTTTCAATTGCACTTTCACCATATGCAGAAACAATAGCACCAGCATGCCCCATTACTCTTCCTTTGGGGGCAGTTAATCCTGCTATATATCCAATAACTGGTTTTTTCATATTTGCTTTTGCAAATTCACCCGCGGCAACTTCTTGTGGTCCTCCGATTTCACCAATCATTAAAATTGCATCTGTTTCATCATCAGTTTCAAATTTTTCAATTATGTCTCTAAATGAACTTCCATTTATAGGATCACCACCAATCCCAACACTAGTTGATATGCCTATATCTAAATTTTTCATTTGTTGTGCCGCTTCGTAACCTAAAGTGCCAGATCTACTTATAATTCCAACTCTTCCCTCTTTGTAAATGTGGCCAGGCATAATTCCTAGCATTGATTTACCAGGGCTAATTATTCCCGCACAATTAGGACCAACCAAAGTCATTTTATCAGATTTGGAATATCTTCTCATATACCTTTTAATTCTAATCATATCGTGGGATGGGATGCCATCAACTATTGCAACACATGTTTTAATTCCTGCGTCAGCCGCTTCCATTGCTGAGTCTGCTGCAAATGCTGGTGGAACAAATAATATTGATGCTGTTGCACCAGTATGTTTAACTGCATCTTTAACGGTATTAAACACTGGCCTGTCTAAATGTTTTTGGCCACCTTTCCCTGGTGTAACTCCAGCTACTACATTTGAACCATATTTTATCATTTCCTCAGCATGGAAAGTTCCCATTTTTCCAGTGAAACCTTGAATTAATATTTTTGTATTTTTTTCGATTATGACTGCCATTTATTTCAATGCTGTAACTGCTTTATTTGCTGCATCCTCCAGAGTGTTAGCCTCTATATAATTTAACTTACTTTCTTGAAGAATCTTATTTCCTTTTTCAACATTTGTTCCAGCCAACCTTATTACCAACGGTACTTTTATTTCAATTTTTTCTAATGCTTGAACTATTCCCTCCGCCACCCAATCACATCTATTAATTCCAGCAAAAATATTAACAAGAATTACTTTTACTTTTTTATCCATAGTAATTAGCCTGAATGCCTTTACTATTTTTTCAGGTGTTGCTCCTCCTCCAACGTCTAGAAAGTTAGCTGGCTCTCCACCTGCAAGTTTAATCATATCCATCGAAGCCATTGCCAATCCAGCTCCATTAATTATATTTCCTATGTTTCCGTCTAAACTAACATAATTTAAACCTCTATCTGAGGCGTAAACTTCTTTTTCATCCTCTTGTGTTTTGTCTCTTAATTCAGATACCTTGTCTCTTCTAAACATTGCATTGTTGTCAAAGCTCATCTTGCAGTCTAGCGCCAATATTTGTTTTTGTTTTGAAATTACTAATGGATTTACCTCAACCATTGTTGCATCTAATTCACTAAAAGCTTTAGCACAACCTATTATAGTTTCAGATGCTCTTCTAATTAATTCTGGTTCTATTCCTAAACCAAATGCAAGCTCTCGTGCCTGAAAGTTTTGTATACCGACCGCAACTTCTATTTTAGATCTAATAATTGATTCAGGTTTTTCTTTAGCAATTTCCTCTACACTCATTCCACCTTCCGTTGAGGCAACAACCATAATACTTTCAGAACTTCTGTCAAAAACTAAACCTAAATATAATTCTTTTTCAATATCTGTTGCCTCTTCAATATAAATTCTATTTACTATTTTGCCCTCAGGACCTGTTTGATTAGTAACTAATTTTTTTCCTAAAAGCTTATCTGTTGCTTGAGCAACTTCGAGAGGAGAATTGCAAACTATTACTCCACCAGCTTTTCCCCTTGCACCAGAATGAATTTGTGCTTTTACAACCCACTTTGATCCTCCAATTTCTCTTGCTTTATTCTCTGCAGTCTCAGGACTATATACGATACCTCCTCTTGGAATTGTAACCCCAAAACTTGCTAAAATTTCTTTTGCTTGATATTCGTGTATATCCATAATTATTTTTTATTTATTAATTTATCAATATTTACAATATTTTCAGCCATTCTAGCTGATGCCGCATCAATCATTCTTCCATCTAATTGTGCTGCTCCTTTGCCTTCTTTTGCAGCTTTATCTAATTCCTCTAAAATTCTTTTTGCTTTATTTACTTCTGTATCTGGTGGTGAAAAAACTTTATTTGCTAGTTCTATTTGAGATGGATGTATTGCCCATTTGCCTTCAATACCAATTGCGGCTCCTCTTTTTGCTGCAGCAATGTACGCATCTGGATCATTGAAATCTCCAAAGGGGCCATCGATAGCTCTAAGTCCATAAGCTCTGCATGTCATTACCAATTCTGACAGTCCATGATGCCATTGATCACCAGGATAATCAGGATTCAATCCCCCTATCACAACAGTTCTTGCTCTTAAACTTGCAGCATAATCTGCAACACCAAAATGGAGCGCCTCTAATCTTTCGCTCGATTTTGCAATTTCTTTGATATTTGACATTCCAAGAGCAGTTTCAATTAAACACTCAATACCAATTTTGTTTTTTAATTTTTTATTCGTTTCAATTTGAGTAAGCATACAATCAACCATGTATACATCACTTTCAGTACCAGCCTTTGGTACTAATATTGTATCAACATTCTCTCCCGCTTGCTCAACAATTTCTACTAAATCACTGTACATATAGTGTGTATCAAGACTGTTTATTCTTACAGAAATTGTTTTTCCTTTTTCTCTCCAGTTTATTTCATTAAGCGCTTTAATTACATTTGCACGCGCCGGAACCTTATCATTTGGAGAAACCGCATCTTCTAAATCTAAAAAAATATAATCCGCTTCCGAATTTAAAGCTTTCTCAAACATCTTTGGCGATGAGCCTGGAACTGCCAATTCACTTCTTTGCAGTCTTGATCTTGCAGGTTTATAAAACTTATGGCTCATTTTTTTTAGGAAGTATATATTTAATTGAAATTATTAAATACTTATCTTTTTTATAAGTATATTTTGTAGGTATTATTTTTTTCTACTTGATAATTCAGTCATTATTTCTTCAACTTTTATTCCATTAGCCTCCAGATAAACAATCAAATGATACATTACATCTGCCGCTTCATGAATTTTATTAGTATCTTTCTCTACAGCCTCAATAAGTTCTCCAACTTCTTCGAGTACTTTTTCTTTTGCCAAAGATTTATCGTCTAATAACTTATTAGTGTAAGATCCAGAAATAGGATTATTTTTTCTTTCTCTAGCTAATAAAATTAAATCTTCTAATATTTTTAACATTTTAAATTCTAACAGGTATATCTTTGGATGCCAAATATTGCTTTGCTTCTTCTATAGAAAAAGTTCCATAGTGGAAAATAGATGCCGCAAGCACTGCGTTCGCTCCTGATTTAATTCCATCAACTAAATGATCTAAAGTGCCAACCCCACCAGAAGCTATTACTGGAATATTTACTGATGAAGATATGTTTTTCATAAGTTCAATATCATAACCAGACTGAGTCCCATCTTTATCCATTGAAGTAACAAGTAATTCTCCTGCCCCATTTTTTTCCATTTTTTTTGCAAATTCTAATGCATTAATTCCTGTTTTATTTCTTCCACCATGAGTAAATATTTCCCAAATATCTCCGTTTTTCTTTGCATCTATAGCCACAACAATACACTGGGACCCAAATTTTTTGGAACTTTCAATAACTACCTCTGGGTTTTGAACTGCTGCTGTGTTTATTGAAACTTTATCTGCTCCACAGTTTAACAACTTGTTTATGTCTTCAATGCTGCGCACACCTCCTCCAACTGTAAGGGGAACAAAACATTTTTTTGAAGTTTTCTCTATAACTTCATAAATAGTTTCTCTATTTTCGTTGGATGCTGTGATATCTAAAAAACAAATCTCATCTGCACCTCCATCACTGTAGATTTTTGCTTGCTCAACAGGATCACCTGCATCTTTTAGATCGACAAAGTTAATTCCTTTTACAACACGACCATTTTTAACATCTAGGCAGGGTATTATTCTATTTTTAAGCATCTATTTCTTTAACCAATTCCTCTAAATTAATGTCACCATCGTAAATTGCTTTTCCAACTATTATACCTTCAATATTCTTGTAACTCTTTGATCTTTTAATATCATCAATTGATGAGACACCACCTGATATAACAACTGGACAACTAGAATTTTCTGCTACTTTCCGAGTTTCTTCAAAATTAGGACTTTGTTTCATGCCATCTCTGTTTATATCTGTATAAATTAATCTACTAACACCATAATCATTAACTTCTTTTAAATAATCTAAAGTTAATTGATTAGAATTTTCTTTCCATCCAGATATTGATAAATATCCATCTTTAGCATCCAAACCTAAAGCAATTTTGTTTGGAAATTTTTGACATGACTCTTTCAGAAAATTTTTATCTTTTATTGCGGCACTCCCTAAAATAACTTTTTCAACTCCTGCATCAATATATTTTTGTATGCTTTCAAAGTTTCTTATACCTCCACCAACCTCAACTTTAAGATCGAATTTACTAACAATAATTTTAATAATATCTAAATTTACTGTTTCTCCTGTTAACGCACCATCTAAGTCAACAACGTGTAAATTTTTGAAACCATGATCTTTATATTTACCAGCTTGTTCAACAGGTGATATGTCGTACTCTGTTTTGCTATCAAAGTCTCCTTTGACTAATCTTATACATTTTTTATCTTTAATATCTATGGCTGGAAAAATTTTCATTTTGTGTATTCTTGATATATTTGCTCTCTTTGTTTTTTATTCATACCTTTTGTTTTTTCTAGAAATTCATTTCGAAGCTCTCTTGTTTTAAATATGTAGAAACAAACTGTATCACTGCTGTGATATATGGCTTTTAACTCGTCATCAATTTTGTTTAATTCTTCTGGTATTTCAGTTTTAATACAAATCATTTTATAAACTTATAAAATTATCAATTATTTTAAGTCCTATATTATCACTCTTCTCTGGATGAAACTGTGTTCCAAATATATTTTCTTTCTCTACTGCACAAACTATATTTGATGAATAATCAGTAGTTGCTGAAATAACATTTTTATCATTCGGTATAAATTCATAACTATGCACAAAATACATGTGAGAATTATTTTCTATATTTTTAAAGATCGTACTTTCTTTAACAATATTAATCTGATTCCAACCTATGTGAGGAAGTTTATATTTTCCATTTTGATTATCAATTTTTGAAACTTTCCCCGAAATCCAACCTAAGCCTTTTGTTTCTGTTTCTTCATAACCAATATCTGCAAACATTTGTAACCCAACACAAATTCCAAGAAGAGGTTTTTTATTATTAATTGCAAATTCATTTAGAGCATCAATTAAGCCACTGATATTTTTAAGTCCATCAACACAACTTTTGAACGAACCTTGTCCAGGTAAAACAACTTTATCGCTCGATTTGATTTTATTAATGTCTGAAGTGACTTCTATTTTTACTTTATCTTTAGCAACCTCGTTAAACGAGTTAATAACAGAGCTTATGTTGCCCGATTTATAGTCGACAATTGTAATATTCATTAAAATTTATAATGAGCCTTTAGTAGATGGTATAACGTTTTTTGTTCTTGGATCTATTTCTAAAGCGCTTCTTAAAGTTCTAGCCAAACCTTTAAAGCATGACTCAATTATATGGTGACTGTTATCTCCATATATATTCTCCATATGCAGTGTAACACCAGCTGACTGAGAAAATGCCTGAAACCATTCTTTAAATAATTCAGTATCCATCTCTCCCAACTTCTCAACTTTTAATTTTACTTTCCAAATTAAGTAGGGTCTATTTGATACATCTATGGCGACTCTTGAAAGAGTTTCATCCATTGGAATCATGGCATGCGCATATCTTTTAATCCCTTTAAATTTGTTAGATGCTTTTTTAATACACTCACCAATAGCAATACCTACATCCTCGGTAGTGTGATGCAGATCAATGTGTGTATCACCTTTAGCCTTAACGTTTAAATCGATCAAAGAGTGCTTGGATAATTGCTCGAGCATGTGATTTAAAAATCCTATGCCTGTGTCAATTTTATATTTACCTTTTCCATCAATATTAACTTCAACGCTAATTGATGTCTCTTTTGTTTTTCGACTAATTTTAGCTTCACGTTTCATTATAAAATATACGTATATATAGATTATTTAAGGATATCAATATTTCTGATTTGGCACTTGAACTATAAAAATTAGTATCCACCTAAGAGTCATGACAACAATAGCATTAGTAAGAAAAAAAGACCAAGTAGTGGTAGCTAGTGATGGCCAGGTTAGTATGGGAAATACAGTAATTAAGAAAACCGCAAATAAAGTTAGAAAAATTGAGAAAAGAAATGTGATTGCAGGATTTGCAGGTTCTACCGCAGATGCTTTAACATTATTTGAAAGATTAGAATCTAAATTAGAAAAACATGCTGGTAACCTTGCAAGAGCAGCTGTTGAATTAGCAAAAGATTGGCGAACAGATAAATATTTAAGAAGATTAGAGGCTTTAATGGCTGTAGCTGATAAAGAAAAAAGTTTTATAATTTCTGGCACTGGTGACGTGTTAGAACCAGAAGGGGATGTGATTGGAATTGGGTCTGGAGGAAACTACGCTTTAGCTGCCGCTAAAGTGCTGATGGGCACTAATATGTCAGCTGAAGAAATAGCAAAAAAAGCTGTTGAAACTGCAGCAGAGATTTGTGTTTTTACAAATAACAATATTTCAATAGAAAAAATATAATGGATAAATCAAACGTAACAACATTGAGACCAAAAGATAAGAAGGAAAAAATTAATACACTTTCAGATTCATTATCTCCAAGAGAAATTGTATCTGAATTGGATAGATTTGTGGTTGGACAAGATAAAGCTAAAAGAGCTGTAGCTATTGCTTTAAGAAATAGATGGAGAAGACAGGCAATTGAAGGTGAGATGAAAGACGAGGTTCTTCCTAAAAATATACTTATGATGGGACCAACTGGAGTTGGTAAGACAGAAATATCAAGAAGACTATCTAAATTAGCTGAGGCGCCATTTGTAAAAGTTGAAGCAACAAGATTTACTGAAGTTGGATATGTTGGAAGAGATGTGGAACAGATAATAAGAGATTTAATTGAAATTGCTATAGCAATGGAAAGATCAAAAAAAAGAAAAGAAGTACATGCTAAAGCTCAAAAATTAGCCGAAGAAAGAGTATTAGATGCATTGGTTGGTAATAATGCAAGTGTTGCTACAAGAGAAAGTTTTAGAAAAAGATTAAGAAGTGGTGATTTAGATGATAATGAAATCGAAATAGCAGTTAGTGAGAGTGGTCAAACGCCATCTTTTGAAATTCCTGGAATGCCAGGCGCAAATATTGGAATGATAAACATTTCAGATGCTTTGGGTAAATCGCTTGGTCAAAAACCAAAAAAGAAGAAAATGTCAGTTAAAGAGTCCCATGAAATTCTTATAAATGAAGAATCTGATAAACTAATAGAAGAGGATAAAATTGTAAAATCTGCAAAACACTCAACTGAAAATAATGGAATAGTTTTTCTTGATGAAATAGATAAAATTTCGGCAAGAACTGACAGAGTGGGTGGCGATGTATCTAGAGAAGGTGTTCAAAGAGACCTTCTTCCTTTAATCGAAGGAACGACGGTTAATACAAAATATGGTCCTATCAAAACAGATCACATTTTATTTATTGCATCTGGAGCCTTTCAGTTAGCCAAACCCTCTGATCTTCTTCCTGAACTACAAGGAAGATTACCGATCAGGGTTGAATTAGATGCATTAAATACTGATGACTTCAAAAGAATACTTAAAGAGCCAGACAATAGTTTAATTAAGCAATATAAAGCCCTACTTAAAACTGAGAATGTAGAACTTGAATTTACTGATGATGGTATTGATCTTATTGCAAGTATTGCAAGTGAAGTAAATAACACCGTTGAAAATATAGGTGCAAGAAGACTTCATACTATTATTGAAAGAATATTAGATGAAATTAGTTTTACTGCATCAGATAAATCGGGTGAAACTGTTACAGTAGACTCTGGATATATAAAAAAACATATCGGTGAACTTGTAAAAGATACCGATTTGTCAAAGTTTATTTTATAACTTATATTCAAAATTTTGAGTCTCCTCATTAACTGAGACTTCTTCAGCTCCGTTTTTTAAATGAAAATTTCTTGCCATTTCAGTCAACGGTGAAAGCGTAACTAGTCGATTTAAATGATTAGATTTTTTAATCATCTTAAATACTTCTTTAACAATTAACTTTCCTCCACCTCTTTTGTTAGACCAAACTGTGTAGGCAATTGCTATTTTTCCAACATTTTGATCTCTGGTGGCACTTTGTAAAAAAGCATCTCTGCTAAAGAGATCTAGTTCATGAACTGATTTTGGAATTTTATTTGTAAAAGCAAAACACATGACAGCATGAATTTCATTTTTATATTTAACTCCATAAATTTTTCTCCCATAACTCGTTCTAAATTCGTTATCTAATTCTGGTCTTACCGGGTCCTTATTTGTATCACACTCTTTTAGTTCAATTATTTCTGCTCCTTTAATCCAAGCAAAAAAGTTTTTTATATTTTTGTTTATTTCTTCTTTGCTTTTTCTTATTCTTGCTTTAGCTCTAACTTTAAATAACTTTTCTTTAATCATTTTTTTTTTAAATAAATTAAAAAACTTCCTTTTGAAGGGCTGCTTACTGAATCATAATCAATCTTTAAAATTATTTTCATAAGTTGTTTATTTTCATTAATAAAATTAGGTACTGAGTATTTAAGTATACTTAAATCTTTTGCTTGGTACGGATCATCTTTGTTTTTTGATCTACTACCCTTGCCGGTAATTATATTAACTTTTGTTACACCATTTGCATAACATTTAAATAAAAATTTTTCTATTTCCGTATTTGCATCCAACAATGTATATCCATGAAGATCAATTGATTTTTCTAAATTCGGAGGTCGACCACTTATACTTGGGTTGTCTTTGATGTGGAGCCTATCATTTGAATTTATAAATTTATCCCAAGCCTTTTTATCCTTGTCTGATATTTTTTTATTCAATTAAACTTCGGTCTCGATCAATTGCCAATTAGGATTTTGTGACTTTATATTTCTAGAAAATTTCCAAGTATCGTTTACTTTCTTAATTTTCTGAGGATCCCCTGAAATAATTTTATTATCTTTATCTTTAATGCAAGTTATTATTTCACTAATAAAATTAACGCTAACTTCCAAAAGATCATTACTTTGATTATGGTTTTTGATTTCTGCTGAGTTAATACCAATAAACGTAGTTTCATTTTTAAGTTCTTTTGTAGATCTTTCTTTGATTGCCTCATTAAAAGAATTATATACATCTCTATTTAACAATGATTTAATTTCACTCAATTTTCCACTAGCAAATGAAGTAATTATTGTTTCATATGCAATTTGTGCACCTTTTAAAAATTCTTTTTTTGCCTCTTCATCAAATTCATATACTCCTTTTCTAATTACCGATTTTTTAAAATCAAAATCATGAGCAAAGCTTGATGTCATATCTTCTTCATGGCCAGTTTTTTTCCCTAAAATTCCTCTTAATCTTAGAAAAATAAAACCCGCTATCATTGCAAGCAAAATAATGTCTATGTATTCAAAACTATAATTCATTGTAATTTATATATAATTATAATATTTACTATGTCGGTCTTTTTCAATGACCTAAATATAAAAAAAAAAGACAAATGAACTCACTTTTATTACTAATTGTATTAATTCCCGCTATAGAGATTTATTTATTTATTAAAATTGGGGCGGTAGTCGGAGCTTTCAACACTGTTTTGCTTATATTTTTTACTGCTTTCGTGGGAATTTACTACGCTCGAGCAGAAGGCTTAAATACGCTAAACCATGGTCTTAAAAAAATGGTTAAAAATGAAATGCCTGCTTATGAATTAATTTCTGGTGCTTTAATAGCGATTGGTGCTATTTTTTTAATACTACCTGGTTTTGCTACAGATACTTTGGGATTTTTGATTATTTTTCCTCCAACTAGAAAACTTATTTTTAAAATATTTTCTAAAAAGGAAAAAAAAGGTGATATCAAAGAAAAAAATTATATTGAAGGAGAGTATAAAGACCTAGATGAGTGAAAAAAGATTTAAAATTATATTAGAATATATTAAAGATCTTTCAGTCGAAACTCCAAGTGCAAGCACTTTGTTATACGTAAGAGAAAATTTGATAAATTATAATTTAGATATTGATATTTCATCTCTAATGCTAAAAAATAAATCTCTTGAAATAACTACAAAATTAATATTACAAGATAAACAAGATCGTAAAGATAAATCTTTTTTTGAAATCAAGTATGCCACGGTAATTATGATTGATAGCGGTATAGTAGAAAAAAAAGAAATTAGCAAAATTGTACTTTGTGACCTACAGAAAATCATATATCCAAAAGTACAAAATATTTTTTTAGATTTAATTAAAAAAGCTGGATACCCAGAAGTAAAATTTGATAAAGAAGTTGATTTTGAGAAGATGTATAGTGATAAGTTTAATTAAAATAATTTTTTTTAATTTCTTTTTTTAAAAAATCTTTATGAAGTTTTAACTCGAGATCAGTTGGTTTGATAATCTTTTTTGAATATTTGTAATTAGCTAAATCTTCTTTTTCATCCTTAAAATCTCTATCTGTGTTGAGCTCAAGCTTTGGTTCTTTTTGATCAAGAAGATTGATATATACTTTTGATAATAGTTCACAATCGATAATCGCAGTATGTTTTTCTCTTTTCGAATTATCGATATTATATTTTTTACATAAAGCATCTAAGCTTGCATCTGAGCCTGGAAATTTTTCCCTAGCTAATTTAAGCGTATCAACAACATCTTGATCAATTTTATTCTTACCAATTAAAGTTAATTCATTATTTAGATGGGATAAATCAAATTCTGCATTATGAATTACTAGTCTTTTGTTTTTAATAAAATCAAGAAATTCTTCAACAATTTCATCAAATTTTTTTTGTTTAGATAAAAATTCATCACTATAACCATGAACCTTAAATGCTTCATCAGAGACTTTTCTTTCTGGATTTATGTAATAGTGAAAACTTCTTTTAGTAGGCATTAAGTCATTTAATTCTATACATCCTATTTCAACTATTCTATGTCCTTGTGTTACAGATAAACCGGTTGTTTCTGTATCTAAAATTATTTCAATCATTTATTATTTGTTTAATTTGTTTTAAAATTTTTTCTTTTCCAAAGTTATTATTTATTACATAATTTGAAAATTTAATTTTTTTTTTATTATTTAATTGCATAGACCTAAGAATATTTATTGTATTTATATCCGAACTTCCTCTTTTTTTTAATCTTTCTATTATTTTTTTTTTTGACGTTTTAATAAAAATAATTATATCATTTTTCTTATATAACTTGTTTTCAATTAGCAATGGAATATCAAGAATTACATACTTACTTTTTCTGTTTTTAATTAAAAATTTTTTCAAATTTAGCCTTACATATGGATGTATAACCTTTGACAAAAGTTTAATATTTTTTTTATTTAAAATTTGTTTAATTTCAGATTTTAGTATTGGAAAATTTTTAATATTGTTTGGAAATATTCTTTTTAATTTATAAAAACAGGTCTTGTTATTTTTGTAAATTTTATTTACTTCATCATCAGCATTAAACAATGGATATTTAAAACATTTAGAGACAAACGTTTTTCCAGATCCTATTTCTCCTATTAATGCTATTCTAATCATTTTTTAGAAAGTTTATTACATCTTTGTCAATTGCGGGCTCAATGTTATGCCATATTTTAAATGACTCTGCTGCCTGGTATATGAACATCATCAAGCCGTTTTGGACCTCGCATCCTTTTCTTTTTGCATTTTTTAAAAAATTTGTTTCATCAGGCTTATAAATAACATCATAAAAAATACTGCTTTTATCGAAATTATCCAAATTGAAATCAATAGTATCGTTTTTGTTTAATCCTAAACTTGTAGAATTAATTATTATATCAGATTTAATGGCCTCTCCCCAATCCAGAATTTCTATAAATTTAAATCTATCTTTTAATTTAATAGCTTTTTCTTTTGTTCTGTTACATATAAAAATCTTTTTTAACCCAAGTCTTTTTAAGGCAATTATTATTGAAGCTGTTACACCGCCAGCTCCAAGAATTAGGGCAGAGTTATTTCTGAATTTTGTGTCTGAGTTTTTAAGTGATAAGTAAAATCCCAAAATATCAGTGTTATGACCTTTAATTTTACTTCCTGATAAATAAATCGTATTTACTGAATTTGCTTCTTTTGCTTCTTCCGATAATTCGTCAACAAAAGGAATGATTTTCTCTTTGAATGGAACAGTCACATTCGCTCCATTTATTTGTTTATCTTTTATTTTTTTTACAAAATTTTCTAGCTGATTATCTGAAAGTTTTTCTTTTTCATAATTTGCAATTAAATTCTTTTTTTTAAACCAATAATTATGCAATTTAGGTGATAAAGAGTGTTCGATTGGATTCCCTATAACTACATATTTTTTCATGCTAAACTTTTTAAATACTCCTTAATTTTGTGGACCGGCAAACCCATTACAGTATTTTTATCTCCCTCTATCTTTGAAAACAAATTTTTTCCCTCTCCTTCTATTTGATAAACGTTATATGAATATAGAGCATTATCAGAAATTTTGGATAAATATTTTTTCAAATCTTCTATACTAAAACTTTTCATAGTTAATTTTGCTTTATCTGTATAATTCCAAATCATTGATCCATTCATGGCTATTGTAACAGAACTAATAAGATGGTGCTCCTTACCATTCAATTTTTTTAAAGTTGTAAGAGCTTCGTCTCTATTTCTAGGCTTAGAAATAATTTCATTTTCAAAATCAATTACACTATCAGCTCCTAATACTATGTAATTTTGATTTAGCGAACTTACCTTTGTTGCTTTGATTTCTGCGAGATTTTTGCTAACTATTTCTGGGGAGGCACCCTCTTTTACAAGACTTTCCTTAATTGGTTCTTCATCTAAATTTGATGCAATTACTTTGCACTGTATATTATATTTTTGTAATATTTCTTTTCTTACTTTGCTTTTAGAAGCTAAAATTATTTCATTTTTTGTTTGAGTATATTTCATGAATTTTTATTATTGATGCGGCGGTTTCCTCAACCGACTTTCTTGTTACATCGATTATGGGCCACTGATATTTTTGGAATGTTTTTTTTGAATTATCTATCTCGTTCTGAATAGTTTCTATTTTTGTATAATTTAAATTTTCATTTTCTTTAATAGTTGTTAGTCTATTTTTTCTAACATCATGCAATCTATATGGCTCAGCAACTAAACCAATAATGCAAGATATTTTAGGGTTCTCTTTCAATTTTTCTGGTACTGAATTCTCATTTACTAATGGTATATTTGAAGTTTTAAATCCTCTATTTGCCAAGTAGATTGAGGTTGGGGTTTTGCTTGTTCTACTAACTCCTAATAAGATAATATCAGATTTTTCTACATCGCTTAAAGAATTTCCATCATCATGATTCATCGTAAATTGAATTGCTTCAATTCTGTTATAATATTCCTCATTTAATGCGTGTTGTCCACTTGGAATATTTGTGGCTTTTTGGTCTAACAGTTTAGAGAAATTCAATATCAAGTCACCAAGAACCCCGAAACATGGTATATTTTTTTTGCTTGCTTCTTGAGATAAAAACTTTGCAAGTTTGTTATCAACGATTGTATATAGTATAATTGATTCTTCTTTCCTTTTTGCATCCTCTAAAATTTTAAGCAATTGGTTCTCTGTTCGTGTAAACGAAAAATGAAATAAATTATGGTCGAATTTTTCAAACTGTGCCTTTAAGGCAGTAAAAATTCTATCAAGTGTTTCACCTGTTGAATCTGATATTAAGTAAATATTATGTGTATTACTCATGTATAAATTTGTTATTATTATAAAATTCTGTCTTATTTGTCCAAAAACTCGAAATGGTTATTTTTTATAACTATTTATTAACACATTTAAACAAATGAAAAAAATGTATTAATAATTAGGAAAATTGTTAATTTTTAATAGAAATAAAGTAAATCAATAAATTTGGGACATTATTATAGTGGATAAAAATGTTGAAAACATTGTATGAAGTTTGATTAAACTAATTCACAGGTTAATAATATAAAACAATAAAAAACTATTATAATTTAATTATGGGAATTCTTAAAGACTGTATTAGATCAAAGGATATAAAAGAGACGCCAGTTTGGTTTATGAGACAAGCAGGCAGATATTTACCGGAATTTAGAGAAATTAGATCTAAAAACGTAGATTTTATAAAGCTTTGTTTAAATCCACAGTTGTCAAAAGAAATAACTCTACAGCCTTTAAAAAGGTTTTCAATCGATGCAGCAATTATATTTTCAGATATTCTTATGATACCATATGCTCTAGGTCAAAAAGTTGAATTTGAAAAAAATTTTGGACCTAAATTAGGTGAGTTAAATTTAGATATTATTTTAGAACTTTCAGAGGAGGATATTGTTACAAAATTAGGACCAATATATAAACTAATTGAAGATACGTCAAAAGATGAAAAAGTAAGACAAAAAGATTTAATAGGCTTTATAGGAGCAACTTGGACGTTATTTGTTTATATGATAAACAAAGAGTCTCCGAAAAACTTAAATGAGGATATTTATAACTTTCCAAATCAAGAAAAACTCATCAGGAAAATTATAGATACACAAAAGTTACACATTAAGAAACAAGTAGAGAGTGGAGCCACTATAATACAAATCTTTGATAGTTGGGCTGGACTTTTAGACAAGAATAAAAAACATAAATATATTTATGAACCAACTAAAGAAATTGTGGATTATACAAAAAGTTTAGGTGTTGAAGTAATTTGCTTTCCAAGGTTAATAAAATCTTATAAAGATTTTTGTGATATAGTAAAACCCAATGTAATTAGTATAGATTATGAGGTGGACCCAATCAAAATTGCTGAAACAATTGATATACCCATACAAGGGGGAATGGATCCGAAATGTTTATTATTAGAGAAAAATGATATGTTAAAAAATGCTAAAAAATATTTAGAAATTTTTAAAAACCACAAGTATATTTTTAATCTGGGACACGGCATGATTCCAGAAACAAATCCCGATAGTGTAAAGATATTGGTTGATTTTGTTAAGGAATTCAAATGAACGAGGGTCATCCAAAGATTAATTATGGTAAAACTGGTGTTATATTGATTAATTTGGGCACTCCAGACTCTACGAGTTGGTGGGATATAAGAAAATATTTAAAAGAATTTTTATCAGATAGAAGAGTTATTGAAGTAAATCCTTTTATTTGGAAAATTATTTTAAACTTATTCATATTAACTTTCAGACCATCTAAAACCGCAAAGGCCTACAAAGAAATATGGATGAAAGATGTTAATAAATCACCATTAAGATTTTATACAGAGATGCAAGCCCAAAAACTCAGAGATAAAATCAATAATGAAAATTTGATAATAGACTTTGCCATGAGATATGGAAATCCAAGCATCGATAGTAAAATTAAGTTTATGCAAGAAAAAGGCTGTGAAAAATTAATTATTTTGCCATTATATCCCCAATATGCTTCACCAACTACCGCTACAGTTTGTGACGAAGTGTTTAGAGTATTAATGAAAATGAGGTGGCAGCCAGCAATTCAAGTTGTGCCACACTATGAGTCTGAACCATTATATATTAATGCTATTGTTAAAAGTATAAACCAGAAAATAGATGAACTAGACTGGGCGCCAGATTTAATAGTTGCATCTTATCATGGGATCCCAAAGAAATATTTTCAAAAGGGTGACCCTTATCATTGCTACTGTCAAAAAACTACAAGACTTATTTCAGAAAGGTTTGAAAGAGTAAAACTGATAACGACTTTTCAGTCAAGATTTGGTCCTGAAGAATGGCTTCAGCCTTATACAGATAAGACATTAGAGCGATTGCCCAAGGAAGGAATAAAAAAAGTTTTAGTTATTTCGCCAGGTTTTGCATCTGATTGTGTTGAAACTCTTGAAGAGATTTCAATTCAAGGCAGGGATAGTTTCGAAAAGTCTGGTGGAGAAAAATTTGGGTTTGTTCCATGTCTTAACGATAATCAGGATCATATTGATCTACTAGAATATCTTGTGAAGAAAAATCTAAGCTGATGAATCTATATCTAATTATAAAAGCCCTTCATTTAATTGCTGTAATTTCATGGATGGCTGGACTTTTGTATTTGCCCAGAATTTTCGTATACCACGTTGAAAACTATGAAAAAAAAGAAACCACATTTATTTTTGAAATCATGGAGAGAAAACTTTATAATTACATTATGAGACCAGCAATGCTTTTTTCATGGATATTTGGTATTCTATTAATTTATTTAAACGGTTTTGATGTTTTGGTTAATTTGTGGATGCAAATTAAGCTTGCTCTCGTAATTGTTTTAACTGGCTATCATGAATACTTAGGGAAATGTCTATTAAGCCTCAAAAACAGAACAAATACTAAAACATCTAAATTCTATCGTTATATAAACGAAGTCCCTACCGTATTGCTTATATTGATTGTATTTGTTGTTATTATTAAACCTTTATAGGCTTGTAATTTATAAATATGTGTTTATATTCATAGCATCCAAATATTAATCCCCATGAACATTCAAGAACTTAAAGGAAAAACCTCTGAACAGTTGATAAATGATGCTGAAAAACTTGGCATAGAAAATGCTAGCACGTTAAGAAGACAAGAAATTATCTTTGCAATATTAAAGAAGCATGCCGAAAAAGGAGAAGAAATTACTGGCGGTGGAGTTTTGCAGTTATTACAAGACGGTTTTGGTTTTCTGAGAGCAATGGAATCAAATTATCTTCCTGGACCCGACGATATATATGTTAGCCCAAGTCAAATAAGACGTTTTGGTTTAAGAACTGGAGATTCAGTCGAGGGCCAGGTAAGAGCACCTAAAGATGGAGAAAGGTATTTTGCATTATTACAAGTTAGCAAAATTAATTTTGAGGAACCCGAAAAAGTTAGACACAAAATTGCATTTGATAATTTAACACCCTTATATCCAAACAGTCAGCTAGTGATGGAGTCAGAAAAAACAAAAGTAGAAAAAACTCCAGATCTAACCCCGAGATTAATCGACCTTGTTAGTCCAATTGGTAAAGGACAAAGATCATTAATTATTTCCCCTCCCAAAGCTGGAAAAACAATGATCTTACAAAGTATTGCTAATTCGATTACAGCCAACCATCCAGAGTGTTACCTTATGGTATTGCTAATAGATGAAAGGCCAGAAGAGGTAACAGACATGCAAAGGACTGTTAAAGGAGAAGTGATAAGCTCTACTTTTGATGAACCAGCACAAAGGCACGTAGCAGTAGCAGAAATGGTTATTGAGAAAGCAAAAAGACTAACAGAGCATAAAAAAGATGTGGTAATTTTATTAGACTCAATAACAAGACTCGGCAGAGCTTATAATGCAGTTGTTCCCAGTTCTGGTAAAGTATTAACTGGCGGGGTGGATGCTAATGCACTGCAAAGACCGAAAAGATTTTTTGGAGCAGCTAGAAATATTGAAGAAGGTGGATCGCTGACAATCATCGCAACTGCGCTGATTGATACAGGAAGTAGAATGGATGAGGTTATTTTTGAAGAATTTAAGGGAACTGGTAATAGTGAAACAATTTTGGACAGAAAAATATCAGAAAAAAGGATATTTCCAGCAATTGATATTACTAAGTCTGGAACGAGGAGAGAAGAATTAATATTTGATAAGAACGACTTACAAAAGATGAATGTTTTAAGAAGAATAATCGCTCCTATGGGTTCTATGGATGCGATTGAATTTATTAATTCTAAATTGAAAAATACCAAGAATAACGCGGATTTCTTCAATTCAATGAATAAACCATCTTAGAGTATATTTTTAAATTTTCCTGATATAGTCAAAGTAAATTTATGACTATTTATGCACTATCATCTGGACCTGGTATTTCGGGTATAGCTGTAATAAGAGTTTCTGGGATTAAAACAGAAAAAGTAATTTCGTGTTTAATCAATGACAGTCCACCCAAAGTTAAGGTTGCCACACTTAAAAAAATTTTTAATCCAAAAAGTGGTGATTTGATAGACGAAGGTCTTGTAATATTCTTCAAAAGCCCAAATAGTTATACAGGGGAAGACATGGCTGAATTCCATGTACATGGAAGCAAGGCTGTAGTGCAAGAAATATTAAATGTACTTGAAAAATTCGAGGATTGTAGATTGGCTGAACCAGGTGAGTTTACAAAACTCGCATTTCAAAATAACAAAATAAATCTATTAAAAGCAGAAAGCATTGGAGACTTGATTGCAGCAGAAACTGAACTTCAAAGAAAACAAGCTTTAAGAATTATGTCTGGAGATAGTTCCAAAAAATTCAATTTGTGGAGAGAAGAATTGATTAAAGCTTTAGCTGATATAGAAGCAAAAATAGATTTTCCAGAGGAGAATTTGCCAGAGAATGGTCATGTAAATATTAAGACTAAATGTTTTACAATTAAAAATGAAATAAAAAGGACCTTAGACGATAATAAAACTGGCGAAATAATTAGAGAAGGTTTTAGGATAGCAATAATAGGACCACCAAATGTGGGTAAGTCCAGTTTACTCAATTATCTTTCAAAACGTGAAGTTGCAATAGTTTCAGAAAAGGCAGGGACAACTCGTGATGTATTAGAGGTGCACTTAGATTTAGAAGGAATACCCGTAATAATTTTTGATACAGCCGGTATAAGGGATTCGGGCGACGAGATCGAAGCAAAGGGTATAAAATTAGCGATAAAGAGAGCCGAAGACGCAGATTTAATTATAACTCTTCTAGACCCCAAAAGCCTTGATTTTAAAGGGTTTTTTAACGAAAAAATGGAAGACAAATCTATTTTGGTTATCAACAAATCAGATTTAGGAACAGAATATTTAAAAAGTATAAATTTTAAAACCACACCCCTTACTATTTCTATTAAAGAAGACAACAACTTAGATAAATTAATAGAAGTTGTAAAATCAAAACTCAAAAAACAATTTTTAAGATCAGATAATGTTTTAATAACCAGATCAAGACACAGATCCCATTTAGAGGAATGTTATAAACATTTAGAAGTTTTTTTAAAAAAGAAAGATAATAATGAATTTGATTTAGCGGCTGAAGATTTAAGATTAGCAATACGACATCTTGGTGCAATTGTAGGAAAAGTTGATGTAGAAGAAATACTTGGGTCCATCTTTGAGAATTTTTGTATTGGTAAATAAGAAATCTCACAGCTTGTAAAATACAAAATCGGTAATAAATTAAATATATGAAAAAAGAATTATCATTTGATGTCGTAGTTATAGGTGGAGGTCATGCCGGTTGTGAAGCCGCTGCAGCTTCCGCAAGGTTAGGAATAAATACTGCATTATTTACTCATAAGTTTGAAACAATAGGAGAAATGTCCTGCAACCCTGCAATAGGAGGACTTGGAAAGGGTCATCTAGTTAGAGAGATAGATGCTTTAGATGGGGTTATGGGTGATGTTGCAGATAAATCAGGTATTCAATTTAGACTACTTAATCGAAGTAGAGGACCAGCTGTAAGAGGTCCTAGAACGCAAAGTGATAGATCTTTATATAAAAAATATATGCAAGAAAAACTTGTAAACTACTGTAATTTAACGATTTTTTCTGATCCTGTAATAGAGTTTATATTTTCAAAAAACGTTATAAGTGGATTAGTAACTAAGGATGGGAGAAAAATTAAAACATCTAAGCTAATACTTACTACAGGTACTTTTTTAAATGGTGTTATACACATTGGTGATGATCAGACGCCCGCTGGTAGATACAATGAAAAGCCCACCACAGGTTTAAGTGAACAACTAAAAAACTTTGATTTTAAAATGGGTAGACTCAAGACAGGTACTCCACCAAGGCTAGATTCTAGAACTATCAATTTTGAAAATCTTGAAGAGCAGTTTGCAGACGAAGAGCCATACTTCTTTTCATTCCTAACTTCCAAAAATCGCAATAGACAAGTTTCATGTAGGATGACTTATACGAACGAAGCTGTTCATAAAATAATTTCAAAAAATTTGAATAAAAGCGCCATGTATTCTGGCAATATAAAAAGCCTAGGTCCAAGGTATTGTCCTTCGATAGAGGATAAAATTGTCAAATTTTCAGAAAAACAAAGACATCAGATCTTTCTAGAGCCAGAAGGACTAGAAGATTATACCGTATATCCTAATGGTATATCGACATCCCTGCCTTATGATGTGCAGCAAGAAATATGCTGTAAAATCAATGGTTTAGAGAATGTAAAAATAATTAGAGCTGGATATGCCATAGAATATGATTTTATCGATCCAAGAGAACTTTTTTTAACTTTAGAGACTAAGAAGATTAAAAATCTTTATCTCGCTGGACAAATTAATGGAACAACAGGATATGAAGAAGCTGCTGCTCAGGGGTTGGTTGCCGGAATTAATGCAGCTTTGTCAGTTAAGGGATCAGAGCCATTTATATTAAATCGCTCCGAAGCTTATATTGGCGTAATGATAGATGATCTTGTAACAAAAGGTGTTGTTGAGCCATATCGAATGTTTACTTCTAGAGCTGAGTATAGATTGAGTTTAAGAGCTGATAACGCTGATTTAAGACTGACTAATAAAGGTATTAAAATTGGTTTAGTTAGCGATGAAAGATCAAGAATATTTACTGATAAATCCTCAAAATTAAATAAAATGGATATGTTGATAAATAAATTGAAAATTAGCCCCTCAAAAGCATCAAAATTTAACATAAATATTGCTAAAGACGGCGTTGTTAGAAGTGCAAGTCAGATTTTAAGCCAGAAAGGGGTAAATATGAGTAAAATTAGAGAAATATGGCCTGAAATCCCTCTATTTTCAAGGGAAATTGACGATCAAGTCGAAATAAATGCTCATTATAGAGGTTATTTGAATAAGCAGAATGCAGACATTTTAGCATTTAAAAGGGACGAAAACCTAATTATACCAGATAATATAAATTATAGCGATTTATCTGGATTATCTAACGAAGTTAAGTCAAAATTTGAGCAGATTCGACCTAAAACTTTGGGTCAAGCGCTTAGAATTGATGGAATAACACCAGCCGCAGTATATATTTTGTTGTCACATGTCAAAAGAAGGTCTATTAAGCATATAGCTTGATTGATTCGAATATTTTAAATTATTCCTGTTTGGAGTCTCTAAATGTTTCACGTGAAACATTCCCAGATCTTGAGGCATTCAGAAAAATTATTATAGAAAGAAATAAGGAAGTTAACTTAATTAGCAGAGAAAGTGAAAAAATATCAAAAGAGAGACATATAATTGATAGTGCGCAAATCATTGATTTAATTGATATTAATATGCCTACATGCATAGATTTAGGATCTGGACCAGGTCTTCCAGGAATTGTGCTAGCTATAATTATGAAACATAAAAAGTCCGATATGAAGTTTATACTTTATGAAAAAAGTTTCCATAAAAGTAAATTCTTAAAAGATGTTACTAATAAATTTGATTTAAATGTTCAAGTATTGCAAAAAGATATTTTCGAAGAAAAAAACTTGCTCTCAGATATCATTGTGGCAAGAGCTTTCAAGCCGTTACCCATAATTTTAAAACTTATATATAATAATTTCAAATCTTTTCATGAGGTAATTTTATTTTTAGGAAAAAACGGAAAAGAAGTTTTAAAAAAAGCCATGAAGGAATGGCAGTTTGAGTACGAAGAAAAAAAAAGTATAACAAGTATAAATTCAACAATAATAAAAATTCAAAATCTTAAAAAAAAATGAAAGAGAAAATAATTTCCATAATAAATCAAAAGGGAGGAGTTGGAAAAACAACTACAGTAATAAATTTAGCTGCAGGTCTAAGCATGCAAGGAAAAAAAGTTTTAGTGATTGATCTTGACCCTCAAGGAAATGCCACAACAGGATTAGGACTATCTAATTTAGAAAATTCAGAAAAATCTATTTATAGTGTTTTAAACGGTGCTAAAAAATTATCAGAAGTTATAGAGATAACAAAATTTGAAAATCTTGATCTAATAACTTCAAATGTAGATTTATCTGGTTTAGAAGTTGAGACTGCTGGTGATGCGAAAAGAGCTTTTATACTAAATGAGCAAATAATGGCTTATTTAAATGATTCTGGAGGTCAATACAGTCATATATTGATTGATTGTCCACCCTCATTAAGTCTACTTACAATTATGGCACTGGTTGCTTCTGAATCACTTTTAGTACCTCTCCAAACAGAATTTTTTGCATTAGAGGGCGTTACTCAACTTATGAAAACAATCGAGAGAATCAAAAATAATCTTAACCCGGATCTGTTAATTAGAGGAATATTATTAACTATGTATGATAAAAGGAATAAACTATCGGCTGAAGTCGAAAAAGAAGCCAGGGAATATTTTAAAGAAAAAGTGTATCAAACTGTAGTACCAAGAAATGTAAGATTGTCAGAAGCACCTTCGCATGGAATGCCTGTTTTATTCTATGACAAATCTTGCCCAGGCAGCAAATCATATTTAAGTTTTACAAATGAATTTATTGATCAAGAAAAAATAATGGAAAGCGCAGCATGACAAATACAATTAAATTAAAAAAGGGGTTGGGTAGGGGTTTATCTTCTTTGATTGGAGATAATAAAGAGTCTCCTAAATCAAATAAGGTTTTAATTAGCTCAATTATTAGAAATAAAAATCAACCAAGAAAAAACTTTGATAAAGAAAATTTGGATGAACTAACGAACTCTATTAGAGAAAGGGGTATTATTCAGCCGATTATAGTCAGAAAACAATCTGATAAATACGAAATTATTGCTGGTGAAAGAAGATGGCAGGCCGCACAAAATGCAGGCTTGCATGAAGTGCCAATTGTTGAAGTAGAAGCAGACGACTTAAAATCTTTGGAGTTCGCAATTGTGGAAAATGTTCAAAGGGATGATCTTAATCCCATTGAAGAAGCAAATGGTTATAAAAGATTAATTAATGAATTCCAGTATGATCAAGATAAAGTTGCAAAATTTATTGGCAAAAGTAGAGCACATATAACCAACTGTATAAGGTTGTTGTCATTGCCAAACGAGGTACTTAAATTTGTAGAAAACAAAAAATTATCCCAAGGACATGCCAAAGTATTAGTTGGTCTTGAAAATTGTTATTCGATTGCAAAAAAAATTATAGATAAAAAATTATCGGTTAGACAAGCTGAAAATTTAGTAAGAATTTATAAATCTCCAAAAAAATTTAAAATAATCACAAGTGATAGCAATATCAAAGCTCTAGAGAAAAGCTTACAAGAGAAAACTGGACTTCAAGCTAAGATTTATCACAAGAAAAATAATAAAGGTACACTTTCATTTGAGTACAGTAATACAGATCAGCTTGATAGATTAGTTATGGTAATAAAAGCTAATTATTAGCTTTAGTTGATATATTTAAAATAAAGTCAAAAATTAAATTTGTTGATATATCGTAGTTTTTTTTAGTATCTATTTCCAATTTTAATAAATCTTCGAGCAATTTATCAACCTCTTTTATAGTCCAGCTGTTGATTTGTTTCTCGACAATATCTTTGTCTTTCCAAAATATCAAAGGTCTAAAATTATTAATTGTCTCTGATATATTCTTAGTTTTCAGAGATTGTTTTTTTAATCCAATTAATCTTTTAATTCTTGAAAGAAATGACCTAATTATAATTATAGTTTCTGTCTTTGTAAAAGAGTTACTATTAATAATCTTACGTACTTTATTATGATTTTTTGCAAGACAATTGTCTACCAACTCAAAATAATTTTCATCTTCATGCAAGTTAGTTAGTTTGATTATTTCTTCTCTACTAATCTTATCTTTTTTGTAACAAAAATTTAAAATTTTATTCATTTCATTTTTAAGATTTTCTCTATCATTAGAGCAACTTTCAACTATAAGATTAATATTTTCACTAGATATTGAAATATTATTTAATTTGAAAAGTTCAAACGCAATTTTATAAAGTGTAGAATTGTTATCCTCATAAAATGGAATACACACTAAGTTTTTATTTTTTTCAAATAATGTTCTTATTTTCGATTTTTTATCTAAAATTCCTGCCTTAAATATTATTTTTTTATTTATTAATTCTCTTTCAACTAATTGATTAGTTATATCAAACATTTTTGCAGTAACTCTATTTATTATAATTATTTTTTCCTCGCTGAATAAGGATTCATTAAAGCAGTTCTCTAAGAAACTTTCTTTATTCTCTAGAATTTGACTTTCATCGTATTTTATTATCTCACCTTTAAATGTATCTAAATAAACGTTGTTAATAACTTCGTTTTTGTGACCTTCGTTTACACCATAGAATAGTAAGAAATTTGATTTATTTACTTTAAGTTCATTCAAATTAAATGACTTTATTATCATTTGCTATTTATTTGTTAAAAAGAAAATTATATCTTCAGCTATTAAATTTGCTAGATTTTTTGTATATGTTTTTTCCATCTCTTTTTCTGAAATTTTCTTTTTTTGAGCAGCTAAAGAATTATCTCTTATAAAGGTATTAGTTAATTTGTTTTCATTATAAGAAACCTCTATTTCAGATATTATCCGAATATTGTAATTTTTGGGATTACCAGCTGAATCTTTATTAATTACTGTCTTTTCAAATTTTGAATTTACTAAAACTTTATAGTTTACGGAAGCCTTGTTGTTATTTGTAAACTTATTCAATCTTTGTTGTATAAAGTTATTGATTTTTCTATCACCCTCAAAATTTATTTGTTCAATGTTGAAGTTATTATTTTCAGAATTAATTAAAGGCGTATAACCACAACCTGTTATTAATATTAATATAATTACAATGCTAATTTTTTTAATTTCTTTCATTTAGGTTAAAAAGTTAATTAATCTATTTTTTACATAAAAATGTTTTTTTATATTATTCTCTTTTAAAAATTTATCAAAATTTTTACCATTTAATATTTCTTTTATTAGATCCTCTTCTTTCACATCTTTTTTTGTAAAAATGGCTCCCCTTTTCTTTCCATTTATTTGTACAACTATATTTACTTTCTCCTCAATTAACAATTCCTTATTGATTTCCGGCCATTTATAATTTTTAATTTTAAAAATATTTAAACATTCATTTGATAAATGAGGTAGAACGGGTGTTATTGATATTAAAAATTTTATATAATCTTCTTGTAAATTAGAGTAATTTTTATTTTCTTTTACAATCTGATTAAAAAAGCTGTAAGCCTCGTGAATATTTGCAATTATTACATTATAATTAAAATTTGATAGGTTTTTTTCAATTTTCATTAAGTAGATATTCACAAACTTGGATAACTCAATTGACTCATTCTCTTTTTGTAAGATAGTTATAGATTGGATCTTTTGGTTTTGTAAAAATAGTTTTTGAACAAACTTATAAGATGCTTGCATTCCCTGATCAGACCACTGTACATCTTTTTCTGGAGGGCTATCTGATAAAATAAATAATCTAACAGCATCGGCTCCATAAAGCTTTATAATTTTTTCTGGATCAATTGTATTTTTCTTTGATTTTGACATCGACTCTGATGGTCCAATATTAATTTTGTTAGATTTATCTGACTTTAAAAAAAAGTTTTTGCCATCAAGTGTTTCTACTTCATCGGGGCTTCTCCAGTTATTATTTTTATCTTTATAAGTCTCATGGCAAACCATACCTTGAGTAAATAATCCTTTAAATGGTTCTTTAAATTTAAATTTATCATTTGAATAACCAATTGCTCTCATAAAAAACCTTGAATACAATAAATGTAAAATTGCATGTTCTACACCTCCAATGTACTGATCTACAGGCATCCAGTAGTTGATTTCCTCGTAATTGAAAGCGTCAGTATTATTTTTTGGAGAACAGAATCTTAAAAAATACCACGATGAGTCTACAAACGTATCTAATGTATCAGTTTCTCTGTAATAATCTTTGCCATCTATTTTTACTTTTCTCCAATCATCTACAGAAGCTAAAGGATTTCCTTTTGAATTAAGATCTATTTTTTCAGGTAATGTAACTGGTAATTGATCCAAAGGTACAGTTATAAATGAACCTTTATTATCGTACAAAACTGGTATTGGACAACCCCAGTATCTTTGTCTTGATACTCCCCAATCTTTAAGTCTAAAATTTATTTTTTTTTTACCTAATTTTCTTTTCTCTAAAATTTCTATAGTTTTAATAATTGAGTCTTCAGGAACTTTTAAATTATTTAAATAATCAGAATTAATAATTATTCCTGATCCAGTATAAGCTTCATCTTTAACTTGAAAATTGTCATCTTCATTTAAAGGTTTTACCACTGTTTTAATGTTTAAATTATATTTCTTCGCAAAATCAAAATCTCTTTGATCATGCGCAGGGCAACCAAAAACAGCCCCAAATCCATAATCCATCAAAACAAAATTCGCAAAATAAACTGGTACAGTTTGATTTTCGTTTAATGGATTTTTTGCAATTAATTTTGTCTTAAATCCAATTTTTTCTGCATTTGCAATAGACTCTTCTGTGGTTCCGGTTTTAGAGCATTCTTCTTTAAATTGTTTAAACGCTTTGTCATCTGCATATAATTTTGAAATAGGATGATCTATAGATAATGCTAGAAACGAAAAGCCAAAAAGAGTGTCTGGCCTAGTCGTAAAACACTTAATCTTTTTGATATTTGGGTCACCAATAATTTCAAAGTCTATTTCACAACCGAATGATTTACCAATCCAATTTTGTTGCATTACCTTAACCTTATTTGGCCATTCATCTAAATTTTCTAACTCTTGTTGTAGGTTGTCCGCAAATTTTGATATATTAAAAAACCACTGACTTAGTTTCTTTCTCTCGACTATCGCACCAGAACGCCACCCCTTTCCATCAATTACTTGTTCATTAGCTAATACTGTTTCATCAACTGGATCCCAATTTACATAATTCTCTTTCTTATAAACTAACCCTTTATTTAACATTTCAATAAAAAATTTTTGTTGATGTTTATAATATTCCTTTGTGCATGTTGATATTTCTCTATCCCAATCTATCGATAAACCCAACTGCTTTAGTTGCGCCTTCATAGTTTCAATATTATTTTCTGTCCAGACTTTTGGATCTTGTTTATTTTGTCTGGCTGCATTCTCCGCAGGCATTCCGAAAGAATCCCAACCCATTGGATGCAAAACATTAAAACCTTTTAGAGTTTTGAATCTTGATAATACATCTCCTATTGTATAATTCCTAACATGTCCCATATGAATTTTTCCAGAGGGGTATGGAAACATTTCGAGACAATAATATTTTTCTTTTGATTTATCTACTTTAGATTTAAAGGTCTTATTTTTTTCCCAGTACTTTTGCCACTTTTCTTCAATTAATTTAAAATTATATCTTTCCACAAAACTACAAAAAATTTCTTAATTATTATTTTCTTTTGGCGCATCCCCGCCAATTGACTCAATTCCTACATAAGGATTTTCTTTTTTGTTTTTTTCAATTGTATCTTTTTGGTATCTTGCAGCTCTCTTCAAAATGTTTGATTTAATTTCTGTTACTAATGTATTATTATTTTGACTGATCGAACAATTTGTCTGATTGCCCGAACACTGTTTTAAAAATACAGATACATCTATTGCATCTGATCTAATTTCGTTGGTAAGAAATCTTACAGATATTTTGATAGACTCATTTGGATTATCGTTTTCACTATACCAATCTGTTATTATAATTCCCCCACTATAATTGGCGGAAATTAAAGGCATAAAATCGAGCATATCTAGTGAAGCTCTCCATAAAGGGTTGGAACTTGCAAAATCAAATGTTCCTCCTTTAGTGGTGCTTCCCATAAGCCTGAAACCTCTTCCTTCTTCAAGATTTTTTTTAACTCTTTCTTTTGGATCGGGCGGAAACTCTTTTGCATCAACTTTTTTGTATTTCAACGCTTGACAGCCACTTTGTAAAATTAGTAGAAATATAAAAAAAAGGTATAATATTGGTTTCATAGGTAAATTATATTGTATATTATAAATTATTTGTATTTATATTAAAAAATTGCTTATTATAAAGGGATTTTGGGTGATGCATAAAAGCAACACATTAATGTTTTCTTTTACAAAGACCCTCAGAAAACTAACAAACGTAAGTATATTTGCTATAAATCCCGAAGTTTATAATTAATTATAAAACAAAGGAGTATATTATGAATAAACTAACTAAAGTTGGTTTAACTGCATTAGCTTCTACTATGGTTGTTGCATCAGCAAACGCTGCTGATTGGAGCATAAGTGGTGGCGCTTCTATCAGTTACACTAACGTTTCAACAGACTCAGGAGTTAACCCATATTCATTCGGTGACTCTCTAACTTTCAGTGCAAGTGGTGATTTAGACGGTGGTATGTCTATTTCTACTTCTATGGAATTAGATGGTAATACTATGGATGACAGAAAAATAGCTATTTCTTCTGACACTATGGGAACTGTATCAATTACTAGCTCATTAACAGCTGGTGGTATTGGTAGAATTGGTGACGTTGTACCTACAGCATCTGAAGAAGTTTACGATGTAACTGACGCAGATGATAATGGTTTAGCATCAACAGGTGTATCTTCAACTAACCAAATCGGTTGGGTTTCTAACTCATTTGGTGGTTTAACTGCATCAGTTGGACACACTTCATTAGCAAAAGAGTCTGACACTTCATGGACTTTAGAGTACGATGCATCTGATATGGTTGATGGTCTATCTCTAGGTTATGGAATGGCTGATAACGGTACTACTTCAGAAAACGAAACATTGTACGTAAAATATACAATGGGTGGTTTAACAGTAGCTTACCAAGACTCAACAGTTAACTACGATGCTGCAGGAACTTCAGATGAAGATGCAACTCACGTTGGTGCATCTTTCGCAGTAAACGAAAACCTATCAATATCAGTTGGTAGACAAGATGTTGAAATGGGTGGAGCTGCTGAAGAAGAATCTTCAGGAGTATCTGCATCATACACAATGGGTTCGATGACTGTATCTGGTTTTTCTAACAAAACTGACAACACAGCTGGAGCTTCAGGAACTAATAACTCATCAGCAGGTGTAACAGTATCATTCTCATTCTAATTATTTGAGAATATATGATAATTTAAAGGCCCCGTTTTACGGGGCCTTTTTTTTTACGAGAAAAAATCAATACCAGCAAAACCAGAATATTTATTAAGGTAGAGAAGTTTTAAATTATTTTTATTTATTCCACCGAGTGCAATTTTTTGCCCCTTAAATAAATCAAAAATAAGTTTAGTTTTGTATAGTCCCAAAGCTGATCTGCTTTTATATTTAAATATAGGAGACATAAATATCTCTTCAACATTTTGCATTTTTTTTATTACAATTTCACAGTAATTGTGCGCAGAGCCAATAATTTTAAAATTGGATTTAAATTTATAATTATTATGTCTTAAATTCTTATTATATGCTGATATATATACTCCATTTATATTCAATTTAACTGCTAATTTAAAATCATTTGAAACAAAGAATTTTCTCTTATATTTCTTGCAAAATTTAGCTGCTTGAATGATGCTTATTTTGTCTTTTTCAATATGTTTACTTCTCCATATTAAAGATATATCTCTATCTAGTTTTATTAGCTTTGAAAAATTAAATTCGTTAATAAAATAATATTTTTTTAGTTTAGATATATGCATGAGTCAGTTCAAAATTTAGTAAATTTAAAATCAGAAATACTAAATCATATTTCTAAATTTGAAATAAAAAACTATAATCCGAATATCATAGCTGTTTCAAAAACTTTTCCTATAGACAAAATTAAACCACTCTTAGATTATGGTCATACACATTTTGGAGAAAACAAGGTCCAAGAGGCATTAGACAAATGGTCTGCTATTAAAGAACTAAATAAAGAAATAAAACTTCACATGATTGGTAAGCTTCAGACAAATAAAGTTAAATTTGCTGTAAAATTATTTGATTTTATACATTCAGTAGATAGTTTGAAATTAGCATCCAAAATTTCGAATGAGCAATTGAAGATAAAAAAAAAACCAAAAATCTTTATCCAAATAAATATCGGCAATGAAACGAACAAATCTGGTGTAAATGTTAAAGACGTTAACAACCTTTACAATGAATGCATTAATTTGGGACTTGATGTTGTAGGATTAATGTGTCTACCACCAATAGATTATGAACCTAAAAAATGTTTTGAAGTAGTAAAAAATAAAAATGATGAATTAAAATTGAATTATTTAAGTTTAGGCATGAGTAATGATTATCTTCAAGCAGTAGAGGTTAAATCAAATTTCATTAGAATTGGTTCAAAAATATTTGGTCAGCGCACCTAATTTTGAATTTTGATTCTTGAATTTTTTTTTATTAATTTAAGTAGTATTTTAAAATCCTTATCTATTAAGCCAATACATCCAACCGTAGGTGAATAATTTCTAGTAAGATGAATAAATATTGCACTTCCGTAATTTTTTTTTGTATGAAAGTAATTGTAAAGTATTGGGATTAGTAGATCATATTTATAATCTTTTCTAAACATTTTTTCATATGAATAATTAATTTTCTTATTTATTTTCACTAACTTATTGTATTTTTTAGATTTTGGATCATCGCACCATCCCATATTTTTCTTAATATTAATCTGTTTCAATTTTGTTTTATTAATTTTAATTCTATCTTTTCTTAAGTATAGATTTCCCAACCTAAAAATACCTGATGGCGTTGATTTATCACCTTCAATTTTTTTTTTTTTGATTCCAGCTTTCCCAACGCAACATTTTAGTTTAAATTGACCTACATATAAATTATTTTTTTTGTATCTAATGATCATCTATTATGAATTATATAAATATAGTAGTATATAATAATTTAACTTTGTTCAATATTTTGCATGAATTAAAAGCAAAACTTAATTTTAATATAGGACAACTTATTAAAGAAAAAAAAGATCTTATTAAATATGTTAACGACAATCCCAAAACTTTGATATTAACAACAGAAAATTTAACTAGTGAATTTAATAATATCAGAATAAGAAAACCAATTAAAATTAAGACCTTAATTGAAAATATTAATATTTCATTTTCAAAATCTAAATTTAAAAATCAATCAAAATATAATATAAATAAATATTATCTTGATATTAATTCAAGATTTTTAATAAAAGACGAAATTAAACTCAAGCTTACAGAAAAAGAAATTGATTTAATATTATACTTAAAGAATTCTGATATAGAAAAAAATTCTCTTGATTTGCAAAAAGATATTTGGAAACACTCTCCAGATGTAGAAACACACACTGTAGAAACACATATTTATAGATTGAGAAAAAAAATAAATGAAAAATTTAAAGATAAGGATTTTATATTAAATAATAAAAAAGGTTACAAATTATCAAATTGAAAAAAAGAAATTTTATAGCAAAGAGCTTATTATCTACTAGGTTTAGGCAAAAAAAAGTTAAACCTAAAAAAGGTAAGGGCAGTTTCAAAAGAAAAAAAAAATAATCTCTATAACCTTGCACCGATTTGTTGAATAACTTTTGAGGACATCTCGGTACCCTTCTCAAGACTTTCTTTAATGGATAATTGATTAACAACGCCATGAAGAAAACCGGCTGCAAACAAATCTCCTGCACCAGTAAGATCTAAAATCTTAAGGTTTTTTTCTATTCCACATTCAATAACATCTTCACCTTTTATCGCAATAGCTCCCTTTTCACCTCTAGTAATAACCATCAATTTATTGAGTTGTTTTGAAAAATTAATAACCTCTTCAAAATTTTTAGCATCAATTAATGATGTTATTTCCTGCTCGTTAGCAAAAGTGATATCCAGTTTATTTTTTACTAATTCTAAAAAATGGGTTTTGTGCCTATCAACACAAAATTGATCAGAAAGTGACATAGCTACTTTGTTTGAAAATTTAATTGCTTTATCAAAGGCTTTCTTTGGATCTCCTTCATCCCAGAGATATCCCTCTAAAAATATTATCTCACTTTTTTGAATTGCATGAGTGTTAACATCATTTTCATTTATTTTTCCTGCAGTTCCTAGAAACGTACACATTGTTCTTTCAGAATCTGGAGTAACTAAAATTAGGCATGTTCCCGTTGGTAATTCTTCTTTTTTCTTAGAATAAAAGTATTCAACATTTTCTTTTTTTAATCCATCCTCATATTTACTACCAAATTCGTCATCGGATACTTTCCCTATGAAACCTACTTTATTACCAAGCTGAGACACGCCAACTATAGAATTTGCAACTGATCCACCCGAAACAGTTTTTTCAATTTTTAGATTTTTTAATAAGTTTTTGAATTCACTTTGATCAAATATTAATTTCATAGTACTTTTTGTAAGATTATTTTTTGTAATAAAATTATCATCTACTTTACAAATAACATCCACAATAGCATTACCTATTCCTAAGATTTTCATAATTATGCTTTCTTTGTTTTTACAGGTTTTTTTCTATTAGGATAACAACTGGTGCAAATTTTACAAGTTATTCCATAACAATCCCTAGCTTTACAGAATTCTCTTCCATAATAAATAATTTGTAGATGCAGTTTATTCCAGTATTTTTTTGGGAATAAAAGCTTCAAGTCCTTCTCAGTTTGAATAACATTCTTTCCATTAGTTAGACCCCATCTCTGTGCTAGTCTATGAATATGTGTATCCACTGGAAAAGCTGGATATCCAAAACCTTGAGACATCACTACACTAGCTGTTTTATGTCCCACACCTGGTAACTGCTCTAATTGCTCAAAGGTTTTTGGTACCTTACCGTTGTATTTTTCTACTAAGGTTTTTGAGAGATTATAAACACTTTTGGCTTTAATTCTGAAAATTCCAATACTTTTAATTAATTTTTCAATTTTTTTTCTACCAAGTTTAACAAAATGCTCTGGTTTATTATATTTTGGGTAAATATTTTTTGTTACATTATTAACATTTAGGTCAGTACACTGAGCAGACAAAAGTACAGATATTAAAAGAGTAAATATGTTTCTATGTTTTAAAGGAATTGGAGTTTTTGGGTAAAATTTATTTAAGATTTTAAGAACAATCCTAGACCGTTGAATTGCATTCATTATTTGAAATTCAATAGATTTCGCATTGAATAAAGCCCAGGTTTTTTATTTTTTAACCATTTGGCAGCGGATAATGCACCTTCAGAGTAAAGAGCTCTGTCGAAGGCTTCATGATTGAGAGTGATAATCTCTTTACCACTAGAAAATTTCACTTCGTGTTCTCCAATAATTTCACCTTTTCGTATAGAATTAAAATTAATTTTCTTTCCATAAGGAAAAGATTTTCTGTTTAAATATTTTTTACCAATTAATTTATAAAAATCTTTATTTTTGCCAACGGCAATACCTTTCCCCAACATCAATGCAGTTCCAGATGGATGATCTTTTTTGTATTTATGGTGAGTTTCAAAAATCTTGCTCAAGTAATTATTTCCTAAAGAAGCAGATGCGATCTCAGTTAAGTACATTAAAAGGTTAATACCTAAGCTCATATTTCCAGCTTTCAAAATAGGAATTTTTCTTGAATAACTTTTAATAATGATTTCTTCTTTTTTAGTAAAACCAGTCGTTCCTATAACAACTTTTTTTTTTAATTTAGATGCTATTTTTAAAACATCTAAGGTGCACTTAGGAGTAGTAAAATCAATAATAATATCGGTATTTTTAAAAGTTTCTTCATTATTTAAGCCTACACTAATCTTGTCAATTTTTTTATTAATAGGTCTATTTTCAGTAACGGCTGTAATTACAAAATTCTTATCAGATTGAGCAGATTTAATTATTTGCTGACCCATTCTTCCCATACATCCAGTAATTGCTAATTTTATTTTTTTTGTCATTTATAATTTTCTAATATAAAAAATAGTAAATTAAAACTTATATTAAATAATTTTTTAATTTTCATATCCTAAATCAAATAAATCTGCTTTATAATATGAATTCATCTTATTTATAAGATTGCTATCTAATTTTTCCTTCCAATTATTTTTAGGACCTAGAAAGAAAAATTTTATTTTCTCTTTTTTTTTCTCTGAAAAAAGACTTTCTTTAAAATCTCCTTTTTCTTCACTTTTTTTCATATTTTCAAAATTTGTGGTTGCTATTGCCTTCTTCAGTTTTTTTTCATCAACAATTTTCTCATGATTTGAAATAGTATTCACAAATAAAACGATTTTTTTGAAGGTTTCATCTGGTTTATTTATCATATCTTCATATCTAATAATCAATTTTTTAAATTTTGATTTAAACCAGGATATATAATTTACTCTCCAAGATGATATAAATTGACTGCTAACATTATTATTTTTTGTTCTATGTCCAACTTTATTTCTGTCGGTCATATAAGTGAAAGCTTCATCGTAATTTTCTAGATCCATATGGTTTTTTATAGAAGTGATAACATTTCGTGGATCTCTAATAACATAAATTACCCCTATCGTTGTTTTTGAGGTGGTAAAATGATGATCACCAATTGATAGCAGAGCATTATGTGTTTTTAAAAATCTAACCTTATTATCTTTTATAAATTTTTCCTGTGAATCTTTCCAGTAAAGATGAATTGTATTTTCAGGTAAAGATTGCTTTCCAATTATTTGCTTATTAGGATAGTCAGGTATTTGTTTTAAATTTTTTGGATCAAAAGTACCATCGTCAGTAAAATAATAAGATGTTAAAAAAGCTCTAACCCAAGTATTTCCACTTTTTGGATAAGAAGCGATCCAGATAATCATTTAGGTTTCGTAATTTAATTCTTCCAACTCACTTAGAAGATTTTGATTTATTTTATTAATTATATTTTTATCTAACATTTTTTTCCAATTATTTTGAGGTCCCAAATAAAAAAACTGTTTAGTATCTTGATTGCCTCTTGATAATATTTTTTCTTTAAAATTTCCCTCTTTTTCAATTTTTTTCATATTTTCAAAATTTGTTGATAATATTGCTTTTTGAAGTTTATTTCTATCAACTGCATGTTTCACATTTGTTATATTATTTATAAATATTATTAATTTCTCAAAAGTTTTTTCAGGATTGGTAATCATATCTTCATACTTAATAAGAATTTTTTTATATTTATTTTTTTTAGCCCAAGAAATATAATTTATTTTCCATGAAGATATAATTTGACTTTTAGCATAATCATTATTTTCTCCCCAAATATAATTTGCGTCATCCATCATAAAATTTAAAGCTTCTTCATATGAGTCATAATTATAATAATTTTTAAGTGATGTAATTACATTTCGAGGATCTCTGACAATATAGATTAAACCCAAGGTAAACTCTGGAGTAGTAAACTCTTTATTGTGAACTTTTAATAATGCATTATGTGTTTTAAGAAATCTAAATTTTTGTTTTTTGATAATCTTTCTTTGGGAGAGACTCCAGAATTTATGTATTTCTCCATGACCAATTTTGTGATTTTCTGCAAAAAGTGTTTTATTTGGATAGTCAGGTATTTTTTCAAGATGATTTGGATCAAAAGTCCCATCGTCAGTAAAATAATAGGATGTTAAAAAAGCTCTAACCCAAGTATTTCCACTTTTTGGATAAGAAGCGATCCAGATAATCATTTTCTTTTTATAATCTATAAATTAGAAACAATCTAGTTTTTCCAGAAACTTTTAGCTTTATCAAAAAACTTTTTAATACTTGGATTAGATTTTTCGTTTTCAATTTCTCTGAATTTTTCAAGCAACTCTTTTTGTTGACTATTTAAATTGATAGGAACCTCTGTATTTACTTGTACATAAAGATCTCCATAACCACTACCTCTCATATATGGCATTCCTTTTCCCCGTAACCTAAACTGTTTTCCTGATTGGGTTCCCGCAGGTATTTTAATTTTTGCTTTACTGCCATCAATTGTAGGAATTTCGATTGATGTTCCAAGTGCTGCGTCAGCAATTGATACTGGAAATTCAAAAAATAAATTTTCGTCAGATCTTTTAAATAATTCATGTGAATGAACATTAATAAATAAATATAAATCTCCACTTCCCGCACCTCTTGAACCAGCTTCACCTTTTCCAGAAAGTCTAATTCTTGTGCCATCATCAACACCTTTAGGAATAGTCACAGATAATCTTTTTGCTGCTTGTTTTTTTCCTTGTCCACCACAACTTGTACACGGGTTAGTTATTTCTTCACCCGCGCCACCACACTGTGGGCAAGTTTGTTGAACTGTAAAGAAACCTTGGCTAGATCTTACCTGTCCTCTACCACCGCACATTGAGCAAGATCCTGCATCATGTCCTGGTTTAGATCCACTTCCGCTACAAGTATTACATTTTTCAGATGTAGAAAATTTAATATCCTGTTTTTTTCCTTTGTATGCTTCTTCTAAAGTTATTGATAAATCATATCTTAAATCAGATCCCCGATAGTTTGCTTTTCTTCCTCTTCTTCGACCTCCACCAAATCCCTCACCAAAAAAATCTTCAAATATATCTGAAAAGTGCTCAGAGAAGTCAAAGTTAGAAAAACCTCCTTGTCCTCTACCTCCATTTTCAAATGCGGCATGTCCAAAGTTATCGTAGCTTTGTTTTCTTTCTGAATTTGATAGAACGTGATAAGCCTCAGATGCTTCTTTAAATTTTTCTTCAGCAGCCTTGTCTTCAGGATTTTTATCTGGATGGAATTTTACTGCAAGTTTTCTGTAGGCTGATTTTATTTGATCTGCTGTAGCTGACTTACCAATGCCTAAAACTTCGTAATAATCTCTTTTTGCCATAAACTATTTATAGACAAATAGTTGTTTTAAGCGCTTTTCTCTTTGTTTTCGTCTTTTACTTCCTCAAAATCAGCATCAACAACATTATCGTCTTTTTTATCCTCTTTTTTTGTATCGTTTTTATCATCAGGTTTAGCATCTTGTTGTGATTTATAAATTGCCTCGCCTAGTTTCATTGATGCTTGAACAAGATCTTGAGTTTTTTTCTTAATTTCTTCAATGTCAGTTCCTTTTAAAGCATTTCTTAGGTTAGCTGATGCATCCTCGATTGCTTTTTTATCAGCATCTGAAACTTTGGATCCATGTTCTTTAAGATTCTTTTCAGTTGAGTGAAGAAGTGTATCAGCTTGATTCCTTGAATCAACTGCTTCTCTTTTTTTCTTATCAGTCTCTTTATTTGCTTCAGCTTCTTTAACCATTTTATTAATTTCTTCATCACTTAAACCACCAGATGCTTGTATCTGTATCTTTTGTTCTTTTCCTGTACCTTTATCTTTAGCTGATACATTTACAATTCCATTTGCGTCAATATCAAATGTCACTTCAATTTGAGGAACTCCTCTAGGAGCTGGTGCTATTCCAACTAGTTCAAAATTTCCTAATAGTTTATTATCAGAGGCCATCTCTCTTTCTCCCTGAAGAACTCTAATTGATACAGCTGGTTGATTGTCTTCAGCAGTGGAAAAGACTTGGCTTTTTTTTGTTGGTATTGTCGTGTTTTTGTCTATTAATTTAGTAGAAACACCACCTAACGTCTCGATTCCAAGGGATAAAGGAGTTACATCTAATAAGAGCACATCCTTTACATCACCCTGCAAAACTCCTGCTTGAATGGCCGCTCCCATTGCAACAACTTCATCTGGGTTAACAGATTTATTCGGATCTTTTCCAAAAAAGCTTTTTACCTCTTCTATAACTTTTGGCATTCTTGTCATACCTCCAACAAGAACTATTTCATCTATTTCACTTGCAGATAAACCAGCATCTTTTAGAGCAGTCTTACATGGTGGTAATGTTCTTAAAATTAAGTCTTCAACTAAAGCTTCAAGCTTAGCTCTAGTCATTTTTAAGTTTATATGCTTAGGACCAGTTTTATCAGCCGTTATAAAAGGTAAATTAATTTCAGTTTGTGTTGCCGATGAAAGTTCAATTTTTGCTTTTTCAGAAGCTTCCTTAAGTCTTTGTAATGCAAGCTTATCTGATTTTAAATCAACACCGCTCTCTTTTTTAAATTCACTTAGCAAATAATTTACAATTGAATTATCAAAATCTTCACCACCTAAAAAAGTATCTCCGTTTGTAGACTTAACTTCAAAAACTCCATCACCTAACTCTAGGATCGATACATCAAAAGTTCCACCCCCTAAATCATAGACTGCGATTTTTTTATTTGTTTTTTTATCAAGTCCATAGGCAAGTGATGCTGCTGTGGGTTCATTAATAATTCTTAGAACTTCAAGTCCAGCAATCTTTCCAGCATCTTTGGTTGCCTGTCTTTGAGCATCGTTAAAATAAGCTGGAACTGTGATAACGGCTTTGCTTACTGCTTGACCTAAATACTTTTCAGCTGTCTCCTTCATTTTTTGCAGTACAAAAGCTGAAATTTGTGAAGGTGAATATTTATTTCCTTTAGCCTCTATCCAAGCGTCATTATTGTCTGCTTTTATTATTTTATAAGGAGCTGTCTCAATATCTTTTTTAACAGTTGGGTCCTCAAAATTTCTACCTATTAATCTTTTAACTGCAAAGATAGTATTTTCTGGATTTGTAACTGCTTGTCTTTTTGCTGGTTGTCCAACTAATTTTTCTTCTTCATCTGTAAATGCTACCACAGATGGTGTAGTTCTTGCGCCTTCAGCATTTTCTAATACTTTAGCCTGCGCACCATCCATGATGGCCACACAAGAATTTGTTGTTCCTAGGTCTATTCCGATTACTTTACTCATAATTTATTCTCCATCTCATATATGTTTAAATCTTCTATCTACAAGGGATTTATCTATTTTTTTTAATCAATATTTTCCTTGTTTTCACTTGTTTTTTGCTCTTTTTTTACTACTTTTTTGGCCACACCAACAAGCGACGGTCTTAAAAGTCTATCCTTCATCATAAATCCTTTCTGGATTTCCTGTAAAATTATTCCATTTTCATTGTTTTCATCCTCAATTTCCATCATTGCTTGATGCAGGTTTGGGTCAAGTTTTTTTCCAATTGACTCAATTGGTTGAATATTATTTTTTTTAAGTATTGAAATCATATCTTTATAGATAATTTCTAAATGATTTATAATTTTATTAAATCCATTAGAATTTTTTAAACTTTGATCATTTTCAATGGCTGCTTTAGATCTTTCCAGATTATCAATTAAATTTAATGTTTCTTTGGCAAATGAAAATCCACCGTATTCAAAGGCATCCTCTTTTTCCTTCTCATACCTTCGCCTTTGGTTTTCCATTTCAGCAAATTGTCTTACAATTTTTTCCTCTAACTCACTAATTTTATCTTCAGAACTTTTTTCCTCGTTATTTGTCTTTCCATTTACAATTTCTTCTTCAATGTTATCTTCATCATTAGTAGCTTTTTCATTTTCAATATTTTGCTGATCTTGTTGCTTTTCTTTTTCCATTAAAGATATATGGTTAGAAAAATCAAAATTTCCAGATGTATATAAAAAAAATCAACAAATTAGTTTTGGGGACAAATAACCAAGGAAAAGTAAGAGAAATAAGTAAGTTAATACCTAAAAAAATTAAGTTATATACACCCAGTAGGTTAAATCTTAAGAGCCCAAAAGAGACCGGTTCTTCTTTTAAGGAAAATTCATTGATCAAAGCAAAATTCTTTTCAGAGAAAACAGATGAAATTTGTTTAGCAGACGACTCTGGTTTAGAAATTGATATTTTGGGGAAATTACCCGGTATATATTCTGCAAGATGGGCGGGACGTAAAATGGATTTTAAAAAAGCTATCAAAAAAGTTTACAGAGAAATAAATAAAAAAGAAGTTGATTGGAATAAAAAAATAAAATGTAGATTTATTTGTGCATTAACAATTTATTGGCCGAATAAAAAGTATTATCAATCTGAAGGGATTATAAAAGGAAAAATATCAAGTGCACCAAAAGGAACTAAGGGATTTGGATATGATCCAATATTTATTCCTAATGGTTATAAATTAACTTTTGGCGAAATGCTTTTTTCAAAAAAATCTCAAATTGATCACAGATTCATGGCTTTTAAAAAAATTAAAAAATTTTTTTAATTTCTTTGTTTTCAATTACATAAAAATTAAGCTGATGAGTTATTATATTTTTATCTATTTCAAAAATACCTATTTTTCCTTTAAATGAATTTTTTTTATAAAAAATTTGACTATCCACAATAAAATTATTTTTGAAAAGTAGGTAGTAAACTAATCCGGTTAAGTCATAGCTTAAGAAAGCTATTTGATTAGAGTTAGTTTTGAAATTATTGTTAAACTTATTAAGATATTCAATATAGTTTTCATAATTTACAGAAGGGAAATAAATTGGTTGAATCATACTTTCGTTTAATAAACTTTTATCAAACCATTGATTTAATGTAATATAAGTTACCCTTGTAGGAGGGATGTCAGTATAAATAAGAGAAGTGGCAACACTTTTTAAATCCTCTTCAAAATCAGCTATAATTACAGAGTCAAAATTTATTCCCCCAATCGTATCAAGCTTTTCTAGTTGAGCTAATTTTTTTTCCTTATTATTTTCATTAGAGTTTTCAACTCTTTTAATTTCATCAGCTAAGTTTTGTTTTCTAATTCTATACCTGGTTACATCTTCAATTTGTTTTGTTATCACCGTTGGATCAGGATCATAAAAAAATTTATCTTTTAATTTAATTTCTGATTTTTTAATTCCTATTTTTATTTCTTCAAGAATATTTGTATTAGGTGAAAATAAATAGCTTCTCTCTATACCATTTAAATTTTGAAATTTTTTTATTGCATTAAACTGGGAAATTGAGTTTACACCTGCGCTTATAATATTTTTTCTAGCCTTATCAATTTTATTAGTAAAAGATAAAAATATTAAATCGTTATTCAATTGATTCAATTTTGATGTATTTTTTTTAAAAATTGGACCGATAATTATTCTTATACCATCTTCGTAAAGGTCTTTAGATACCTTCAATGTTTGATCAGGATCGTTAAAGTTGTCTCTTGGTACAATTTGGATATTATCATCATTTATATCGTTAATAGCCAGTCTAACTGAATTTAATACTGTTTCGCCAAGTTCTTTATTTTCACCTGAAAGAGGTATAACTAATCCAATCTTGATTTTATCAAAAGCATAAGTTTTGAAACTGATTATTAATAAAAATAATAGCAATGTATAAAATTTTATTAGATATTTCATTTTATTGTAAATATTATAGCCTAGGATATGGCACTTAAAGAAGACAAAAATAAGATTAATAGCGGCCTATATATTGTTTCAACCCCCATTGGAAATCTTAAGGATATAACTTTAAGGGCCTTAGATGTACTAAATAAATCCGACCTAATACTTTGTGAAGACACAAGGGTTTCAAAAAAATTATTATCTCATTACAAAATAATTAAAAAAGTTATTTCCTATCATAAATTTAATGAAAAAAAAAAATTAGAAAATACAATAGATATTTTAAAGCATGGGAAGGTGGTATCTTTAATTTCAGATGCGGGTACACCAACTATATCAGATCCAGGAAGAATACTCATAAACAAATGTATACAACAAAGTATTCAAATTGTTCCTGTGCCCGGTCCCTCAGCTGTAACAACTGCATTCTCAATTTCTGGATTTTCTGATCAATTTTATTTTCATGGTTTTTTAGCTGATACAAAAAATTCAATTAAAAGGGATTTTGAGAAATTTAAAAATCTTAAATGCACGATAATTTTTTTTGTTTCAGTACATAAATTAAATAAGAATTTCGAACTATTGAAAGAATTTTTTTTTGGAAGAGAGCTCATAATATGTAGAGAATTAACCAAACTACATGAAAGTATTTACAGAGGAAAAATCACAGATGTTAATAATTTTAAATTTAATTTAAAGGGGGAGGTTACTGTTATTATTTCGCATAAATCTGAAGATGATCAGGAGGATCTTGACGAATCAGACAAAGAAAAAATTAAAAAATTAATCCAAAATAAATCTGTCAAAGATATAGTTCGCATATTCTCACAAGAAAAAAATATTTCAAAATCAAAAATTTATAATTATTGTCTTCTGATTAAAAATGAAAAATAAATTATTCCACGCAATTATAATTTTAGTTTTTTTAACTTCTTGTGTGGGAACATCATCGACTGGAATTTTTGGCACGGGGGTAACAATAGCCATGGATCCAAGAACACTTGGAACTCAAATAGATGACTCAATCATGGATAAAAGTTTAGATGCGAAACTGTTATCAACAAACAAAGCCTACATACTTAATGTTAAAACTAAAATTATTGATGGAAGAATATTCATTACTGGGAAAGTTGATACAGTAGAGGAGAAATTAAATATAACGAAGATGGCTTGGGAAATTAAAGGTGCAAGATCTGTTAAAAATGACCTAAAAAATAAAAGATAAGTTTAATTTTAAACAATCTGCAAAAGATTTACTTATTACATCTCAATTAAGATCAGCTTTAATATTTAATAAAAAAACAAAGGCTGTAAATTACAACATTGATACCTATAAAAAGAAAATCTATGTTTATGGAATTGCTCAAACTACAGAAGAGCGAGAAGAGGTGATTAGTGAGGCAAAAGAGATATTAGATGTAGAGGACGTGATAGCTAGTATTTTATTGGTTGAGGATTTAAGAATTCAAAAGAATTAATTACTTTTTTTTATAATCAATAATTTCAGCGGAGTAAGCTGCAACAGATGCAAGATTTAATATTTCTGAGGTTGATGTTCTTAAAGGGGCAATTTCAATTGGTTCAGCCAGTCCAATTAGCAATGGTCCTATAACTTTTGCTCTGCTCATCGATTTAATTAGTTTAAAAGAAATAGCTGACGCATGAAGTCCTGGCATAATTAATATATTTGCATTCCCAACAATTTCAGAAAAAGGATAAAGTTCTTTAAAAATTTCTTCAAGAGCCACATCTGGCTGCATCTCTCCATCATATTTAAAATCTACTTTTTTTTTATCTAAAATTTCTACGGCTTCTTTAACTTTCAAAGTTCTCTCCGTTGTTGGTTGACCGAATGTTGAATGAGATAGGAAAGCAACTCTTGGATCCATACCAAATAACTTTGCTATCCTAGCTGAAGATATTGCGATGTTTGCTAACTGTTCTGAATTTGGCCATTCATTTACAGCAGTATCAGCGATTAAAACAGTTTTTCCCCTATTGACAACTAAGTTAAGACCAAAGATTATTTCACCTTGTCTTGCATTTACTACTTTTGAGACTTTTTCCAAAGAAGCTGAGTATCTCCTAGTATTCCCAGTTACCATTGCATCAGCATCTCCACATGACACCATGCATGTAGACCATATAACTCGATCATTTCTAACAAGTTTGTCACAATCTCTTTCTAACAATCCCTGCTCCCTTTGTAATTTTTTAAATAAATACTTTGTATATTTTTCTCGTTTTTTATTATCTGTTGAATTAACTATTTCTATATTCAGATTTTCGTTATAACCGATTTCTTTTAACTTCTTTTTAACTAATTCTTTTTTTGCAACTAATATTGGAATGCCTAAACCACTATTTTTAAAAGCAATAGCTGCTTTTAAGTTATTTTCATCTTCACCATCTGCAAAAACAACTTTTTTTTGTTTTTTCCTAATCAAGGAGTTTATTCCTTGCATTACTGTTACAGACGGATCAAGTCTATTTTTGAGTTGGTCTGCATAAAGTTCAAAATCGTTTATTTTTTTTCTAGCAACACCTGTCTTCATAGCAGCTTTGGCAACAGCTACAGGTATAACACTGATGAGTCTTGGATCAAAAGTTGAAGGAATAATATAATCTTTTCCATATGTTGGTCTAACACCTCCCATTACTGATGCTACCTCATCAGGAACTCTTTTTTTTGCAAGACTGGCAATTGCATGAGCGGCTGCCACCTTCATTTCCTCATTAATTGTTTTTGCTCTAACATCTAAAGCTCCTCTAAAAATGTATGGAAATCCTATAAGGTTGTTTACTTGGTTTGCGTAGTCTGACCTTCCAGTTGCTACAATAGCATCCTTCCTAACCTCTTCAACTTTTTCTGGAGTAATTTCTGGGTCAGGATTTGCACATGCAAAAATTATAGGATTTTTTGCCATAGATTTTACCATTTCTTTAGTTAGAGCATTTTTTGCTGACAGTCCCAAAAATACATCTGCTCCTTTAATAGCCTCTGATAAAGATCTAAAATTTGTTTTAATTGCGTGTTTAGCTTTCCATTGATCTACTTTTTCTCTGCCTTTATAAATTACTCCTTTTCGGTCACACATAATTAAATTTTCATCTTTAACACCAGTCTTTTTAAAAAGTTCGGTACAGGCTAAGGCAGAAGCTCCCGCACCGTTAACAACTACTTTAACTTTTTTAATTGACTTACCAGTTATATCTAAAGCATTAATCAAAGCTGCTGTAGTTATAATTGCAGTCCCATGTTGGTCATCATGGAATATAGGTATATCAACAATTTCTTTTAATTTTTTTTCAATAATAAAACAGTCAGGTGCAGCTATATCTTCAAGGTTAATTCCCCCAAATGTTGAAGATATATTTTTTATTGTATTAATTATTTCTTCATTGTTTTTGCTATCTACCTCTATGTCAATCGAGTCAATATCCGCAAATCTTTTAAAAAGAACTGCTTTACCTTCCATAACAGGTTTAGAGGCTGCCGCGCCAAGATTTCCTAAGCCTAAAATTGCAGATCCGTTACTTATAACAGCAACTAAATTTCCTTTTGATGTATAATCATAAGCCAGATTTGGATTTTTGCTTATCTCTAGAACAGGAGAAGCCACTCCTGGAGAATACGCTAAAGCCAAATCTCGTTTAGTTGTCATTGGTTTTGAAGGTGTAATCTCAATTTTTCCTGGTTTTCCTGAAGAATGGAAATCTAAAGCCTCTTTAGTTGTGTAATGTTCAATCTTATTTTTTTTCATTTGATTTAATTAGATATACAAATAGAGCCAAATTAAGACTAATATGATTTATGAACTTAATTAAGTCAACAGGTACATTTAGTTTCTTTATAATCATTAGTAGACTTTTGGGATATTTAAGAGACGTTTTAATTGCAATTTTTTTAGGCTCCGGACCAATCGCAGACGCATTTTTTGTAGCTTTTAGAATACCAAATACATTCAGAAGACTTTTTGCGGAGGGATCATTCAATGCTGCATTTGTACCTAGTTATTCATCAGAGTTAATAAAAGGAAATTATAAAGCTAAAAATTTTGCAAATGATGTTTTCAATTTTTTAATGTTAGGACTTTTGATCTTAGTCATAATTATCGAAATTTTTATGCCTGGCTTCATTTACTTAATTGCACCAGGCTTTTATGAAGATGAGAGCAAGTTAGAACTAACTATTTTATTAACTCGTATTACATTTCCGTTTTTACTTTTTATAAGTTTGGCCTCTTTTTTTTCTGCTATATTAAATTCTCACAATAAATTTGGTGCAGCAGCTGCATCACCAATTATTTTAAACATAATTTTAATTTTAATAATTTTTTTTGAAAAAAATTCTAATGGTAATCTTGCATTATATTTGTCTTATGGGATATCCTTAGCAGGATTTGTGCAATTAGTTTTTATTTATTTTTTTGCAAAGAAATATTTTAAACCAAAATTAAATTTTAAATTAAAAATCACAAGTAAAATAAAATTTTTTTTTAATAAGTTTTTACCTGGAATTTTTTCTTCAGGGGTTACTCAAATAAATATACTTGTTGGAACAATTATTGCATCATTTCAAGCAAGTGCAGTATCATATTTGTATTATGCCGACAGAATTTATCAAATTAATCTTGCTATAGCCGGAATTGCAATTGGAACAGTAATATTGCCAAATCTGAGTAGACATATCAAAACAGGAAATCATAAAAAAATTAATTTTATTCAAAATAAAGCATTCGAATTATGTTTATTTTTAAGCTTACCCGCCTCTATGGCTTTAATAGTCGGATCCGAGGAAATTACGTCAGCTTTATTCGGTTATGGTGAGTTTAAGGTTTCAAGCGTTTCTAATTCAGCTAAAGCTTTATTTTACTTTGCTTTAGGTTTACCGGCATTTGCAATTATAAAGGTTTTTTCAACTTTTCTATTTGCTAGAAATAATACGAAAACTCCTTTTTATTATTCATTGATATCTGTGTTAGTAAATATTTCAATTAGTATTATTTTTTTTAGTAAAGTAGGATTTATAATTATTCCAATTGCCACAAGCATATCATCTTGGGTTAATGCTTTGCTACTCTTTTTAAAATTATATACTAACAATTATTTTAGACTATCAAATATAATTAACTTCACAAATTTTAAGATTTTATCTATATCAATAATTACTACTTACTTTTTTAGTTATTTAATTAATTTATGTAAAAATAATCTGCTTTATGATAGTGAATTGAAATTATTTACCATCATTTTGTTAGTTCTTATAACTATTTTAATCTATATTTTAATTTCAATTATAACTAAAACTTTTAAATATTCTGATATTAAATTAAGGTATTAAAAATATGACTAAAAAAATTTTTTCAGGTGTCCAACCAACTGGCAATCTTCATTTAGGTAATTATATTGGTGCAATAAAAAATTTTGTAAATTTACAAAATGACCCAAATAACTTTTGTATATATTGCGTGGTTGATCTTCATGCTACTACAGTAAAACAAGATCCTAAAGAGTTAAAGAAAAATATAAGAGAAACAGCGGCAGCATTTATAGCTAGCGGTCTTGACTATAAAAAAAGTATAATTTTTAATCAATCATCTGTTCCCGCACATGCAGAAGGATCATGGATTTTGAGTTGTGTTGCTAGAATGGGTTGGTTAAATAGAATGACACAATTTAAAGAAAAAGCTGGCAAGGATAAAGAAAAAGCAAGCGTTGGACTTTATATATATCCAATTCTTATGGCTGCAGATATTCTTTTATATGATGCAACCCATGTTCCGGTTGGTGAGGACCAAAAACAACATTTGGAACTCTCAAGAGATATTGCGAATAAGTTTAATTTAGATTTTAACGCACCTAATTTTTTAATAGCCCCAGAACCCTTAATTCAAAAAAAATTTGCAAGAATAATGAGTTTAAAAGATGGAAATAAAAAAATGAGTAAATCTGATCCTTCTGAATTGAGTAGAGTAAATTTAAATGACAGTAGCGATGAAATCTATAACAAAATTAAAAAAGCAAAAACAGACTCCGAGCCATTGCCTGATAATGAAAAAAATTTGTCCTCACGACCAGAGGCTGAAAATCTCTTGGGCATATATTCAAGTTTAAGTGATCAATCATTAATCGATACCATTAATGAGTTTTCAGGAAAAAATTTTTCTGAGTTTAAAGATAAATTAGCAAATTTAGTCGTTGATAAAATTTCACCAATATCATTAGAAATTAATAAGATATTAAAGGACGAAAATTTTATAGATAAAATATTGATTGAAGGTTCTCAAAAGGCAAATAAAATTGCAACTGAAAAAATTAAAAATTTGAAGAAAATCGTTGGTTTTTAATAGTTATAAGATCTTTAAAAAAAAAATTATATATTTATATAAAGAATATGTTTGTACAAACTTTAAATACACCAAATCCTAACTCGCTTAAGTTTTTGCCAGGCGAAAAAGTATCCTTATCTGGGCCAATAGAATTTACAGATAAAACCGAAACAAAAAATGAACTTATTAGAAATATAATGTCTATAAATGGAGTAAGTGGAATATTTTTATCAGAAGATTTTTTGTCGGTAAATAAGAACACCGAAAAAAATTGGGAAGACATAAAACATATTATTATCTCTTTCATTAACGATTATTATGCTGAAGGAAATAAATTTGTTTATGACATTTCCACCAAAAAAGATGACGATAACTTAGGCGAAATTGAAAGAAAAATTATTAAAATTTTAGAGACAAAAATAAGACCAGCTGTAGCAAGAGATGGTGGAGATATAAAATTTAAGGAATTTAAAGATGGTAAGGTTAAAGTTGAAATGCAAGGTAGCTGCTCCGGATGCCCAAGTTCAACTATGACGTTAAAAAAAGGTGTAGAAAATCTACTCAAACATTATATTCCTGAAGTAAAGGAAGTTATCCCTGTTTAATAATTATCTAAAATGAAAAAGAATGATATTATTAATTTAATGGATATCAAATCATTGAGATTAATGGATATTAAATCATTAAGAAAGGTTCTTCTTAAAAAAGGATTTTTACTATCTAAAAAACCATTTGTTAAAACTAAAAACAGTTTACAAAATCTTTATAAAATTTCATTTGCCTCTTTAATAATAATATCTTTCTTCTATGTTTTGCCGCCCTCGTATAACTATATATCAAAAGCTCTTAAACCTAATTTAGAAATAGAAAATTCTTCTAATAAAAAATTAACAATAGTTCTGGAAGGTGGAAGTTTGGATGATGAATATTTTGATGAAAATTCAAATAATACGGATCAAGATTTAGTATACCAAGAACTTTATGGCGAGGTAACAGAAGAAGACTCCCTTGAAAGCGGGGTTAGGTTAAAGGCGTCAGTTTTATATCAACTTTTTGAAGATACAAATTATAAACTAAAAGACGTAAGAAATAATAAAGTGGCTAAACCTGTTGAAATTGGAAAACTACCATATGAACTAAGAGAAATACAAAATACAAAAAAAAGAAAAGAGTTATTTATACAAATAGTTTTACCACTCATACTTGAGGAAAATAATAAAATTCTCTTGGATAGAAAAAAACTTTTTGCAATTTTAAATAAAAATAATAACTCAGAATCTGATAATGCATGGCTAAACAAAAAATTTAAGCAGTACGGGGTTTTAAAGAAAGATATACCTACCTTGAAACGAAGAATGGATATAATTCCACCTTCTATGGCTATAGCCCAAGCTGCAAAAGAAACAGGCTGGGGAACATCTAGATTTGCTCTTGAAGGCAATGCTTTATTTGGACAATGGACATATTCTGAGAAAGGAATAAAACCAGCAGCCGCAGATGCTGGCACTAAGCATAAAGTTATGATGTTTAACGTATTAAAGTCTTCAGTAAGAGCATACGCTAGAAACTTGAATACCCACAAGTCCTATAAAAAAATGAGATTTATTAGAGCAATACAGAGAGACAATATTGGCAAATTAAATAGCATTGAGCTAGTAAATTATTTAGACCAGTATGCTGAAACAGGTAAAGAATATACTATTATTTTAAAAAAAATTATTGATCAAAATAATTTAATTGACTTTGATGATGTAAAGATCCTTCCCAACAGTGAAGCGGTAAAGAATTTGATTTAATTATCTTTGATATTTTTAAGAACAAATTGAACTCCAAACCATCTCCATCCTTCACTGTCTTTAATTGAACAATTTATTCTACCTCTTCTTACATTAAATTGATCACGAAAGATGATTTTTAGAATATTATTTTCTATTTCTAATTTTGATTTATCCCAACCACTTCCTTCGTTAGAAAAACAATTAATATTGCTTATTTTTTGCTCGTGGAAAAATTCTACTTTAAAATCAGGTGGGTTATTATTAGTCACAATTTTTTCCTCCGGAAAAATATTTACGTATTGGAATGGCAAAAGATTAACTATGAAATCAAATCTTTCTAGTTCACCATATTTTTCATTTATCGGAAATCTTGGTAATTCATGTTTATCTTTATTTAAGTCTATTACACCTGAGTGTTGTCCAAATGCAAAATCAAAATATTCGCTAATAAATTTTTTTTGCCTTAAACTCCATTCTCCAAAAGGATAAGAAAAAAATTTTGGATTATATCCTAATTCACTTTCGAATATCTCAATCGATTTTTTAATATCTTTTTTAAATTCATCGAATGTAAAGTTTACTAAATAGTCATGTGAGTGAGAATGATTTCCAATATTTACAAAATCATATTTTTCGATTTCTTTAATTTGATCCCAACTCATATAACCTCTTTTACCAACCGCCTGTGTAGAAATAAAAATTAAAAAAGGTATTTTATTTTCTCTTAAGTATGGCCACGCATGTTTGTAAAACGATTCATAGCCATCATCTATAGTTAATAAAAATTTTTTCTCTAATTTTTCAGTAAAAAATATTTGATTAAATATATTAGGGTTTAGAAATTTATGTCCTGAATCTTGAATGCTATAAATATGTTTTTTAAAAACATCCATTTGTATATTTGTTGAAGGATAATTATCTTGGTTGAATCTATGATACATAATTGAAACAATTCCCTTCTCACCACTAAAATATTTCTTATAACTTTCTTCTGAATATGCTAATTGAGAATTTATTATAACCAATATGAACAGTTTAATTATAGATACTGCTGGCAAGGAAATATTTTTAAAAATCATTTTTAAAGGTAAAGAATATAGTATTCAGCATAATAACTGTAGAGAAAATTTTGATGAACTCGTGATCTTAGTTTTTGATTTTTTAAAGGAAAATCGAGTTGATTTAATAAATATTGATAATGTATTCATCAATCAGGGCCCAGGCAAATATACAAGCATAAGATCTGCAATCAGTATTGTAAAAGCTCTTAAAATTTCAAAAAAAATTAATATATATGGTTATTATTCATCTCAAATAATCAACAATAACTACAATATTTTAATTAAGTTATTGGAAGAAGGGAGGTTGACAAAAGATTTTATTCAACCAAAATATTTAAATTAACATTTTATTATGACTGAAACTATAGAAAAAAAATGTATTGCCAAAGGTGTAAAACTTACTGAGCAAAGAAAAATAATCGCCAAAGTAATGTCTGATGCCACAGATCATCCAGATGTAGACGAATTATATAAACGCGTTTCAAGAATTGATTCCAAAATAAGTATTGCTACTGTTTATAGAACTGTAAAGCTATTTGAGGAGTCTGGAATAGTGGCTAAGCATGATTTCAAAGGTGGAAAAGCCAGATATGAAGAATTAAGTGAAAGTCATCATGATCATTTAATAGACGTAAAGACTGGTGAAATAATAGAATTTGTAGATGATGAAATTGAGAAACTTCAAAAAAAAGTCGCAGATAAATATGGATATGAACTGGTTGATCATAAACTTGAGCTCTATGGGGTAAAAAAAAATAAGTGAGCAAAAAAATTTTTATCAAAACATTTGGCTGTCAAATGAATGAATATGATAGCAACAGAATTTTTGATGTAGTTGAGAAAATTGGATACAAAAAAACAGAAAATCAAGAAAATGCAGACTGCTATATTATAAATACCTGCCATATAAGAGATAAAGCTAAAGAAAAAGTTTTTCATGAAGTCGGCAGAGTAAAAAAAATATATTCAAACAAAAAAAAACCTATAATGGTAATTGCAGGATGTGTAGCGCAGGCAGAAAATGAGGAGATGTTAAAAAGAGAACCTTTTTTAGATGTCGTTATAGGACCTCAATCTTATCACAAAATTAATCAAATATTAGATAACTTCCAAAAAAACAAAAAAAAAGATGAAACAGAATTTGATACAATTTCTAAATTTGACTTTTTGGATAAGGTGAAAAATTCAGATAGCAAAGTTTCATCTTTTTTAACAATTCAAGAGGGTTGTGATAAATTTTGTCATTTTTGTGTAGTTCCTTATACAAGAGGCCCCGAGTGTTCAAGGCCATTTAAAAATATTTTAAGTGAAGCTGAGGATCTTATTAAAAATGGAGCAAAAGAAATTACGCTTTTAGGTCAAAATGTTAATGCCTACAGCTATTATGAGAATAATAAAGAACTAAGGATTTCAAATTTGATAAATGAATTAGAAAAATACTCAGAATTAGAGAGAATTAGGTACACAACATCCCATCCAGTTGACATGACAGATGATTTAATCGAATGTTATTCCACAAATAAAAAATTGATGCCATTTATTCATTTACCAATTCAGTCTGGTTCAGATAAAATTTTAAAACTTATGAATAGAAAACACAAAGTTGAAGATTACATAAATATTTATGAAAAACTGCTTAAAATTAATCCTTTAATTAAATTTTCTAGTGATTTTATAATAGGTTACCCAGGTGAGGAAAAATCTGATTTTGAAAAAACACTAGAACTTGTAAAAGAAATTAAGTTTATAAATTCTTTTTCATTTATTTTTAGTTCACGTCCTGGTACAAAAGCTTCAACTTTAAGTCAAGTTAATGAAAAATTTTCTAAAAAAAGATTGATAGAACTCCAATCTTTATTATTTCAAAACCAAATTGACCACAATAAGTCGTTAGAAAATAAAAAAATCTCGGTACTCGTAGAGAATAGAATCGAAGATCAAAATAAATTTTTTGGACGTAATGAATATTTTAATTCAGTAATATTTGATGCTGAGGATAAAGACATTGGAAAAACAGTCAAAGTAATTATAAAAAATAGTAACCAAAATACACTTTTTGGAAAAATTGAAAACAAAATGAAAGCAGCATAGCTTGAATAATATTGTTACTAAAACTAAAAAAACTGATTTAAAATTTGTTTACTCAGAAAACAATACAATAAGTATTATTTTTTCTAAAAACGAGGATTTGTTAGGAGTTTCAGGAGAGTTTAATAATAATATTAAAGAACTAGAAAAAATTACTAATACATCAATTTATTCAAGAGGTAATTCAATAATCTTAAAAAATGATCATAATAAAAACGAAATAGTAAAAAATGCTATCAGTTTTTTGTATGATCAATATATTATAAATGGAACAATTGAAAAAAAAGATATAATTTCATCTATTAATAAATTTATGATTGATGAAAAAAATAATTTACAAGAAAACATTAATTATATAATTAAAACACCTAAAAAATCTGTAATTCCAAGATCAGAAAAACAAAAAAACTATGTAAAAGCTCTTAGAACTAGCGATGTAGTGATATCGTGTGGACCAGCAGGTACTGGAAAAACTTTCCTAGCCGTTGCAGTCGCTTTAACGATGTTGCTTGATAAAAAAATTGAAAGGATTATTTTGTCTAGGCCTGCAGTTGAAGCTGGAGAAAGATTAGGTTTTTTGCCAGGTGATATGAGAGAAAAAGTTGATCCATATTTAAGACCCTTATATGACTCATTATATGATTTACTAGACTTTGAAAAAATTCAAAAAAAAATTGAAATAGGGGATATTGAAATTGCTCCATTAGCATTTATGAGAGGCAGAACTTTAAAAAACTCTTTTGCAATATTAGACGAAGCACAAAATGCTACGGATACACAGATTAAGATGTTTCTAACGCGAATTGGGGAAAATTCAAAGATAGTTATAAATGGCGACCCTTCTCAAATTGACTTACCCAACAAAAATCTATCAGGTCTTAATAGATCAAAAAAATTGCTTGGTCACTTAGATGAAATTTCGATTGTAGATTTTGATCATAGAGATGTAGTAAGACATCCATTGGTATCTAAAATTGTTAAAGCCTATTCAGAAAAAAATAATAATGATTGAGGCAGATGTTTTGGTTGAAAATAAAAAATGGAAAAAAATTATTCAAAATCCAAGATCTCAAATATTAAAAATTATAAAAAAATTCCCAAGTCAATATAAGTTTCTTTATAAAAAAGCACAAATTTCTATTTTATTAACAAATAATCAAAAGATTAAATTTCTAAACAAGAAGTTTAGAAATAAAAATAAACCAACTGATATTTTATCATTTCCTTTTTTTGACAAAAAAAATTTTAATAAAAATATTAAAAACAAAAATTTTTACTTAGGTGACATTGTGATTGGTTACGAGGAATTTTTAAAAAAGAATAGAAATGACTATGAAAATGGCTTTATAAAAATATTTATCCATGGGTTTTTACATTTATTAAACTATGATCATAAATCAGATAAGGATTATGCAATAATGAATTCTATTGAAAATAAAATTTTTAGAAAAATTAAAGGATAATTTGATACCTAAAAAATATAAAATTTATATCGAAAATATTTATATATTTTTTTTAGGCGTATTGTCTTCTTTTGGTTTACCACCCTATAATTTTTGGATAATAAATTTTTTAACTTTTAGTTTGTTAATAATTTTTTTAATAAAAAATAAAAATAATAATCCAAAGTTATTCTTACTTTATGGATTTATCTTTGGTTTTGGATATTTTGTTTCAAGTTTGTATTGGATACCTATAGCTCTTTTACATGACCAAAACTTTAAGGTATTAATTCCATTTAGTCTAATTCTAATACCAGCTTTTCTAGGTCTTTTTTATTCAATAGCTTTTTTTGTATTCAAGTTATATCTTAAACCAGAAAAGGTCTTCGTAAATATTTTAGTTTTTTCCTTAGTATTAGGATTTTTTGATTTTATTAGAGGTAATATTTTTTCTGGGTTTCCATGGAATCTTTTTGCTTACGCATTTTCTGAAAGTATAGCTTTTATTCAAATCGTATCATTAATTGGCATTTATTCATTTAATACAATTTTAATAACTATATTTTCAGTCCCTTCGATTTTATATCTGAGTAGAAAAAAGAATGAGCTACTCGGATTATTAATAACTATAACAATTGCAATACTAGTTTATGGATATGGAGTATTTAAAATAAATAATTTTAAGAACTTAAAAGCAGAACCTCTAGATGCAGAAATTAGAATTTTATCAACAAAGATACCGATAGAGAGATTTTATTCTAGTATAGATAATGAAGGAATTTTATTTAAATTAATTGAATTAAGTAAACCAAGTAAAAATGAAGACACTATTTTTATTTGGCCAGAGGGTATTATTCCAAATACAAATTTGAAATTATTGAAAAGTGAATATGATTTTTTATTCACAAGATTCTTTTCAGAAAAACATAAAATAATATTAGGTATAAATGATATAGAATTAAAAAGAGAAAAAAAATATTTTTATAATTCTTTATCTATAATTGATAGCAAGGCCAACATTATTTATAAATATCATAAGAATAACCTGGTTCCATTTGGAGAATTTCTTCCTTTTGAAAAAATTCTTAAAAAAATAGGTTTAAAAAATTTAACAAACAATTATCAATCCTATACAGCTAGTTCAGAGAGAAATATCTTTAAAGTAAGCCAAAATTCAAAAATTAGTATTTTACCATTAATTTGTTATGAAATAATTTATTCAGGTAAGTTGTCAAATAAAAAAAATTATAATTTTATCGTCAATATTTCCGAAGATGGATGGTTTGGAGACTCTATAGGGCCATATCAACATTTTGCTCATAGTATTTTTAGATCTGTTGAATATGGCAAATATACCTTTAGGTCAGCAAATAACGGTATATCAGCAATCATAGATCCCACAGGTCTAGTAGTGGAAAAATTAGATATAAAAAATGAGGGCATAATATCAATTAAGGAAACTGTAAGTGTTGATAAAACGTTTTTTTCCACATTTGAAAATAAAATTTATTTTTTAATAATTTTATTATTTATTTTTTTAATTTTTTCATTTACAAAACTTAAAAATGAATAATTTAAAAAACTACCTTTTTACTAGCGAGTCAGTATCTGAAGGTCACCCAGATAAAGTATGTGATAGAATTTCAGATATGGTAGTAGATTCTTATCTTAGCGCAGAACCTCAATCAAGAGTTGCCTGTGAAACTTTAACTACCACAAATAAAGTTGTTCTAGCTGGAGAAGTTAGAGGACCTGAAATTAAAAAAGATAATTTAATTCAAAAAGTAAGAGAATGTATTAAGGATATTGGCTATGATCAAGAGGGCTTTACTTGGAAAGAAGCAACAAAAATAGAAAGTCATCTTCATTCGCAATCTGCTGATATTGCAATGGGTGTAGACGCATCAGGCAATAAGGACGAAGGTGCGGGTGATCAAGGAATTATGTTTGGATATGCTTGTCGTGAAACTGATGTTTTAATGCCTGCACCAATACATTATTCTCATAAAATTTTACGACTTATGGCTGAGGATAGAAAATCAGGAAAATTAAAAAACATAGAACCTGACTCAAAAAGCCAAATAACTATTCAATATAAAGATGGTTTACCGTCAAATGTCAAATCGGTGGTAATTTCAACACAGCATTCACCAGAAGTTAACCAATCTCAGGTTAGAGAATTAGTAAAACCATATATAGAGAAAGCAATTCCAAAAGCACTTTTAGTTGGCTTAGATGAAAAAGAAATTTATGTAAATCCAACTGGTAATTTTGTAATTGGTGGACCTGATGGTGATAGTGGATTAACTGGAAGAAAAATTATTGTTGATACATACGGTGGTGCAGCTCCACATGGTGGTGGTGCATTTTCAGGCAAGGATCCAACAAAAGTAGACAGATCAGCAGCATATGCGTCCAGATACTTAGCTAAAAATGTAGTTGCTTCAAAAATTGCAGATAAATGTTTAATTCAACTAGCATATGCGATTGGAGTTTCAAAACCATTATCAATTTACGTAGATCTTTTTGAAAATAACGAAGAAAAAAATACACATATTAAAAAATTAATAAATGAAAATTTTGATTTAAGCCCAAGAGGTATTAGAGAAATGTTAGGTTTAAATAAAGCTATTTATGAGAAAACAGCTGCTTATGGTCATTTTGGAAGAGATCCAGAGAAAAATGGTGCATTTTCGTGGGAAAAAACAGATAAAGCTGATATTTTTAATAAGTAAATAAAGTTGAAAATAAAAAAAAA
>QCGH01000004.1 GCA_003280005.1 Pelagibacteraceae bacterium AG-365-D07 | reverse complement strand
AACACATGGAGGAATAGCAAATAATATAAAAGTAAATCTTGTTAGAATAGACTCTGAAAAACTTAAACCATCTGAAATTAAAACTAAATTAAAAAATATTTCTGGAATTTTAATACCAGGTGGATTTGGAAAAAGAGGTACAAATGGTAAAATTGAGTCTATTAGATTTGCAAGAGTAAATAAAATTCCTTTTTTAGGAATTTGTTATGGTATGCAAATGGCAATAATTGAATTTGCTAGAAACAAGTTGAAAATAAAAAATGCTACCTCAAGTGAATTTGATAAAAAGGGTATTTCTATTATTGGCCTAATGAATGAATGGGATAAAGATGGAAAAAAATTTACAGGCACTGATAAAGATCTAGGAGGCACTATGAGACTTGGATCATATGATGCAAAACTCAAGGATAATTCATTAATTAGAAAAATTTATAAATCACGAAATATTAAAGAAAGACACAGGCATAGATATGAGGTCAATATTTCATTTAAACAAAAATTCGAGGAAAATGGTCTGATTTTTTCAGGTTTATCACCAGACAATAAATTACCTGAAATTATAGAATTAAAAAATCATCCTTGGTTTATAGGTGTGCAATTTCATCCTGAATTTAAATCTAGACCTTTTAATCCACATCCTTTATTTTCATCATTTATTAAAGCAGCAAAAAAAAAATATGCAAAATAAAGTTGTAAATTGTAATGGCATTGAAATTTCTAATAATAAGAAAATAACTCTTATTGCAGGGCCGTGCCAGCTAGAATCTGAGCAACATGCTATGGATATGTCCAGCAAGATAAAGGAAATCAGCTTAAAATTAGGTATCGGTTTTATATATAAAACATCTTTTGATAAAGCTAATAGAACAAGTCTCAAAGGAAAAAGAGGAGTAGGTTTAGATACCTCTCTTTCAATATTTGATAAAATTAAAAAAGAATTAAGTGTACCAATTCTAACAGATGTTCATAATGAAAACCAATGTGACGTAGTTTCAAACCATGTAGATATAATTCAAATACCGGCTTTTTTATGTAGACAAACAGATTTGTTAATCAAAGCAGCTAAAACTAAAAAAATAATAAATGTTAAAAAAGGTCAGTTTCTAGCTCCATGGGACATGGTTAATGTAACCAAAAAAATTTCTGATTCTGGAAATGATAATATTTTAGTTACTGAAAGGGGTGCTAGCTTTGGATATAATACTTTAGTGTCTGATATGAGATCAATTCCAATAATGGTGAAAAATGGATATCCAGTTGTTTTTGATGCAACTCATTCAGTTCAACAACCAGGTGGCCTTGGAGAAAAAAGTGGTGGGCAAAGAGAGTTTGTTGAATACTTGGCAAGAGCAGCTACAGCAGTAGGAGTTGCTGCAATTTTTATGGAAACACATCAAGACCCAGATAACGCACCTTCAGACGGACCGAATATGGTTCCATTAAATCAATTAGAAAATCTTTTAACCCAGATTATAGAAATAGATAGATTAGTTAAAAAAATATAAATATTAATGAGCAAAATTTCTAAAGTTGTTGCAAGACAAATTTTTGACAGTAGAGGAAACCCAACGATTGAAGCAGAAGTATTTTCAAAAAATATTAGCTCATCTTCAATCTGTCCATCTGGAGCATCTACTGGAAGTTTTGAAGCTTATGAAAAAAGAGACAAAAACATAAAAGATTACAATGGAAAAAGTGTTTTCAACGCAGTTAAAATTATAAATTCTGTAATTTCTAAAAATCTAAAAAATCAAAACATTCATAATCAAGAAAAAATAGATCATATACTTTTGAAGCTAGATGGCACGAAACAAAAAACAAAACTCGGAGCAAATAGTATGCTTGCTGTATCGATGGCAATAAAAAAATTATCATCTAAGATTAAGAAAATACCACTTTATAAAAATTTTCTAGTTAAAAAAAACTATTTATTACCATTTCCATTAATGAATATAATTAATGGCGGAGTACATGCAAGTAATGGTCTTCAAATTCAAGAATTTATGATTAGACCCGATGGAGCAAAATCTTTTACTCAAGCTGTTAAAATGTGTTTTTTAGTAATTAATAATTTAAAAAAATTATTAACAAATTTAAATCTATCAACTTCTGTTGGGGACGAGGGTGGCTTTGCACCAATGATAAGCAGTAACTCACATGCATTACAATTAATATCTAAAGCGATTAAAATGTCTAATTTTAAAAATGGTAAAGATATCTCAATATGTTTGGATGTCGCGGCTAATGAATTGTTTAAAAAAAATAAATATTCCATACATTCAAAAAAATTTGTTTCAGTTGAAAAATCAATTCAAGAATATAAAAAATTAATTAAAAAATATAAAATTAAATCTATTGAAGATCCCTTTGCAGAAAATGATTGGAAATCTTGGAATAAATTTATGATCGCAACTGACAAACAAATCCAAATAGTTGGAGATGATTTATATGTAACAAATCTTGAAAGATTAAAAGTCGGTTTTTTAAATCAATCATCAAATGCCATTTTAATTAAATTAAATCAAATCGGCACTGTAACAGAAACAATTGAAGTTATTAAATTTGCTCAAAATATAGGATTTAAAACCATTATATCTCATCGATCAGGTGAATCTGAAGACACTTTTATTGCAGATTTGGCCGTTGGAACAAATTCAAATCAAATTAAATCTGGCTCTTTATGTAGATCTGAAAGAGTTGCAAAATATAATCAATTGTTAAGAATAGAGGAAAGCTTGGGTAAAAATGCTAAAATGAATAAATTATGATAGAAAAATTTAAAAATAATTATTTCATTATAATTGGGACATTTTTGTTTTTGTATTTTTTTTTCAATCTATTAGACGGAGAAAGAGGTTTAATTTCTTTGTTAAAAAAAGAAAATTTATTATCTCAATTAAAAATTGAAGAAGAAAAAATAAAAGTTAAAATTGAAAATATGGAATTAAAAAATTCGTTACTAAGCAATAATCTAGATAGTGATTATATTGATTTATTAATAAGGGAAAAATTTGTTTACAGCAAAGAAGGTGAAAAACTTTATATATTAAAAAATAATGAAAAATCTGAATAAACCAAGACATCCTGAAAAAATAAGAAATCCAATCAATCCAATAAAAAAAAAACCTGAATGGATTAGGTCTAAACTTACAAATAGTAAAGAATTTTTCTTAACAAAAACATTGGTTAACAAAAGCAATCTTGTCACAGTTTGCCAAGAGGCAAACTGCCCAAATATAACAGAATGTTGGAGTAAAAGACATGCAACATTTATGATAATGGGTGACACATGTACAAGAGCATGTGCATTTTGTGATGTAAAAACTGGCAAACCTGAAAAGTTAGATCCTTTTGAAGATATAAAAATTGCTAATGCAGTCAAAAATTTACAATTAAGACATGTAGTTATTACTTCAGTCGATAGAGATGATTTAACTGATGGTGGCTCAAATCATTTCAAAAAAGTAATTGAAACTACAAGATTAAAAAATCCAGGTACAACTATTGAGGTTTTAACTCCAGATTTTTTAAGAAAGGGAGATTCTTATAAAAAAATTTTAGAAGCAAACCCAGATGTATTTAATCATAATATAGAAACTGTTCCTAGTTTGTATGTAAAAGTTAGGCCTGGTGCAAGATATTTTGCATCTCTTGAACTTCTAAAAAAAGTAAAAGAAATAAATAAATCAGTTTTTACTAAATCAGGTATTATGGTTGGTTTGGGCGAAGAACATGATGAAATAATTCAAGTCATGGATGATTTGAGATCTGCAAATGTAGATTTTATTACTATCGGACAATATCTTCAACCATCTGTAAAACATTACCCGTTAGCAAAATATTATCATCCTGATGAATTTAAAAAATTAGAGTTAATAGCTAAATCAAAAGGTTTTTTGTTAGTTTCTTCATCACCGCTAACAAGGTCATCTTATCATGCCGATCAAGATTTTGCTAAACTTCAACAAAACAGAATTAACAATCATTAATGCCAAAAGCTTCAGTTAAGCGATTAATTGAATGTAAAAAAAAAGATTTAATCAATTTAGTTTTAGATATTGAAAAATATCCTGAATTTGTTCCATTTTGTTTTGATGCAAAAGTATATGAAAATAATGATGAGGGTGATTTTATTAAAATAATTGCTGATTTAACTATTGGCAAAGGACCATTTAAAGATACTTACAAAAGTGATGTAATATTTAATAAAAATGAAGATTCTATACATGTAAAGAATATAGATGGTCCCTTAAATCACCTTTCAAATAATTGGAAATTTTTTGATAAAAAAAATGGAATTACAGAAGTTACCTTTGATATTGATTTTGAAATCAAAAATAAATTTTTAAATACAGTAATGGAAGCGTCATTTAAATTTGGTCTAGAAAAAATAGCCGATGCCTTTCAAAAAAGAACTGCAAAATTATTTAGCAATTCTAACAATTAAATCGAAAGCTTTTTTTACAGTAGCCTTTTGTATTGAGGATCTTTTTTTGCTCTTAAATAAACATTTATTTATTTGGATTTTATTACCTTTTTTAATTCCAATATAAACTAAACCTACAGGTTTTTGTTTAGTTCCACCTTTTGGTCCTGCGATCCCAGTTATTGAAACATTTATATTAGCTTTAGATATTCTAGATAAATTTTTAACCATTGCTGAACAGCATTCACGGCTAACAGCACCATATTTTCTAATGATATTATTATTTACTTTTAAAATTTTAATTTTCGTCTGGTTAGAGTAAGTAATAAGACCTAGATTAAATACTTTTGATGCACCACTTATTGAAGTAATTGAACTAGATAGTAATCCACCGGTACAAGATTCAACTACTGAGATCTTATATTTCTTTTTAATTAGTATTTTAAGTAAATTTTCTATTTTCATAATCTAATTAAAGGCAAAAATTAATGGTATTAAAATTATCAATGATGCAGCTATTCCCGCTAGTATATCGTCAAATAAAATACCAAAACTATTTTTAAAATTCTTATCGAAATAACTTATCGGAAAAGGTTTTAATATATCAAAAAATCTGAACAAGAAAAATGATAGGATTGTATAAAAATGGATATTCAAATTTTTTAAAGCTTGGGCATATATTGCAATGTCACTTTTATTTGTTAAATCTGGTATCATGTTAATGTATAAAATGAATGTTATAAACGGCAATGATTGACCACAAACTTCATCAATAACAATTTCTTTTGCATCTTTTTGTTTAAAGTAATTTTTTGATTTTTCTATTGCAAAATATGAAAAAAATAAAAATATGATATAGAATATAATTATATTTTCTTTTGAATACCAATTACCAACTATATTTCCAAAAAGCAGTAATAAGTAAAAAAAAATTGAAGTAACCAAGGATGCTAGCGTGCCTGGAATTCTGCTAATATTTCCAAGCCCAAATAAAGTTACGCATTTAAAAAAAAAATTATTAATCATATTTTGTAATTGAAATTATTACCTCACATGCAATTGCTTTTTCATTTCCTATTAAACCTAATTTTTCCACTGTTTTGCCTTTTAAATTAATTTGATTTTTATTTAAAGATGTCAGTTTGGATATTGAATTAATTATTTTTTCACGAAATTTTGAAACTTTAGGTTGCTCGCAAATTAAATTTATATCAAGATTATTTATTGAAAAATTGGATTTATAAAGATTTTCTATTATTGGTTTTAACATTTTAGGTGATCTTATATTCTTAAACTTTTTTATATTAGGAAAATAGGTACCAATATCTTTTTTTCTTGTAGCACCTAAAATTGCATCAATTATTGCATGTAAAATTACATCTCCATCTGAGTGTCCTTTTAGCCCTGAATGAAAGGGTATTTTTAATCCACCAAGATAAAGTTTTTTGTTTTTAATCAATTTATGAATATCAAAACCAACACCATAATAGGATTTTAAATTTTTAATATCATACGAAAAGGTAATTTTATTATTTTGGTTTTCACCATAAATAAATTTTATTTTTTGATTTGAACTTAAAAATAGCGAAGCTTCATCAGAAATATTTTTTTTTTGTTTAATAGCAAGTTTATATAAGTTTTTATACCTAAAAGCTTGTGGTGTTTGTGTTAAATAAACTTTATCTCTATCAAGGTTTATATGCCTAGTATTTATTCTATATTTTATTGAATCTGTAGAATTTACAAATGGAACAACTGCAATATTGTTTTTTAATTTTTCTATTAAATTTTTTAATAATCTAATTGAAAAATTAGGTCTTGCGGCATCATGAATAAGTACATTTTGAGGCTTAAATTTTTTTATTTTTTTTAAGGCATTTAAAGAGGAATCTTTTCTTTCTTTTCCTCCGCTTACAAACAACAATTGGTTTTTTTTATATTTTTTAAATTCTTTTTTGTATTTTTTTGAGGCTACAACAATAATTTTTTTGAACAATTTAGAGTCTATGGCTTTATCAATAGAATGATGAATTAGAATTTTGCCCTTATAATTAAAATACTGTTTAGGTTTTTTTTGGCTAAATCTATGTCCTTTTCCAGCCCCTAAAATGATAAAATAATTATTCATATGTTTATTTTAGACAAAATTAATATAATTTAAAAGTAATGCTCGATTTCATAAAAAGAAACATATTTATTCTAATAATCTTTTTTACAACATTATTATTAGGTTTCATAACCTTTTTCACTTTTTTAGATAAAAGTTTTATTAATTTAAGTCAGCAAAATTTAAAAATTCTTCTCTATGTAAATATTTTTTTTCTAATAGTATTTTTTGTATTAATTTTTAAAGAAATCTCTAATTCGATTAAAGATAATATAAATGTTAAAGGTTCAATTGCTAATAGAAAATATATTATATTTTTCTCTTTATTTACTCTTATTCCTTCTATTTTAATATCTGTTTTTTCACTATTTATATTTTCTTTTGCATTAGATAAATATTTTGATCAAAAAATCACAACTGCAGTAAATAATTCTTATCAACTAGCGCAAGATTATGTAAATGAAAAACGTAATAAAATTGAATCAGATATTATTTTAGTTGCATTTGATTTAAACAAAAATATTAATTTATCCGAGAACAAGTTAGCATTTCAAAATTATATAAATAATCAAAGAATTTTAAGAGAACTTGATCAATTACATCTAATAAATAGTAAAAAAGAACTGATAATGACCGCAGAGGGTACAGATTATATACCTATTGATGACCGAGCTATTAATATGGTTTTAAACGACGATAGACCGTTGAAAATAATTAATGCATTTGAAAATTACTCCGGTGCAATAATAAAACTTCCACAATATAACGACTTATTTTTATATGTAGTTAAATATTTAGATGAAGATATTTCTAAATATTTACAAGAGTCGGAGGAAGCAATTAATTTTTACTATACTGTTGAAGACCAAAGTACAGGAATAAAAATTTCTTTTGCTTTAATATATGTAATACTAGTCACTTTACTTTTATTTTTATCAATAACTATTGCTATAAGATTTTCATCTCGTTTCTTTGTATCAATTAATAACTTAATTACCGCATCAGAATTAATTGGTAGAGGAAACTTGAATACTAAAGTTCCAAATATCAAAACTGACGTAGAAATGGAAAAATTAATTGAAAATTTTAACTCCATGATAAATAAATTAAAAGATCAGCAGCAAAAATTACTTAACTCAGAGAGAATGGAGGCCTGGGAAACAATCGCAAGAAAATTAGCGCATGAAATTAAAAATCCACTTACACCCATACAGTTGACAATAGATAATTTAAAATCAAAATATTTAAAAGAAATTAATGAAGAAAATAGAAATAAATTTGAAATGAATTTAAAAACTATTAATAATCAAATTAACCAAATAGAGAATCTTGTAAATGAATTTTCAGATTTCGCAAGAATGCCCAAACCAATCTACAAACAAAATAATCTAAATGATATTATATTGCAAAACATTGAATTATTAAAAAAAATAGACAAAGGTATAAAATTTAATTTCCAAAATACTGAAAAGGTATTATTTAAATTTGATTACGAGCAAATCAGTAGAGTTTGTTTTAATTTAATTAAAAACTCTATTGAAAGTTTAAAGGAAAAAGCTAAAAAAACGTCTAATTTAAATAAAAATATAGATATAGAAATAGTCGATCATATTGATTATATATCCCTAACAATAATAGATACAGGATTGGGTTTTAAAAATATAAAAACAAGTGAATTAACAAAACCATACTTTACAACTAAAACTGATGGAACAGGACTTGGATTATCAATTGTGAGTAAAATTATTAATGATCATAATGGCATAATAATATTTAACAATTTAGATGAAGGAGCAAAAGTAGAAATAAAATTTTATAAATAAATATGGAAAATGAAATATTAATTGTAGACGACAACCCTGATATAAGAAATATATTAAAAGAATTAATTTCTGACTTGGGATATAAAACTAGAGTAGCTGCCAATTATCACCAAGCATTAACTGAAATTGATAAAAAACTACCCCATGTTGCTTTGTTAGACGTTAAATTGAGCAATACAGAAAACAATGAAGGTTTAAAATTATTAGATCATATCAAAAATAAAAATAAGGATATTCCAGTAATTATTATTTCTGGTCATGCCAATATAGAAATGGCTGTAGAGTCACTTAGATTAGGAGCATTTGAATTTATTCAGAAACCGTTCGACAAAAATCGATTAACAAATTTTATTAATAGAGCTGTAGAAAATTACAATTTAAAAAAAGAAAATAAATCACTCAATGATAAGTTATTTAATTCTTTTGAAATTGTTGGACAAAGTAAAAATATACTAAACATTAGGGATCAAATAAATCATTTATCATCATCTGATAGCAGAGTGTTTATAACAGGTCCAATTGGAAGTGGTAAAGAACTTGTTGCTAGAAAAATTCACTTAATATCAAATCGTAAAAATAGACCTTTTAATATAATTAATGGAGCGCTTCTAAATTTAGAAAAGTACGAAAAGGAATTATTTGGTGAAGAGCTTGCTGATGGATCAATTGTATATGGTGCTCTAGAAAAATCTAGCGGTGGAATACTATTAATAGATGAAGTTACAGAAATACCTTTAGAAACTCAATCAAAAATTTTAAGAGTTCTTATTGATCAAAAATTCAAAAGAATAAATGGAATACATGATATAAATGTAAATGTAAGAATAATTTGTTCTACTAACAAAGATTTATCCCATGAGATTAAAATTGGTAATTTCAGAGAAGATCTCTTTCATAGATTAAATGTTTTTAATATTAAAATTGAACCATTAAATAAAAGATTAGATGATATACCAATTTTATTTAAGTATTTTATGGAAAAATTGTCAGAGATTTACAATATAAAAAAAATTGAAATTAGGGATTATAATTTTCTATTAAATTATGACTGGCCCGGCAATGTAAGAGAGCTTAGAAATCTAGTAGAGAGGATAATTATTTTATCTCCAGGTCAGAATGAAGATAAAATTAATGAAATTATTAAAGAGTCACTTTCAAAAAATTCAACTCATGAATTTAATATTTCTGAAAATCTTTCATTTACTTTAAGGGAGGCAAGAGAAAATTTTGAAAGAGAATATTTGTCTTCTCAACTAAAAAAATTTAGCGGAAATATATCAAAAACAGCCAAATTTGTAGGCATGGAAAGATCTGCCCTACATAGGAAACTCAAGCAACTTGGGATTAAAGAATTTAATTAAATGAATATCATTATTTGTGGCGCTGGAAGAGTCGGCTTTACTATTGCAAAATTACTTAGTGAGCAAAATCATTCTATTACTGTAATAGATCAATCTAGCGATGATATTCAAAAAATAAATGAAACACTTGACGTTAAAGCTATTGTTGGGAAAGCTACATCACCAGCGGTTCTTGAAAAAGCAAATATTAATGAAGCAAATATGATCATAGCGGTTACGAGAAATGACGAAATCAATATGTTAATTTGTCAAATTGCCTACTCTTTGTTTAAAACTTCAAAAAAAATAGCCAGAATAAGAGCTCAAGAATATTTAGACCCTAAGTTTTCCCAGTTATTTAATAAAGAAAATCTACCAATAGATTTTGTAATTTCTCCTGAAATTGAAATTGCCAAATCTATTCATAGGAAACTTGAATCCCCTGGCGCGACTGACAATGTACCTTTTGCAAATAATAATATCAGATTGCTAGAGATACAAGTAGATGAAAGGTGTCCAATTAATAATATAAAACTTAATGAACTTACTAAGAAATTTCCTAAATTAAATGCAAATATTTTAGGAGTAGTAAGAGATGAAAAATTTATTTTTTTAAAAAAAAATGATGTGATGAAAAAAAATGATAAAGCTTATGTGGCTATAAATGCCTCACAAATTCAAGACACACTAGAAGCTTTTGGTCATAATGATCCTATTTCAAAAAAAATACTTCTTATTGGTGGTGGAAATATTGGATATAATTTAGCAAAATATATTGAGGCCTCTCCTAACAATACAAGATTGAAGATTATCGAAAAGAACAAGGATAGAGCAGAATTTCTTGCAAGTGAACTTAGCAACACAATTGTAATCAATGGAGATGGTTTAGACGAAGATGTATTAAAAGAAGCTAATCTAGATGAAACAGAAACTGTAATTGCTATAACAAATGATGATGAGGATAATTTAATGGTAGGAGTTTTGGTAGAAAAATTTTCAAAAAATAAAAGAACAATGGTATTAACCACAAAACCAAATTATAGCCTTTTACAATCATCACTTAAAATTGATGATTTGATTGATCCTAGAATGAATACAGTTTCAAGTATTTTAAAACACGTCCACAAAGGAACAATAGAATCTGCTTATTCAATTTTAAATGGTGAGTATGAAGTAATAGAAGCTGAAATTATTGAAACATCTGATCTAATAAATAAAGAACTTAAAAATGCTGAATTACCTGAAGAAATAAAAATAGGTGCAGTATTAAGAGGCAAGGAAGTAATTATTCCTAGATCAAATTATGTCTTTAAAAAAAATGATATTATAGTTTTTATTGCTAATAAAGATCAAATACCACTTGTAGAAAATATCTTTAGACTCAGTGCAGTATAAATTTTAAATGTTTAAGCTCAGTTTTTTTTATATAGGATCATTTAGCTTTATATTATCAATACTTTCATTTTTTAATATTATTTACTCATATTATTTTGAAATCTTATACAATATTGAAATTTATACATATACACTAATTATAACTTTAATTTTTTCATTACCCTTTTTTATAAAAAAAAATGAATATAAAAAATTTTCAATATATGAAAAAATTATTGCTGTAGCATCAGGATATTTAATTTTACCATTAATTATATCAATACCTTATTATTTTGGAGTTAACTATTTATCTTTTGTTGATAGTTATTTTGAAGCAGTTTCAGGATTTACTTCAACGGGATTTTCTATTTTTGAAAATGTAAAATATTTAGATCAAAGTTTGCTGATTTGGAGATCTACTTCACAATGGTTTGGAGGATTGTATTTTTTAATTTCAATTCTTTTTCTTATTGACCTGTATGACGATAATTATAAGAAAATTCTTACAAATTTTATTTCTTTAGATGTTAATGAAATAATCAAACAATCAACAAAAATTCTTTTTGTTTATACCTCAATAACTCTCTTATTATTTATACTATATAAAATAATTAATCTAAGATCATTTGATGCATTTAATTTGTCATTAACAATTATTTCTTCAGGTGGATTTTTAACAGTTAACAATATAAGTGAAATTTTACAATCTAATTACCAAATTTATATATTTTCATGCTCCATGTTAATATCCTTTTTTGGTATTTTGCTTCCATACAATGTTATATTTTCAAGGAAAAAGGATCTCTTAGTTTTTACAGAAGATTATTATCTGTTAGTTTATTTAGTTTCCTTAATTGGAATTTTTTTTATTTTTTTTAATCAAGATAATAATTTTTCCATAACTTTATTTTCGTTAATCTCAAGTGTATCAAATATTGGATTTTCATTTGAAGTAAATAATCAAGACAATTTTATTTTTCTAATTTTAATAATTATAGGTGGATCTTTAGTCTCAACAAGCTCGGGTCTAAGATTTTTGAAAATATATATTTTAACAAAATTTTCGTTAAATGAATTAGTATCTCACACAAAACCAAAACATATACTTTTAAATAAAGTACTATTTTCGAAAGTAAAAATTGATTCAAGTGATATTAATAAATATTTTTTTACAGTTATAATCTTTATTTTGTCTTTGTTGATATTAGTAAGCTTATTAACTTTGTTTAATATTAAATTTGAAAATTCTTTTAAAATTGGAATATTAACATTAATGAACACTGTCAACTCAAGCTTGTATGGATTGAATGATTTAAATTTTACTCAATTTTCAACTCCTTTAAAATCCATTTTGATTTTATTTATGATTATTGGTCGAATAGAGTTTATTTCTATTTTAATCCTGATTAAAAAATTTGTATTTAAAAATTAAATGTTGTAATACTTCATATCTTTGCGCCCTTAGCTCAGCTGGATAGAGCAACGGTTTTCTAAACCGTGGGTCGGAGGTTCGAATCCTTCAGGGCGCGCCATAAAGTCTTAGTTTTCTTGTTTTTCTTGAATAATTTAAGATTGATCAGTATTTAACTTTCTGTTTTAATTTAGTAATTCAAAAATTTACTTTGAATTATTTGTTAACAAATAAATATAAATTAAGAGGAGATAATGTTTAGAAAAATCAAACAAATGACTTCTTTGCTTGCTGTTGTGGCAGTTCTTTTTGGATTTGCTACTGAGTCTTTTGCGGCTAAGAAATCAAAAACTCTAAAAAACACAATTAAAGCAGGTTTTGTCAAGTGTGGTGTATCTCAAGGTCTTCCTGGATTTTCAAATGCTGACGCGTCTGGAAATTGGACAGGTGTTGACGTTGATGTATGTAGAGCAGTAGCTGCTGCAGTATTAGGTGATGCAAATAAAGTTAAATTTACACCGCTAAGTGCTAAAGAAAGATTTACTGCACTAACTTCTGGTGAAATTGATGTTTTATCTAGAAACACAACTTGGACTTTATCTAGAGATGCTGACATCGGTCTTACTTTCGTAGGAGTAAACTTCTATGATGGTCAAGGTTTTATGGTTAGAAAAAGCTCTGGAATAACTTCAACAAGCCAATTTAAAGATGGTATCTCAGCATGTACTAATATTGGTACAACAACTGAGTTAAACATGAGAGACTTTTTTAATTCTAAAGGAATTTCTTATGAACCAGTTGCTTTTGAAAAAGCTGATGAAGTTGTAGCTGCATATGATGCTGGAAGATGTGATACTTACACAACTGATAAATCTGGTTTGGCAGCTCAAAGAACTAAAATGTCTAATCCTGATGATCATATCGTATTACCAGAAACTATTTCTAAAGAACCTTTAGGACCAGTTGTAAGACAAGGTGATGCAGTATGGGAAGATATCGTAAGATGGTCTTTAAATACTATGATCGAAGCTGAAGAGTATGGAATTAATTCAGCTAATGCTGATTCATTAAAAACTTCAGACAATCCTGCTGTTAAAAGAATAGTTGGTGCTGAAGGCGAGATGGGCGCAGCTTTAGGTCTAGATAATGATTGGAGTTTAAGAATTATCAAACAAGTTGGTAACTATGGTGAAAGCTATAAGAGAAATATTGCTGACACTGGTATATTACCAGACAGAGGTCCAAATGAAATTTGGACAAAAGGTGGATTATTATATACTCCTCCAGCAAGATAATTGCTTAAAAATAGATTAAAAAGGGCTAGATTTTTCTAGCCCTTTTTTTTTAAAAGTTTTATAAAGCCATTGTGAACGCCAAACTCAAAAAAATTGTACCACAGTTACTAACACTAACTTTTGTAGCGTTAGTATTTGGATTTTTTAGCTATAACGCTCAACTTAATATGGAAAATAGAGGAATTTCCTTTGGCTATGGATTTCTATCACAAGAATCTTCATTTGATGTTCAATTCTCTTTAATTGAATATGATGGATCACATTCTTATTTTAGAGCATATTTAGTTGGCCTACTTAATACAATTTTAGTTTCAGTAATTGGAATAATTTTTGCAACATTAATTGGTGTTGTTGTTGGTATAGCAAGACTATCATCAAATCTATTAATTAATAAAGCTGCAGCATACTATGTCGAGTTTTTTAGAAATATTCCATTATTATTACAAATATTTTTTTGGTACTTTGCAGCCTTAAGAGCACTTCCTTTACCAGAAGATGCTGAACCTATTTTTGGAGTAATATTCTTAACTATTAAAGGATTATTTATTCCAGCCTTTATATGGAATAATTTAAATATTTTTTTATATTCATTGCTAGCTGCAATAATATCAACAATTGTAATTAGATCATATTCAAAAAGATTAAGAGAAGCAAAAGGAAAACAGATACCTGTTCTATACATTTCATTAGGATTAATTGTGGGTTTACCTTTATTAAGTTTTATAATTGGTGGTGTAACATTAAGTTTTGAAATACCTCAATTAGTTCAGTTGGCCAAAACGTCTTTTAGATTTAATGGAGGGCTAGGACTTCCTCCTGAATTAATAGCTTTGACATTAGCTCTAGCTTTATATACCGCTACATTTATAGCTGAATGTGTTAGAGCTGGAATACAGGGTGTTAGCAAAGGGCAAAAGGAAGCTGCTGCATCTATTGGTTTGACACCTAATCAAGTTTTAAAACTTGTAATTATGCCTCAGGCATTAAGAATAATCATACCTCCAACTACTAACCAATATTTAAATTTAACCAAAAATTCATCTCTTGCTGCTGCTATTGCATATCCTGATTTAGTTTTAGTTTTTGCTGGAACAGCACTTATGCAAACTGGTAGAGCCATCGAAATTGTTTCCATAACAATGTTAACTTATTTAACATTGAGTGTATCAATCTCAATATTGATGAATTGGTATAACAAAAAAATAGCCATTAAAGAGAAATAAAATGAAATTTGTTAATATTACTAAAGATAATTTTAATAATTACTTATACTCAGGAATATTTTTAATTTTTATATCTATTTTAGATGTTTTTTTAAACTCATTTTTTTCTATAAACGCCACTTCCTTTTTGCCTGAGTTTCTAAGTTTTGTTTTGCCTTTAATTATTGGTTTTATAGGTCTTTATTTTATTAGAGTCGAACATTCCGGAATCAAGAATCTTGATATTATTAATAAAAATATAAATACCAATAATTTCAATGCCATACTGACTTTACTAATTATTTTTGTAATAATTAAATCATTACCTCCCTTTTTAAGCTGGTTTATTATTGATGCTAATATAGCAGGTGACTCAAAAGAAGCTTGCACTGGAACAGGGGCTTGTTGGACTTATATTAAAATATGGCTAAGAAGATTTATATATGGAATGTATCCTAATGCTGAGCAATGGAGAATAAATTTATCTTTTATATCATTAACTGCTTTAGGACTTGTTGGATTTTTTGCTACTGAAAAATACAAAAAATATTTAACACTATATTATGTTGTTATTTACCCATTTATATCATTTTTATTTATTTATTTTTTTATTTCTGGTGGAAGAATTTTCTTTGATTTTTCATATGGAATTATTGCTGCAGCAATATCAATAATTTTAGGGTTTTTTATTCCTAACAAATTTAAATTGTACTATTTTTTAATTGTCCCAATAACATTTTATATTCTTCTTAAATACGTATTTTTCTTTGAGGAATATATTGAACTTGGAATGATTGAAGGTTTGGTTTGGGTAGAAACTGGTGCATGGGGCGGATTATCATTAACTTTTATAATTTCTTTTTTCTGTCTTATATTTTGCTTTCCAATAGGTATGGCATTAGCCCTAGGAAGAAGGTCGGATTTTCCATTAATTAGATACATATGCATAGGATTTATAGAATTTTGGAGAGGCGTTCCATTAATTACTGTATTATTTATGTCATCTGTGATGTTCCCTATGTTTCTTCCTCAGGATGTTTACGTTGACAAGCTAGTCAGATGTATAATTGCAATATCTTTATTTGAAGCCGCATATGTGGCTGAAGTAATCAGAGGTGGCTTACAAGCTTTACCAAGAGGTCAATATGATGCTGCAAAATCTTTAGGCATGGGTTATTGGAAAATGCATATTTTTGTAATTTTGCCACAAGCTTTAAAACTTGTAATACCAGGAATTGCAAATACCTTTTTAGCATTAGTTAAAGATACTCCACTAATTTTTGTTGTTGGATTATTAGAAATTGTTGGAATGTTAAATTTGGCCAAAACCAACCCCGAATGGCTGGGTTTTGCGATGGAGGGCTATGTCTTTGCTGCAATTATTTTCTGGATAATTTGTTATGCAATGAGTAAATATAGCTATAATTTAGAAATTAAATATAAAACAGAGAGATAAAACTAAATGTCAAATCAAATAATTCAAATTAGAGATGTAAATAAATGGTTTGGAGAGTTTCAAGTTTTAAAAAATATTAATTTAGAGGTAGAGAAAAATAAAAAAATTGTTGTTTGCGGACCTTCAGGTTCAGGTAAATCAACTTTAATTAGATGTATAAATCGACTTGAGGAGCACCAAGAGGGTCAAATAATTGTTGATGGCAATGAATTAAGTGAAAATACAAAAAATATTGAGAAAATAAGAGCTGAAGTTGGAATGGTTTTTCAACAATTTAATTTATTTCCTCATTTATCAATACTAGATAATTGTACTCTCGCTCCTATTTGGGTTAAACAAATGCCAAAAAAAGATGCAGAAGACTTAGCAATGCAACACCTAGAAAAAGTACAAATTGCAGATCAAGCTTTAAAATATCCCGGCCAACTCTCAGGTGGACAACAACAAAGGTGTGCAATAGCAAGAGCATTATGCATGGAGCCAAAAATAATGCTTTTTGACGAACCTACTTCTGCCTTAGATCCAGAAATGATTAAAGAGGTCTTAGATGCAATGGTAAACTTAGCAAAGGCAGGAATGACAATGATTGTTGTAACACATGAAATGGGTTTTGCTAAAGAAGTTGCAGATGAAGTTATATTTATGGATGAAGGTATGATCGTTGAAAGAGCAGAAACAAAAGAGTTTTTTGCTAATCCTAAGAGCGATAGAACTAAATTATTCTTAAGTCAAATTTTATAAAAGTTCTAAACTACAGTGTCCAATTTGTGCAAAATTGTACTTGACAGCTTTTAAAATTATTTAAAAATCCATTAAAATAAAAAAATTTTATATCTTGCATTAAATCTATAAATACACTTAACTAATAGCTGCGGAAATTAATTGAGGGGTCAATAAATGGAACAAAATTTTAACAAACATCTTGGTAATAAACTTAAATTAAGAAGATTGGCATTAGGTTTAACACAAACAAAAGTTGCAAAAGCAATAAACGTAACGTTTCAACAAATTCAAAAATATGAAAAGGGAACTAACGGTGTAAGTTCATTAAGATTGCTACAACTATCAAACTATTTAAAAGTACCGATAAACTATTTTTTTGAAGATTTTTCAGAATATTTAATTAATTTAGAAAAATCTAAAGAAGGACACATGAATGTAAATTATAATTTTTTGGTAAAATTATTTTCTGAATTATCAGAAGATCAAAAAACTAAATTTTCAAAAAATTTAAATTTAAATTCGTTAATGTCAAAAGTTGGTTAATATTTTTTGGCTCCTCGGGCAGGACTCGAACCTGCGACCAATTGATTAACAGTCAACTGCTCTACCAACTGAGCTACCGAGGAATATAATTTAAGTCAACTTACTTTTTTTTAATTAGAACTCAATAGTTTTTTTTGGAGGCAACGCCCAGAATCGAACTGGGGTAAAAGGATTTGCAATCCTCTGCGTAACCATTCCGCCACGTTGCCATGGATAGTAATGAAATTAATGTTTCAGCTTCAAAGTATTTATACACCTAGTCTTAGATTGTACAAGTCAGAAAAGAATAAGAATAAATATTTCCTTAATTTTTAACTTAAATTTATTTTAAACCATTTATTTTTGCTTAATAACACTATTTCTCAGATCTACAATTCAGTAAATTTATGATCTTTTTAATTTTTTTTTAAACATTGTTATTTTTTTTATTAATTTATTTAATCACATCAGTGTTGTATTTTTTAATTTATTAATATATTAAATAAATTGATTAAGTAGCTGAATTTTCAATATTCATATAAGTTCAGGTAAATAATAAAAATTTTTTATGACAAAAAAAAAAGTTTATGTACCTTTGGCAATTGATTTTTTGCATGAAGGGCACATCAGATTACTTAAAATTGCAAATTCCTATGGCGATGTAATTGTAGGTCTAATGACAGATAGCGCTATATCTCAATATAAAACTATACCTAATCTCGATTATAAAAATAGAGAAATGTTAGTAAAGAGTGTTAAAACAGTTTTTAAGGTTGTACCCGAAAACGATGTTGATTATCGTAAAAATTTACAATCTTTAAAACCAGATTACCTTGTTCATTCTAATGATTGGTTATTTGATCACAGAATTTCTATAAGAAAAAAAGTTATCAAAAACTTAAAAAAAATAAATGCAAAATTAATAGAACCTAAATATTATAAACTTAGTGATAAAAACTTTCAAAAGGACAAAATTTCAAATTTTTCAGGTAGAACGGTACATCGTGTTGCAAAATTAAAAAGGCTGATTAATTCTAAAAAAATTGTAAGAATTTTAGAGTCGCACAATTCTTTAGTTGGGTTAATTATTGAAAATTTGAAAGTAATAAAAAAAAATAATTTTGAAGAATTTGATGCAATGTGGTCTTCTAGCTTAACAGACTCTGCCACCAAGGGTAAACCTGATAACCAATCGGTTGATTATTCTTCAAGAATTTCATCTTTAAATGATTTACTTGATGTTACGAATAAGCCAGTTATTTTTGATGCAGATAATGGTGGCCAGTATGAACACATATCATTTTTAGCAAGATCACTTGAAAGAATTGGTGTATCCGCGATGATAATAGAAGATAAAGTAGGTTCAAAAAAAAATTCTTTATTTAAAGATCAGTCGGGTGCCAAACAAGACTCCCCACATTCCTTTGCAAAAAAGATAAAAAAAATATGCAGCTCAAGAACTTCCAATGACTTTTTGGTTTTAGCAAGAATTGAAAGTTTTATACTTGGAAAATCTTTAAAAGATGCACTTAATAGGGCTGAAATATATTCAAAGGCGGGTGCTGATGGAATTTTAATTCACAGTAAAGAAAAAACACCTAATCAAATATTTTCTTTTGCAAAAAAATTTAAAAAAAGTAAATATTTTATTCCACTAGTTGCTGTCCCATCAACATATTCCAAAGTGTATGAAAAAGAATTAATTAAAAATAATTTTAAAATTGTAATTTATGCTAATCATATGTTGCGAGCAGCATATCCTGCAATGATAGATACAGCAAAAAAGATATTGAAAAATTCTAGATCTTTTGAGACAGAAAAAAAAATCATATCAATTAAAAAAATTATTAATCTTATTTCAAATGATTGAAATTGAGTCATTGGTAAATATACTAAAAAAAAATAATTCAGATTTTTATACTGGTGTGCCCGATAGTATTTTAAAAGAATTATCAATGTACCTACAAAATAAAAAAAATCATATAGTTGCAACCAATGAAGGTTCAGCAATATCGATAGGTATAGGTTACTATCTTTCGACAAAAAAAATTCCGGTTATATATATGCAAAATTCAGGTTTATCAAATGCTATAAATCCACTTATTTCTATTGCTAATAAAAATGTATATTCGATTCCACTTATATTAATTATTGGTTGGAGAGGATCGCCAAACATTAATGATGAGCCTCAACACGTGGAAAAAGGTAAAATAACTAGAAATCTTTTAGACTTACTAAAAATCAAATATACAATTATTGAAAATGCAAAAGATTTAAAAAAATTTGCTTCAATCATTAAAAATGCAAAAAAAAATAATGAAATTGCTGCATGTTTAATTAAAAAAGGGACAATTAAAAAATCATTTTCTAGAAAAAAGATAAACAAATTCAATCTTGATAAAGAATATTTTCTTAAAATACTTTTGGAAAATTTAAATAAAAAATCTCAAATAATTTCAAGTACTGGCTATAATTCGAGAGAAATAATGTACGTTAGAAAAAAATATAATATTAGAAATGGAAAAGATTTTTATATGGTAGGTGGAATGGGCCACACTTCATCTGTTGCATTGGGATACTCATTAAATACAAAAAAAAAAATTATTTGTATTGATGGTGATGGTTCTTTTCTTATGCATTTGGGATCCATTAAATCTGTAGGGTCATTCGGATCAAATAATCTAAAATATATTTTATTAAATAATAACACTCATGATTCAGTCGGTGGGCAATCTACTTTTATGAACAATGTTAATATAAAAAAATTAACAAATAGCTTAGGATTTAAAAATTATTATAAAATAACATCTAAATTGGATATTAATAAAAAAATCAAATCTTTCTTAAATTCGAAAAAATTAAGCTTTCTTGAAGTATGTGTTACTAATTGTAAACTTAAAAACCTACCTAGACCTATCAATTTAAAAAATATAAAAAAAATATTTATGAGTTAAAATATATAAATGAGCTTAGATAAATATAATCATAAAAATATTGAAGATAAAATTTACAATTATTGGGAAAAAAATAAATTATTTAAACCCAAAAAAAATAATAAAAAATTTTCAATTGTAATTCCACCACCAAATGTAACTGGCAGTTTACATATGGGCCATGCTTTAAATAATTCAATCCAGGATTTACTTGTTAGATTTCATAGAATGAATAATTTTGAAACTTTATGGCAACCGGGAACTGATCATGCCGGGATAGCAACTCAGGCACTTGTAGAGAGAAAATTAGAAAATGAAGGTATCAAGAAAGACGATATTGGTAGAGAAAATTTTGTCAAAAAAGTATGGGATTGGAAAAATCAATATGGTGATATTATAATTAACCAATTAAAAAAATTAGGTTGTTCATGCGATTGGTCTAGAAACGCATTCACAATGGACGATAATCTTTCAGACTCAGTAAGAAAAGTATTTGTTGATCTTTACAATAAAGGTTTGATTTTTAAATCAAAAAAACTGGTTAATTGGGATACAGTTTTAAAAACCGCTATTTCAGACTTAGAGGTTGACCAGAGAGAAGTAAATTCAAAACTTTATTATATTAAATATCAAATAGAAAATTCTAGTGAATTTATTACAATTGCAACCACTAGACCTGAAACGATGTTAGGTGATACAGCTATAGCTGTTAATCCGTCAGATGAGCGATATAAAAAAATAATTGGTAAAAATGCAATAATTCCAATTGTAAATAGAAAAATTAAAATTATTGAAGATGAATATGCTGATCCAGAACAAGGAACTGGTGCAGTTAAAATTACTCCTGCACATGATTTTAATGATTATGAGGTAGGCCAAAGAAACAATTTGGAAATATTAAATATTTTAACTGATGATGGTAAAATTAATAATAACGCTCCCAAGCAATTTTTAGGATTAGATAGGTTTGATGCAAGAAAAAAAATAATTAAATTACTAATTGAAAAAGATTTTTTTGTAAAAGAAGAGAAGATAAAAAACAAAGTACCTTATGGCGATAGATCAAATTCTATTATTGAGCCATATTTAACAGAACAATGGTTTGCAGATGCTAAAAAATTATCTATTAAAGCTAAAGAAATAGTAAGGGTAAAAAAAACTAATTTTTTTCCAGATAATTGGTCAAAAACATATTTTCAATGGATGGATAATATTGAGCCTTGGTGTATTTCAAGACAACTATGGTGGGGCCATCAAATTCCTGCATGGTATGGACCTGATGGTAAAATTTTTGTTGAATTAGATGAGGATACCGCAAATTTAAAAGCAAAAAAATTTTATAAAAAAAATGTTGAATTAAAAAGAGATGAGGATGTTTTGGACACTTGGTTTTCCTCTGGTTTATGGCCATTTGCTACATTAGGTTGGCCTCAAAAAAATGAATATCTTCATAATTTTTATCCTACGACAGTTTTAGTTACTGGTTTTGATATAATTTTTTTCTGGGTAGCAAGAATGATGATGTTTGGGATGGAATTTTTAGATAAAGAACCATTCAAAGATATTTATGTTCATGCCTTAGTAAGAGATGAGAAAGGACAAAAAATGTCCAAATCTAAAGGAAATGTAATTGATCCACTTGAACTAATAGATAAGTATAGTGCTGATGCATTAAGATTTACTCTTCTATCGATGGCATCTCCCGGGCGAGATGTAAAACTCTCAGAAGACAGGGTAAAAGGATATAGAAATTTCTTAAATAAAATATGGAATGCTAATAATTTTCTAATTCAAAATAGTTGTAACTTCGATAATATAAATAAACCTAACCATATAAATGAAAATATTAATAAATGGATTATTACTGAATTTTTATTAGTAAAAGAAAATGTAAAAAAAAATATTAAGGATTATAGATTTGATGAAGCTTCAAAAAAAGTATATCAATTTGTATGGCACTCATTTTGTGATTGGTATTTAGAGCTTTCTAAAACTATTTATTATTCTAATAATCAGATGATCAAGGAAGAAACTAGAAATGTTTCTGCATTTATATTTAGAGAAATATTGATTATTTTACATCCATTTATTCCTTTTATTACAGAGGAAGTATGGTTGAATAATAAACTTGATAAAAATAGCAAAGACTATTTAATGTTTGCAAATTGGTTGGATGAGAAGGGCAAAACTGATAAATCACATTTAGAAGTAAACAAGATTATAGAATTCATTACAACAATTAGATCATTTAAAAACGAGCTAGGCGTACCGCCAGGTTCACTTATTGAACTTTCTTTAGAAAAAACTAATAATGAAATAAAATATTTTTTTGATAAAAATAAAACGATTTTAATGAAATTAGGAAGAATTAAAAATCTATTAAATAAAGATCTTAATAAATCATCAGCATCTTTAATCTTAGATGGTGAATTATTTAAAATTTATTTTGATGAAGATGTTAATTTAAATCGTGTGAAAGATACGCTTAAAAAAAAATTAGATAAATTAAATAAAGAAATGGATAAAATAAATCAAAGATTGGTTAACAATAACTTTGTTGAAAAGGCACCCAAAGAGCTTATTGATCAGGAAAGAACAAACTTTAATAATTTAGAAAAAGATGTTAAAAAATTACAACTAACCTTAGAAACTTTATAATGAAAAAATTTAACAAAAAAAAATTACCAAGTAGACATACAACTTTAGGTCCAGATAAGGCACCACAAAGATCATTTTATTATGCAATGAAACTTACAGAGAAGGATGTGGCAAAGCCTTTCGTTGGTGTAGTTTCAACATGGAATGAGGCAGCTCCATGCAACATTGCATTAATGAGACAGGCACAATCTGTCAAAAAAGGTGTTTATCAAAGAGGAGGAACTCCAAGAGAATTTTGTACTATAACAGTAACAGATGGTATCGCGATGGGTCATGAAGGAATGAAATCATCATTAATCTCCAGAGATGTTATTGCTGACTCTACCGAATTAACCGTTAGAGGACATTGTTATGATGCGTTGGTTGGTCTTGCCGGTTGTGATAAATCTTTGCCTGGTTTAATGATGGCAATGGTAAGATTAAATGTTCCAAGTGTTTTTATTTACGGTGGATCTATATTGCCAGGTAGATTTAATGGAAAGGATGTAACAGTTGTTGATGTATTTGAAGGTGTAGGAAAATATTCTTCAGGTAAAATGACCGCACATGCTTTAAGAAAACTTGAATTAAAAGCTTGTCCTAGCGCAGGAGCATGTGGTGGACAATTTACAGCAAATACAATGGCATGTGTATCTGAAGCCATAGGTTTGGCACTTCCTTATTCTGCAGGAACACCTGCTCCATATGTAAAAAGAGATAAATATGCATTAGATAGTGGAAAAGCAGTAATGAATTTATTATCAAAAAATATTAGACCTAGAGATATTGTATCTAGAAAAGCGTTAGAAAATGCAGCTACAATAGTTGCCGCTACAGGAGGTTCAACAAACGCAGCATTACATCTTCCAGCTATAGCAAATGAAATTGGTATTAAGTTTGATCTAATGGATGTTGCTAAAATTTTTAAAAAGACACCATATTTAGCAGACCTTAAACCTGGAGGCAAATATGTTGCAAAAGATATGTGGAAGGCTGGTGGAGTACCAATGCTTTTAAAAACTCTTTATGAGGGAGGATATATACACGGCGATTGTATGACTGTTACAGGAAAGACAATGAAAGAAAATTTAAAAAAAATAAAATTTAATCCAAAACAAAAAGTAATGAGAATGTATAACAATCCACTCTCAGCAGATGGAGGAGTTGTTGGTTTAAGAGGTAATCTAGCTCCAGATGGTGGAATAGTTAAAATTGCAGGATTAAAAAAATTGCAATTTACTGGAAAAGCAAGATGTTTTGATAATGAAGAAAGTGCATACAAAGCTGTTAAAAATAAGAAATACAAAGATGGAGATATAATTATTATTAGATATGAGGGTCCCAAAGGTGGTCCAGGAATGAGAGAAATGCTTCAAACTACAGGAGCAATCTATGGGCAAGGCAAAGGTGAAAAAGTAGCTTTAATCACAGATGGAAGATTTTCTGGTGCAACAAGAGGTTTTTGTATTGGACATGTAGGTCCAGAAGCATCGGTAGGTGGTCCAATTGCACTTCTACGTAATGGAGATATTATTGATATCGACGCTAAAAAAGGCACAATAAATGTTCGACTTACAAAAAAACAATTAGCAGCCCGTAAGAAAAAATGGAAACCAAAAAAAATAAATTTTGGTAATGGAACACTATGGAAATATGCACAAACAGTAGGTCCAGCTTATCTTGGAGCACCCACTCATCCAGGTGGAAAAAATGAAGTTAAAGTATATGCAGATATTTGATGAAAATTAGACCCATTATCCTTTGTGGAGGATCTGGAACCAGACTTTGGCCGGACCAAAAAAACTATCAAGCAAAACAATTTATAGATTTTGGAGGTTGGACACTTATAAGCAAAACGTTGCAAAGAATAAAAAATCCAATTTTTGATTATCCTATAATCAGCACTAATCGAAAATATTTAAAAGATGTTAAAAAATATCTAAAAAAAAGTAAGATTAAAAAGTATAAAATTATTTTAGAACCAGAGAAAAAGAATACCGCACCAGCTATTTTAGCATCAGCATTAGTAAAGGAAATACCATTAAAACAACCTTTGATATATTTAGCGGCTGATCATTTAATTGAAAAACCGAATATCTTAAATAAATCTCTTTACAAAAATAAATCCTATTTAAATGAAGAAAATATATTCATATTTGGTATTAAACCAATCAATCCATCAAGTGAATATGGATATTTTTTAACAAAAAAAATAAAAAATAATATAAATAAAGTTACTAAATTTATTGAAAAACCTAAAAAAATATTAGCAAAAAAAATAATTAGGCAAAAAGGTTACTGGAACTCTGGTATGTTCTTCTTAAGAAAAGATTCAATTATCAATAATTTTAAAAAGTACCAGCCTAAAACTTTTAAAAGTTGCAAAATGGCCATAAAAAAATCTGTATATAAAAATAATACCTATTACCTAAACAAAACAGAATTTTCTAGATCTATAGAGAAATCTTTTGATTTTGCAGTTTTAGAAAAAACAAAAAAAATAAATGCTATTAAACTTAATATGCCTTGGTCTGATCTAGGCAGTTGGAAAGAAATTTCAAAAATCTATAAAAAAAATAAATATAAATATATTAAAAAAAATAATATTTATTACAGACCATGGGGAAAATATATTAATTTATTTGAGGGCAAAAACTTTCTTGTTAAAGAATTAACTGTAAATTCAAAATCTTCAATAAGTCTTCAAAAACATAACTTTAGATCTGAACATTGGATGATTACAGATGGAAAGCCAATGATAACGATCAATAAAAAAAAGTTTTATACAAAACCAGATGAGTCTGTATTTGTACCTAGAGGTGCTATACATAGAATACAAAATAATTTTAATAAACCAGTAAAAATTATTGAAGTACAAACTGGCTCGATTCTTAAAGAAACCGATATAATTCGATTTCAAGATATCTACGGTAGGGTAAAATAATCTTATGACAACTGTGAGTCTATCTTTAGAAGAAATTTATAATTTGGCAAAAAAAACTTTATTATCAAATGGCTGTGATGATGAAACAGCTTCTATATTGGCAGATTTGATAAGAAACGCTGAAAGAGATGGATCACTATCTCATGGTTTATTTAGACTTCCTGCGTATATAAGTGGATTAAAAAGCGGTAAAATTAATGGAAAGGGTAAACCAGTTATAAAAAAAATTTCTCAATCAGTTATAAAAGTTTTAGGAAATAATTGCTTAGCACCTGTAGTTCTTCACAAAGGTTTGCCAGAACTTATTAATGCTGCAAAAGTAAATGGTGTAGCAATCCTTGCAATTACTAAATCCCACCACATGGCTGCTATGTGGCCTGAAACAGAAAAACTTGCCGAAGAGGGTTTAGTTGCTTTTGCTTGCACATCTTACAAGCCAGCTGTAGCACCTGCGGGAGCAATTAAACCATTATTTGGCACTAATCCAATTTCATTTGCCTGGCCAAGACCAGGAAAAACACCTGTAGTGTATGACATGGCTACTGCATCTATGGCTATGGGAGAAGTTCAAGTTGCAAAAAGGGAAGGTCATAAAGTTCCGCCTGGAACAGGATTAACAAAGGAAGGAAAAGAAACTACTGATCCTGGAGAAATTACAGAAGGAGGCGTTTTGTTGCCTTTTGGTGGTTACAAAGGTTCAGCCATATCAATGATGGTTGAATTAATGGCAGGAGCTCTAGTAGGAGATAATTTTAGTTATGAAACCGCAGCAAAAGATAATAATGATGGAGGACCACCAAGTGGTGGGGAATTTATTATAGCAATTTCCCCAGAAAAAACTTCCAATGGTAATTGGGATAAACACGCAGATGAATTTTTTGTTAAAATGAAATCAATGGGCAATGTTAGGTTGCCAGGTGAAAGAAGACATAAAAATAGACTAGATAAAGGCCCAAGAAATATTAATGAGGAATTAATTAATAAAATTAAATCTTTAAGTTAATTTAATTTCGATTGGCGTATGATCTGATGGTTTTTCTCGACCCCTTGGATCTCTATTAATATTAACTGATTTAATTATATCAATTAATGAATTTGAAACTAAAAAATGGTCAATTCTCATACCATTATTTTTTTGCCAAGCACCTCTCATATAATCCCAAAAAGTATAGCCTTCTTTTGTCTTATTAAAATGTCTATACACATCATTAAATCCAAGATTAATTATTTCACGTAACTTTTTTCTAATTTCAAGCTTAAATAAAGCATCATCCTCATAACTTTTTGCATTATAAACATCTTCTGAGGAAGGGATTATATTAAAATCTCCACCTATAATAATATTTGGATTTTTTTTTAAACAGGATTTTAATTGCTTAATTAAAGAATCAAGCCATTTTTTTTTATATTCGTACTTTTCTGTATCTACCGGATTACCATTTGGTGTATAAATATTTATCAACTGAATATTTTTACTTTTATAATTAGTTTCTGCAGAAATTATTCTTGATTGTTTAAGCTTATCTTTAATTAAATCAAATTTAATGTTTTTTAATTTTTTTTTTGAAATAATTGCAACCCCATTATAGCTTTTTTGACCAAATACATGACTCTCATAATCCAAAGAAGAAAAATCCTCATAAGGAAAATTTAAATCCTCTGTTTTAATTTCTTGCATCATTAATATTTCAGGTTTGTACTTTATTAGATAACTCTTAATATTTTCTATACGTGCACGTACAGAATTTACATTCCACGATGCAATAAGCATTACAAGGAAAAAGATACGCCACATCCACAGGATGATTTTGATTGTGGATTGGTAATTTTGAATTGTGAACCTATCAATTCATTTACATAATCAACCTCAGAACCTTTTAAAAGATCTGCAGAAGTTTTGTCTATTAATATTTTTTCATAATTTAAATCATCATCTGCTTTTGAATTATCAAAGGTAAATTCATATTGGAAACCTGAACAACCTCCTCCCTTGATAGCGATTCTAAAAAATGACCCTTTATCTTTTTGTGATAGCAGAGTATCTATCTGTTTTAGAGCTTTATCGGTAAATTTTATTTCTTTTATCATTAATGATCACTGATATTAGTAATATAATACTTAATATTTTATTTTAAAGCATGAAAAAATACTCAAAGATTGGTTTATTTAAAAGCAAAGGAAGGATTATAAAGGAATCTACATCGAAGTATAGAACCCCTTTTCAAAGAGATAGAGATCGAATAATTCACAGTGCCTCTTTCAGGAGATTAAAGCATAAAACACAAGTTTTTGTAAATACTGAAGGTGATCATTATAGAACACGAATAACACACTCTATGGAAGTTGCGCAAATTGCAAGATCTATAGCTAGATATCTAAATTTAAATGAAGATTTATCAGAAACTCTAAGTTTAGCACATGATCTTGGTCACACACCTTTTGGTCATGCTGGCGAAGAGTCTCTAAATGAAGAAATGAGCAATTATGGAGGATTTGATCACAATTTACAAACTTTAAGAATAGTCATGTTTCTAGAAAATAAATATCTGAAATTTAACGGTTTAAACCTTTCAATTGAGACTTTAGAAGGTCTTGTTAAACATAATGGACCTCTGAAAAATTTAGATTTAGTTGACACTTTAATTGGAATTAAAAATTTTAAAAATATGATTAATTTTAACTGTTATCCTCATTTGGAAGCTCAAATTTCATCAATATCTGATGATATAGCATATAATAATCATGATATACAAGATGGGATAAATGCAAACTTATTTAAATTAGAAGAGTTAGTTGAAATAAATTTTTTTAGAGATATTTACAAAAAATATAGAAAGAAAATTAATAAATTAAATTATAAAATTGCAACGTATCAAATAATAAGGGACTCAATTGATTTAATGATTAAAGATTTAATTAAAAATACAAAAACAAATATAAATTCAAATAATATAAAAACATTAAATGATGTCAGTAAAACGAAATTGTTGACAGTAGATTTTTCTTATAGAATTAAAATTTCTGTTAATGAAATTCGATATTTTTTGAAAACTAAAATGTATAATAACAAAAATGTTTTAAAAAAAAATAATAAAGGTAAATTAATTATAAAAAAATTATTTAATAAAATTAAAAAAAATCCACAAAAATTTATTTCGAGAGAGCAACTTAAAATAAATAATTATAGAGCAATTTCTGATTTTATTTCCGGAATGACAGATAGATATGCAATTAAATTATATAACAATTTAAAATGAATATTTTTGAAAATTACTTAGATAAAATAAAAAAGATATTGATAGATTTATCAAAAAACGAAAAATTACTTTTACCAGAAAAATTAGATAGAATAAAAGCTGAAATACCTCCTCCAAAATTTAATTGTGACATATCTACAAATGCAGCAATGGTTTTGTGCAAACATAATAAAAAATCTCCAATTGATCTAGCAAATTTTTTATCTAATCATATAATAAATAATGATCCATTAATTGATGTTCTGACAGTTGAGAAACCTGGTTTTATAAATATTAAATTTAAAAAAATTTTTTGGACAAAGTTTATTGAAGATATAATGGTAAATTATAAATCATTTGGAATAAGCAAAAAAGAAAAAAAAAAAAGTTATTTAGTAGAGTTTGTATCTGCAAATCCAACTGGTCCTCTTCATGTAGGTCATTGTAGAGGTGCAATTTTAGGAGATGTAATTTCTAATGTTTTAATCTTTAATAAACATAAAGTTACTAAAGAATATTATGTAAACGATTACGGAAATCAAATAATCAATTTTACAAAATCGGTATATTTTCGGATTAGGGAAATCTTATATAAAGAAAAATTTCCTATTAATAATCAAGATTTATACCCGGGCGATTATATAATTGATTTTGCTCAAAATATAATAAAATTTAATAAAGATATTGACTTCCAAAACTTTGAAAAAATTTCAGATAAATTAGCTGCTTTGTCAATCGATGAGTCTTTAAAGTTGATAAAAAATAATTTGATTAATATTGGAATTAATCATGATAATTTTGTGAGTGAAAAGAAACTTGTTACTGATAATGCAGTACAAAAAGTTATTGATTTTCTACAAAAAAATAAATTTGTTTATAAAGGTAAAATAAAAGCGCCCAAAGGTGAAGATAATGAAAACTGGGTTGAAAGAGAACAGTTGCTTTTTCGATCAACTGACTTCGGTGATGATAAAGATAGAGCTCTACAAAAATCAGATGGTTCATGGACATATTTTGCTAGCGATGTTGCTTATCATAAAAACAAGATAGATAGAAAGTTTGATTGTTTAATTAATATATTAGGAGCAGATCACGCTGGTTATATTAAAAGAATTTCATCTTCCGTAGAGGCTTTATCCAGTTCAAAAGTAAAGTTAATTTGCAAAGTTAGTCAATTAGTTAAACTTATTAAAGATAAAAAACCATTTAAAATGTCAAAAAGAAAAGGAGATTATATAACACTTAATGATTTAATTAATGAGGTTGGACAAGATGCTACAAGATTTATTATGTTGAACAGAAGTAGTGATGTAGAGCTTGATTTTGATTTTGATAATGTTGTAGAAAAGTCAAAAGATAATCCACTTTATTATGTTCAATACTGTTATGCAAGAATATGTTCTGTATTTAGACATATTGAAAAAAATATTGCGGCAGAGGTTAATATCAAAAAATTTAATTTTGAATATTCACAAGACGAAATAGAAATTCTTAAAAAAATATCAGAGTGGCCAAAATGTATAGAATTAACTACTAATAACTTAGAGCCACATCGGATTCCTACTTATCTATACGAACTGTCATCATTATTTCATTCATACTGGAATCTTGGCAAAGAAAATCAAAGTAAAAGATTTATTAATGAGAATAAAAAAATTTCTGATGAAAAGCTAGTTTTTCTTAAAGCAATATCGAGTGTAATATCATCTGGAATGAATATTTTAGGAGTATCTACTCCAGAAAAGATGTAGAAATGTTAAAAGAGATTAAATATTTTTTTTATTTCTTAGTTATTGCTTTATTTATTTTTTTTTTAATAAATTTTTATATTTCAGATAAAAATAAAAAAAAAACTTATAGAAATCTTAATTCTATCGATAAAAAAATAAGTGTTTATAAATCCAATCTTAAAATTATCCCTAGTGACACTGACAATATAGTTAATTATTTAAACAATGATGATAGTTCAAATAAAAAAAAATATTCATTTTGGAATTTGTTAAAAAATGAAAATTAATTTAAGAAAATCTTTTATATGTGGAATAAAAAGTACACTATTAACAAAAAAGGAATATTTATTTATCAGAAAAAATAAACCATGGGGTATTATTCTTTTTAAAAGAAATATAAAAAACATTAATCAAGTTAATAAACTTACTAAATCTATAAAAAAAATATTTAATGATCCGTTTTATCCTATTTTAATTGACGAAGAAGGTGGTAGTGTGACTAGAATAAATAATATTGTTGATAATTCAATCTTTTCTGGAAAATTTTTTGGTGATTTATATAAAGAAAATATTCAAAAATTTAATCTTTTTTATAAAGTTTACGTTGACCAAATATCATATGTGTTAAATTCAATTGGAGTAAATATTAATACTGTTCCAATTTTAGATATAAAAAGAAATTTCTCTCATAAAATTATAGGAGATAGGGCTTACTCAAATAATAAAAAAATTGTTAATAAAATAGGAGATGTCACAATTAATCTTTTCAAAAAAAATAGAATTGGAACTGTAATTAAACATATTCCAGGTCACGGATTATCTCGAAAAGACACTCATCTAAATCTGCCCTACATATCAGACAATTTAAAGTATTTAGAAAAAAATGATTTCTCAGTTTTTAAAAATAAAAAATCAATGTTTGCAATGACAGCTCATATAGTTTTTAAAGCTTTAGATAAAAACGATTGCGTTACACATTCAAAAAAATCCATATCCTATATTAGAAATAAAATTGGTTTTAAAAATTTGATTATCTCAGATGATATATCTATGAAAGCATTAAAGTACGAATTTAGTGAAAATGTAAGAAGAGCATTTGCGGCTGGATGCAACCTGGTATTGCATTGCAGTGGCAATATGAAAGAAATGAATAGTTTGGCCAAAATCTCTCCAAAGCTTGATCAATTTATAATTAAAAAAACATCTGAATTTTATAAATTTTTAAGTTAAATTTAATTATGGTAAATTTTGATTCACAGGAATTCCAAATTGATCTTAATAATTTTTCAGGTTCAATAGATTTACTTTTGGATTTAGCAAAGTCTCAAAAGGTAAATCTTGAAGATATATCTATAACTAAATTGGCAGACCAATTTAATGATTATATTGTTAAAACAGAAAATTTAAATTTAGAAATAGCATCTGAATATCTTTTGATGGCTACATGGTTAACATATTTAAAATCAAAACTCCTTCTTCCTTTAGATGAGGAAGAAGAATTTAAAGCGCTTGAAATTGCAGAAAAACTTAAGATTCAATTAAAAAAATTAGAATTAATAAGACTGTTATCAGATCAAATGCTCAAAAGAAAAAGGTTAGGTAAAGATATTTTTTTAAGAGGAATGAATACCAAAATAAAAACTAATAACTTGTCTCAATATTCTTTAAAACTTTTTGATATATTAAAAACTTATTCAATTATAATTTCTACAAAAGATTTTCATAAAATGAGCATCCCTAAATTATCTGTTTTTACAATGGAAGAGGGAATAAAAAGAATTAAAGAATTTCAAAACGAACTATCAGATTGGAAAAATCTTAAAGATTTAATTCCTGATAACTTTAAAATTAATACAAAAATAAAAAAGACAGGAAATGCAGGTATTTTTGCTGGATCATTAGAACTTGTTAAAGAAGGTGACGTTAAATTAAAACAAGAAAAATCTTTTGGAGATATATACATTCGTAATAATGAATAAAATAAAAAAAAATAATATTGTTAAATTTCCTGAAACAAAAATCACAGATCAAGAAAGAGAAGTAGAGGCAATCATATTTGCATCTAGTATACCATTAGATATTGAATCTATTGAAAACAAAATTTCAAAAAAAATTAATGTAGAAAAAATACTCCAAAAATTAAAAAATTTTTATTCCAATAGAGGTATAAATTTAGTTTGTATATCTAATAAGTGGTCTTTTAGAACATCCGATAAGTTGTCCTATTTATTATCAAAACAAAAAACCATTGAAAAAAAATTATCAAAGGCTGCAATTGAAACTTTGTCGATTATTGTTTACCACCAACCTGTAACTAGAGCAGAAATCGAGGATATTAGAGGTGTTGCTTTTGGAACTAATACTTTAGAAATTTTAATGGAGCTTAATTGGGTAAAACCAGGTGGTCGTAAAGACATTCCCGGTAAACCGATTCAATATGTTACAACAGATGATTTTTTGAGTCATTTTAATCTTCAAAAACTATCTGATTTACCAACAGTTGATGAATTAGGTGCTGCTGGACTAATTGATACAACATCAGTAGAAAGATCAATATTTGGAACTGGAAAATTTTATAAAGAAAAACAGGACGAAAAAAAGGAAGATATATACTCCAATATAGATGAAATGCTGCAAGACACATTAGCTAGTGATGAAAATTTTGAAAAAGATCCTTTAAAAAAATAAATATTAAGTATATAACCTTGATATGAGCATAGGTTTTTGGCAAATAGCCGTTGTAGTAATTTTGGTTGTACTCTTATTCGGAAGAGGAAAAATTTCTAGTTTAATGGGAGATGTTGCCAAAGGTATTAAAAGTTTTAAAAAAGGGATGGCGTCCGATGCTATTGAAGATAGCCAGCCCAAAGATGTTTCCGAAGAAAACAAAGACTCAAAAGATAATAATTAATTCCAATGCCACAAATTGGCTGGTTAGAAATTTTAATAATAGTTTCGATTGCAATCATTGTTGTTGGTCCAAAAGATTTTCCAATAATGTTAAAAAAAGTTGGTAGTTGGATAGGCTCTGTTAAGAGATATATTTCAAATGTTCAAACCGAAGTTACATCTATGGATGATGATGTTAAAGATATTTATGATAAAACTGATGAAAGTAATCAAAAACATAATTTAAACGAAAAAAAGGATGTCAAATAAAGAAACAGGTTTTATAAGTCACTTAACAGAGTTAAGACAAAGACTAATTTACTCATTAGTTTTTTTAGCAATTCTTTTTATTGGATGTTATATTTTTTCTGATCGTATTTATGGGTTCTTGGTAGAACCATATGCAAATGCTGTAAAAAACGACGGAACTGATAGAAGATTAATATTTACAGCCCTTCAAGAAACATTTCTTACTTATTTAAAAGTTTCTTTTTTTGCAGCATTTTTTGCCACTAGTCCATTTTTCCTAATTCAAATTTGGAAATTTATTGCCCCGGGACTTTATAAACATGAAAAAAAAGCAATAATGCCTTATTTAATTTTGACACCAATACTTTTTTTACTTGGAGGAATGCTGGTATACTACTTGATCATGCCACTAGCTATTAATTTTTTTCTTTCATTTGAAAGTCTAGGCGCAAATACAAATTTACCTATACAACTTGAAGCAAAAGTAAATGAGTATCTATCACTTGTCATGAAGTTAATTTTTGCATTTGGATTAAGTTTTCAATTACCAATAGTGCTTAGTTTGTTAGCTAGAGTAGGTTTGATTGATGCAAAATTTTTAAAAGAGAGAAGAAAATATGTTGTAGTAATTATTTTTACAGCTGCTGCAATTCTTACTCCACCAGATCCTATTACTCAAATTGGTTTGGCTGTACCACTATTATTATTGTATGAATTGTCCATAATATCAGTAAATATAATAAAAGAAAAAAGTCTAAAAAAACAAAGAGAAGAAGAAAATGCATGATATAAAATATATTAGAGAAAACTTTGATATTTTTAAAAAAAAAATTTCAAAGAGAAATAATGCAACTGATATCGACAAATTTCCTGAGCTTGATAAAAAAAATAGAGAATTAATTCAAGAGAAAGAAAAATTAGAACAAGAAAAAAAAATAATTTCTAAATCTAAAGATGAAAAGATGTTTATCAAATCTAAAGATATCTCTTCAAAAATAAAAAAAATTTCTGACAATCAACTCAAAATTAAGACCGAGTTAAATAATCTCCTTTCTTCAATTCCAAATATTGCGCATGAAGACGTACCTGAGGGAAATGATGAAAAGTTAAATAAAATAATCGAAATTAAAGGTGAAATTAAATCTAAAAATTTTAAGATTAAATCACATTATGAATTGGGAGAAAATTTAAAAATGTTAGATTTTGATTTAGCAACAAAAACAACTGGCTCTAGATTTGTTTTTGTAAAAGATAAATTGGCCATGATGGAAAGGGCTTTATCAAATTTTATGTTAGATGTTCATACCTTGGAAAATGGATATAGAGAAATTTCACCTCCATTAATTGCATCAGAATCCACCATGTATGGTACAGGTCAATTGCCTAAATTCGAAAATGATCAATTTGAAATTAAGTTAGACACTGATGATGGCAGAAAATTTCTTATTCCTACTGCTGAGGTAATATTAACCAATATAGTTAAAAATCAAATAATCAAATCAAGTGAATTACCATTACGTTTAGTAGCCTCGACACCATGTTTTAGAAAGGAAGCCGGAAGTTATGGCAAGGATACAAAAGGAATGATACGCCAACATCAATTTTACAAAGTTGAATTGGTTAGCATTGTAGAAAATGATAAATGTTTAGATGAATTAGAAAGAATGACTAAAAGCGCAACTACGATTTTAGATAAATTAAATCTCCCATACAGAAAAATAATATTATGTACTGGGGATATGGGTTTTAGTGCTGAAAAAACTTACGATATTGAAGTCTGGCTACCATCTGAAAAAAAATATAGAGAAATTTCAAGTTGTTCATCTTGTGGAACTTTTCAAGCAAGAAGGATGAATTCAAAATACAAAAATTTAGAAAATGAAAATGTATTTACAGGAACTTTAAACGGTAGCGGTCTTGCAGTAGGTAGAACCTTAATTGCAATAATGGAAAACTATCAAGATGAGGATGGAAGTATAATTATTCCAAAAGCTTTAAGACCATATATGAATAATATGACGAAAATTTCATCAATTATCGGTTGAGAAAATTAATTATATGGTATAAAGAATTTTATTAATAGGAGATTTATGGATTCAGGAATAGCACAATTTATACCATTAATACTAATATTTGTAATTTTTTACTTTTTCTTAATAAGACCTCAGCAAAAAAAGGTCAAAGATCATAAACTTATGGTTGATAATCTTAAAAGAGGTGACAAAGTTGTTACTTCAGGAGGAATTGTTGGAACTATTGAAAGAATTATTGATGCAGAAAAAGTTGAGGTAATTATTTCAGATAATGTAAAAGTTGAAGTAGTTAAAGCAACTGGTATCCAAGCTCTTTTAAACGGCCAGGAAGTAAAAAAATAATTTATTTTTAAGTGTTATATTTTACAAAAATTAAAATTATAACTATTATTTTAATTACATTAATATTCACCTATTTATCATTTTCTAATATATTTAAATTTGATGATAATTTTTTAAAAAACAAAATTAATCTTGGTTTGGATTTACAAGGTGGATCTTATTTATTGCTTGAAATTGACAATCAACCAATTATCTCTCAAACATTACAAAATAAACTGATCGATATTAAAAAAACTTTCAAAGATAAATCAATCTTAGTAAAAAATTTTTTTATTGAAAATAACAAAATAAATTTTGAAAGTGAAAAAGTATTTGTAGAAGAAATTGAACAAATTTTTTCTGATAAAGAAAGTGATTTAAATCCATATTTTGAAAAATTTAAAACTCATCAATATATTGTAGAAAATAATAACAATTTTTTTTCTTTATCATTATCTGATTACGGTATTGTTTTATTGAACTCATCTTCATTAGACCAGGCAGTTGAAATTGTAAGAAGAAGAGTTGATGAATCAGGTACAAATGAACCAAACATATTAAAAAGAGGTAATAATAGAATTTTAGTTGAGTTGCCTGGACTTGATGATCCTGCAAGAATAAAATCTCTTTTAGGTAAAACTGCTAACTTAACTTTTCAATTTGTTTCTTCAACTGGAAGTGATGGATTTGGTACAGAGACTTTAAAATTTGACAATGACCTTGATGAAGCAACAGTTAGTAAAAGAATTATTCTAAATGGTGATAATCTTATTGATGCTAAACCAAGAATGGATACACAAAGCAATGAAACAATAGTTTCATTTACTTTAGATAGAGTAGGAGCTAAAAAATTTGGTAGAGCTACCACCGAGAATGTTGGAAAACAACTAGCAATTATTTTAGATGGTAAAATTATAAGTGCACCATCAATCAGAGAGCCAATAGTGGGTGGATCTGGTCAAATTAGTGGTAATTTTACTTTTCAAAGTGCAACTGATTTAGCCTTATTGTTAAGATCTGGAGCATTGCCGGCACCTATGAATATTATTGAAGAAAGATCAGTCGGACCAGATTTGGGAAAAGACTCTATTAAGGCTGGAATTATATCTCTAATTGTAGGCTTTAGTTTAGTTGTTTTATTTATGGTTTATAAATACAGAATTTTTGGTTTGATAGCTAATTTAGCATTATTAACCAATTTATTTTTACTGTTAGGTGTATTAACCATGTTTGGCGCAACATTAACCTTGCCAGGAATTGCTGGTATTATTCTAACAGTAGGTATGGCTGTGGATGCAAATGTGCTAATTTTTGAGAGAATTAAAGAAGAAATAAAAAATGAAAGTAACAAAATTATAGCTTTTGATAGTGGTTATATTAAATCAAGAACAGCTATAATTGATGCAAATATAACAACACTTATAGCTGCCTCAATTTTATTTCTAATGGGATCAGGTCCAATTAAAGGATTTTCTGTAACTTTAGGCATTGGAATTTTGACTACATTGTTTTCTGTATACTTTATTGCAAGATTATTAAGTTCCATTTATGTGAAATCAAATAAAGACAAGGAAAAACTTTTATAAAAATGAATAATATTAGATTTAATAAATATTATAAAAAATTTGGTTTTTTATCAGTTATACTTGTTATTATATCTTTATCCTTGCTATCTTTTAAAGGTTTAAATTATGGTGTGGATTTTAAGGGTGGTACTTTAATTGAAATAAGACTCGATATATCAGATCATTCTGTTTCTAAAGTCAGAGATGTATTTAGTAAATCAAATTTACCAAATTTAACTGTTAAAAATTTTGGCAATGATAAAGATTACTTAATTAAATTTCAGAAACAAAACTTAGGAAATCCAGAATATATTAATAATCTTAAAAATGAAGTTTCAAAGTCATTCCCTGATATTAATTTTAGAAGAGTAGAAAATGTAGGACCAAAAGTAAGCTCAGAACTTTTAAAATCTAGCATAATTGCAATTTCTTTATCACTAGCTGCGATGTTATTTTATATTTGGATAAGATTTGAATGGCAATTTAGTTTAGGAGCAATTGTAGCTTTATTCCACGATGTAATTATTACATTAGGAATATTTTCACTTTTATCTTTAGAAATTAATTTATCAATTGTTGCAGCAGTATTAACAATTGTTGGTTATTCAATGAATGATACCGTTGTTATATATGATCGGGTCCGCGATAACCTTAAAAAATATTCAGACATTGATATATTTGATCTTTCAAACAGATCTATAAATGAAACTTTGTCTAGAACAATTTTAACTTCTTTAACCACATTGTTAGCCTTGCTATCAATTTTCTTTCTTGGTGGTGAAATCCTTAGAGGTTTTTCATTTGCAATGATTATGGGTGTAATAATTGGTACTTATTCATCGATTTATATTGCAAATCCAATTTTAGTTAGATTAAACGTTAATCACGATACTTTAGTAAAAAAAGACGAAGAAAAAAATTAATACAAATTTTGAGCAGCCACCATAGAAAGTAGCATCGGTAATGAAAGTAATGTATTTGTTCTTGAAAATAACATAGCTGTTTTAGCTGATTTTGCTTTAGACTCTGGATCAGCTTCAACTATTCCTAAAGCTCTTTTTTGATTAGGCCATATTACAAACCAAACATTAAAAGCCATTATTAAACCTAACCACATTCCAATTCCAATTGCAGTACTTTTTCCTCCACCAGATGTGATACCTAAAGTCATTGCATCATGAACATATCCATTTATATATGCTAAAATTAGTCCCGATATTATTGTGAATAAAGCAGCCCATCTGAACCAAAACAATGCAGCTGGCGCAATAACCTTGCCTATGGCTGGTTTTTGTTCATCAGGAATTTTTGACATGTTTGGAATTTGAACAAAGTTAAAGTACCATAAAAGACCTATCCACATAATTCCCACAACAACATGAACATATCTAAATAACCAACTCCAAAAAAGGACATCTATATCAAATCCACCGTTTAAAAAATACAATCCTAAGAATAGCACAACAGCTAAAGCTAGAGAAAAATGCAGTGTTTTAGATAATGATTGTAAAATTTCTGTCATATCACTTTATACAACTAATTAACTGTTTAAGCAATTTTTTTATACTTTGAAATTAAAAGAGGCGCTAAATATTTGCCTGTATAACTATTATTTACTTTGACAATGTCTTCAGGTTTTCCCTCTGCGATAATTTCACCACCTTTAACTCCTCCATCAGGACCTATATCGATTATATGATCCGCAGTTTTTATTACATCAAGGTTATGTTCAATTACAATTACTGTGTTTCCAGTAGCTACAAATGTGTGCAAAATTTCTAACAATTTCTTTATATCATGTTGGTGTAAACCGGTAGTTGGCTCATCTAGTATATAAACCGTTCGTCCAGTAGATCTTTTTGAAAGTTCCTTTGCAAGTTTAATTCTTTGGGCTTCACCACCAGACAGTGTTGTGGCTTGTTGTCCAATTTTAATATAACCTAAGCCTACTTTTTTTAAAGTAAGAAGTTTTCCTCTGATAGTATTTATGTTTTCAAAAAAATCACAACCTTCATCAACTGTCATATTTAAAACATCTGAAATATTTTTTTCTTTAAATTTAATTTCAAGTGTTTCTCTATTGTATCGACTACCTTTGCATTCATCACAGGTTACGTACACATCTGGAAGAAAATGCATTTCGTAAGTAATCACCCCATCTCCCTCACATGCTTCACATCTCCCACCTTTTACATTAAATGAAAATCTACCAGGTTTATAACCTCTGCTTTTAGATTCAGGTAAATTTGTAAACCAATCTCTAATAGGTCCAAATGCACCTGTATAAGTAGCAGGATTTGATCTTGGCGTTCTACCAATTGGCGATTGATCAATATCTATTATTTTATCTACTAATTCTATGCCTTTAATTCCTTTGAATGGCAAAGGAATTTTTCTTGTTTTGTTGTTATTTAGATAAAGATTTAATGCATTAAATAAAGTCTGAAGAATTAATGTTGATTTACCACTTCCTGATACTCCTGTGACACATGTAAAAGCCCCTAAAGGTATTTTTAAATTTACATTTTTTAAATTATTTCCAGATGCATTTAAAATTTCTAAATATTTTCCATTTTTTGCCATTTTTCGACTTTTAGGCACAGGGATGAAACTTTTGTTAGATAAATATCTTCCAGTTATACTATCATTATTTTTTTTAATTTCTTCACATGTTCCTTGGGCAACAACTTGCCCACCTTTGTGACCAGCTTCAGGACCTAAATCTACAATGTGATCAGAATTTTCCATTGTTTCTGTATCATGCTCGACAACAACTACTGTATTTCCAAGGTCTCTTAATCTTTTTAAAGCTTCAATTAATTTAATATTATCTTTTTGATGTAAGCCAATAGATGGTTCGTCCAATACATATAAAACTCCTGTAAGTCCTGATCCAATTTGTGAGGCCAATCTAATTCTTTGTGACTCGCCACCAGATAATGTTCCTGATTCTCTCGATAATGTCAGATAATCTAAGCCAACATTTAATAAAAAATTAAGTCTTTCATTTATTTCTTTAAGTATATGTTGAGCAATTTTTAATCTTGTAGGGTCGAGTGTTTTTTCTAAAGATAAAAACCATTCTTTAGCCTCAATAATTGATTTTTCTGTAACTTGACTAATGTTTAAATCCTGAATTTTTACACAAAGAGCTTCATCTTTAAGCCTATAACCATCACATTTCTCACATTTTGTGTCTGACTGATATTGAGATATTTCTTCTCTCATCCAGTCGCTATCTGTTTCTAAGTATCTTCTTTCTAAATTATTAATTACTCCTTCAAAAGTCTTTTTATGTGAATACTTTTCATATCCATCATCATAAGAAAATTTAATTTCTTCATCATCTGATCCATATAAAATTACATCTTTCACCTTTTTAGGAAGATTTTTCCATTTTTCCTCTAACGAAAATTTATAATGTTTTGCTAAAGAGGATAAAGTTTGCGCATAATATAATGAGGTAGATTTTGCCCAAGGAACAATTGCACCATCAGATATTGTTTTTTTTTCATCTGGAATGACTAGTTTAGGATCAACATTTAATTTAACACCGATACCTTCACATTCCTCACAAGCACCATATGGACTGTTAAATGAAAACAATCTTGGTTCAATTTCCTCGATTGTAAAACCACTTTCTGGACATGCAAATTTGGTAGAAAAAATTATTTTCTCTACCTTTCTGTATTGTTTTGGAAGAGTTTCATCTTCATATTCAACAAACAATAATCCATTTGATAAATTGATTGCCGTTTCGACTGACTCAGCCAATCTATTTCCTAGAGAAGAATTGATAACAATTCTGTCAACTAAAATTGATATATCGTGTTTTATTTTTTTATTGATTTCAGGAGCTTTATCGATTTCATATATTTTATTGTCAATTTTAATTTTTCTAAATCCTCTTTTTTTATAAGATAGAATTTCTTTTTTGTATTCTCCTTTCCTTCCTCTGACTACAGGTGAAAATAAATAAATAGTAGATTTTTTTGGAAGCTGTTTGATTCTATCAACAATTTGACTAATTGTTTGAGATTCGATGGGTTTACCTGTAAATGGTGAAAACGGTATACCAGCTCTTGCAAACAGAACTCTCATGTAATCATATATTTCAGTAACAGTAGCTACAGTAGATCTAGGATTTTTTGATGTATTCTTTTGTTCTATTGATATAGCCGGACTTAGACCTTCAATAAGGTCTACATTTGGTTTTTTCATCTTATCAAGGAATTGTCTTGCATAAGCTGATAAGCTTTCCACATATCGTCTCTGTCCCTCTGCATATACAGTGTCGAATGCTAAAGACGATTTTCCTGAACCTGAAAGTCCAGTTATTACTATAAATTTTTCTTTTGGAATCTCTAAAGAAATATTCTTTAAATTGTGCTCTTTTGCACCTTTTATCACGATCTTTTTAAGCATTATTTAGTTGCTTTAGATTAATAAAATTAATATTCAAGGTAAAATGTGTTATATTAAATTATCATCTAATATACAAAAATTATGGCAGGAAGTTTAAATAAAGTACAATTAATAGGTAGGTTAGGCGCCGATCCAGAAGTGAAACAAATGGTTAATGGTAAAAGTGTCGCTAGACTAAGTATTGCCACAAGCCAAACTTGGAAGGATAGAAATTCAGGAGAAAAAAAAGAAAAAACTGAATGGCACCGTATAGTTGTATTTAACGAAGGGCTTGTAAATGTTGTTCAACAATATTTAAAAAAAGGAGCCCAGATCTATATCGAAGGTCAACTAACAACAAGAAAATGGAAAGATGAACAGACTGGTCAAGATAAATATTCTACAGAAATAGTTTTACAGGGTTATAATTCTACATTGACCATGTTGGGTGGATCTAATCAAAACAATATTTCAAATTCATCTCAAAATAAAAATAATGATTTTGATCAAACAAATCAGCAAAATAATAGTGATTTAGACGACGAAATTCCATTTTAATGAAAAACAATCAGTTAACAGAAGTTAATAAGCCAAAAGTAAATCCTATTACAATGTATGACGAAATGAGTTCGTCATATTTGTCATACGCAATGAGTGTAATAATTAGTAGAGCATTACCAGACATAAGAGATGGACTAAAGCCTGTTCATAGAAGAATTATTTTTGCTATGCATAAAGGTGGTTTTGATTGGGCAAAACAATTTAGAAAATCAGCCAGAATTGTTGGAGATGTAATTGGTAAATATCACCCTCATGGCGATCAAGCCGTTTATGATGCTTTGGTAAGAATGGTGCAGGATTTTTCAATGAGCCTACCTTTAATTGAAGGACAGGGTAACTTCGGATCAATAGATGGAGATCCGCCAGCCGCGATGAGATATACAGAAACCAGACTATCAAAAGTATCTCAATATTTGGTTGACGATATAAATAAAAATACTGTCAAATTTAAAAGTAATTACGATGAAACAGAGAAAGAACCAGAGATTCTACCAGCACAATATCCAAATCTTCTTGTTAATGGAGCTGGAGGTATAGCAGTTGGAATGGCAACAAGTATACCACCTCATAACTTAGGTGAAATAATTGATGGAACGTTAGCTTTGATCGAAAACAGAGATATTAAAATTCCTGAATTAATGAAACTTATTCCTGGACCAGATTTTCCAACAGGTGGGTTAATTATTGGCAAAGATATCATTAAACAAGGTTATAAAACTGGAAGAGGATCATTTAAAATTAGAGGAGAAATTTCTGCAGAGCAATTAAAAAATGGTAAGGAGAGATTAATTATTTCATCTGTACCATATCAAGTTAATAAATCTTTATTAAATGAAAGAATAGCAGAGCTAGTAAGAGAAAAAAAAATAGAGGGAATAAGTGATATAAGGGATGAGTCAAACAGAGAGGGGATTAGGGTTGTTATTGATCTTAAACGTGGCGTCGAACCAGAAACAATTAAAAGACAGTTATATAAATTTACATCAATAGAAAGTTCTTTTGGTTTTAATACCTTGGCTATTGTAGACAAAAAACCAAAAACATGTTCATTGAAAGATTTTTTAGAAAGCTTTTTAATTTTTAGAGAAGAAGTTGTCATTAAAAGAACTAAATATGATTTAAAAAAAGCTGAGGATAGAGCACATATCTTAATAGGATTATCCGTAAGTATAGATAATTTGGATAAGATAATTAAAATTATTAGGAATTCCAAAACACCAGATGAAGCTAAGGATAAACTTTTAAAAACATCTTGGTCAATAAGTAAATCAACAAAATTGATTAAATTAGTTGAAAGTAAAAAATCTAAAAATAATTATAAATTTTCAAAAGATCAAGTTTTAGCTATATTAGACCTGAGACTTCAAAAACTAACAGCAATAGGAATAAATGAAATTGAAGTAGAGCTAAAAAAACTTATAGAATTAATTACCCAATTCAAAAAAATATTAAATTCTAAAAAGGAATTATTTAAAGTTATAGGTATTGAACTAAAAGAAATTAAAGAAAAATTTAGCACTCCTCGTAAAACTAAAATTATTGACGCTGTATTAAATTACGATATTGAAGAGACAATTCAAAAAGAGTCTGTAATTATTACTGTTACACTGCAAGGTTACATTAAAAGAGGAGCCTTGAGTAGTGTGAAACAACAAAAAAGAGGTGGAAAAGGTAAATCCGGCATTAAAACTAGGGAAGAGGACTCAGTTGTTCAGACGTTATCAGTAAACACACATACTCAAGTACTTTTTTTTTCATCTGAAGGACTTGTATATAGACTAAAAGCTTGGAAAATTCCTGAAGGTACATCGGCATCAAAAGGTAAAGCTGTATCAAATCTTTTACAATGGAAGAATCATCAAAGCATTAGTTCTATAATGCCATTTCCTGATGATATATCTCAAAAGAAAGATTACCATCTAATATTTGTGACTAGCAAAGGTAAGATTAGAAAAAACAATCTAGAAGATTTTAGTTCAATTAATGCTTCTGGAAAAATAGCTATTAAATTAGATCAAGACGATAAAATTGCAGGTGTGCAAATTTGTAGAAGTGATCAAGATATTATTTTAAGCACTAAATCAGGTAAATCAATCCGTTTCGAATCTAGCAAGTTAAGGGTTTTTAAGGGAAGGTCTTCAAAAGGTATAAGAGGAATAAATTTAAGCCAGAATGATAAAATAGTATCTCTATCAATAATTGATCATATAAAAAAAAGTTCAAAATCTTCTAAAATTGACAAAAAATCTGTCGATAAGTTTATCTTGTCGGTAACAGAAAATGGATATGGCAAGAGAACACCACATTTTGATTATAGAGTAACCAATAGAGGAGGAAAAGGAATTATTAATATCGTAACTTCACAAAGAAATGGTAACGTTTCATCATCATTTCCTGTTTCAGCAGAAGATGAAATTATTATTTCCACTGATAAAGGCAAAGTTATTAGAACTAATGTAAAGGAAATTAGAATTGCAGGAAGAAATACCCAGGGTGTAAGGATTATTAAACTTTCGGATAATGAAAAAGTAGTTTCTGCAATTAAAATAGATGATAATTTTATTTAATTAATGAGAAATATTGCAATTTATCCTGGAACATTTGATCCAATAACATTTGGTCATATAGATGTTATAAAAAAGGGAATAAATTTATTTGATAAATTAATTATCGCAGTCTCTGAAGGAGGAGACAAAAATCATCTTTTTACAACTGAAGAACGAATTAATCTTGTTAAAAATTCATTATACAATGATATAAGAATATCCTCAAAAAAAATTCAGGTTATTAAATTTTCATCTTTAACGACCACATTATGTCAGAAATATAAGTCTAAAATTATATTAAGAGGTTTAAGGGCAGTTTCAGATTTTGAGTATGAATTTCAGCTAGCTGGAATGAACAGAAAACTGAATGAAAAAATAGAAACTATTTTTTTAATGTCGGATGTAGATAATCAAGTTATTTCCTCTCGATTAGTAAAAGAAATAGCATTATTTAATGGAAATCTAAAAAAATTTATTACAAAAAGTGTAATTAGAGAAATAAAGAAGAAAGTATGAGATTAATTATAAAATTATTTTTTTTTTATTTATTAATTAATTTTACAAACATAAATGCAAAGGAGAATATTATGATACTAAAATTAAAAACTGGGGAAGTGAAAATAGAACTTTTTCAAGATGCAGCACCAAATCATGTAAATAGAATAAGGGAATTAGCAAACTCTGGTAAATACGATAACGTAGTTTTTCATAGAGTAATTGAAGGATTTATGGCACAAACAGGAGACGTAAAATTTGGCAATTCTTCAAGTGGTAATTTCAATTTAGAAAGAGCGGGCATGGGTGGATCAGATCTTCCTGATCTAAAAGCTGAGTTTAATGACATACCACATGAGCGTGGAACACTTTCAATGGCTAGATCATCTGATCCAAATAGTGCAAACAGTCAATTTTTTATTTGTTTTGAAGCCGCTCCACATTTAGATAGACAATATACAGTTTTTGGCAAAGTAATTAGTGGAATGGAAAATATTGACAAAATAACTAAAGGAGATGGGCCCAACGGTTCAGTTTCAAATCCGGATAAAATTATTAGTTTTAGATCTGAATAAAGCATTTAATGCCATTAAAAAAATTTTCTTTTAATGTTATTAAAAAAGATGCTTTTGCTAGGTTAGGACAAATAAAAACTCACAGGGGTAATATAGATACTCCAGCATTTATGCCGGTAGGTACACAAGCTACTATAAAAGGTGCATTCATTGAAGATATCATTAAATCTGGTTCTCAAATAATATTATCAAACACTTACCACTTAATGATCCGCCCTGGTGTCGAAAGAGTAAAATCTCAAGGTGGATTGCACGAGTTTATGAACTGCCCTTTACCAATATTAACAGACTCTGGAGGCTTTCAAGTTATGTCACTTTCAAAATTAAATAAAATTGATAGAAATATAGGTGCAATTTTTAATTCTCATATTGATGGTAAAAAGTTTATTTTAAGCCCTGAAGAAAGTATCAAAATACAGATTGGTTTAAATTCAGATATAGTAATGGTTATGGATGAATGTCCAAAAAAAACTAACGACTATGAATTAATCAAGAAATCGATGGACTTATCAATGTTTTGGGCAGAAAGATCAAAAAAACAATTTGGTTCAAATCCACATAAAGCTCTATTTGGAATAGTGCAGGGAGGTTTGTTTGACGATTTGAGAGAAAAATCCATTAATTCACTTAAGGATATTAATTTTGATGGATATGCAATTGGAGGTTTGGCAGTGGGTGAAACACAAAAGGAAATGTTTAAAGTTTTAGATGGTCTAAAAAATATTATGCCAATTGAAAAGCCAAGATATCTTATGGGAGTAGGTACACCATCAGATATACTTGGTGCTGTGCGAAGGGGCGTGGATATGTTTGACTGTGTTTTGCCTACCAGGTCAGGAAGAAATGGTTTAGCATTTACCTGGACTGGAAAGATAAATATTAGAAATTCTGTTTATAAATCTGATAATAAACCACTTGATCAAAATACTGAAAAATTTGGATTAAATAGATATACTAAAAATTATTTAAATCATCTGTTTAATACAAACGAAATGCTTGGATCTATGCTTTTGACTTTAAATAATATCAATTTTTATCAAGAACTTATGACCGCAATAAGAAAACATATAAAAAATGGTACTTTTGAAGATTTCTACAATAAATATTCTAAAATTTTATAATATTTCGCGTTGATAAAAAAAAATAAATCATTATAAGAACCCGCGTTGGGCCGTTAGCTCAGTTGGTAGAGCAATTCCCTTTTAAGGAATGGGTCGATGGTTCGAGTCCATCACGGCTCACCACTAATTTATACGATTGGTGGGTATTTAATAATTATTTCATTTAACCATCCTTGAATATTTTTTATTCTATTATCTGACGAGGGATGTGTACTTAAAAATTCTGAGGTCTCTTTACCTTTGTTTGCTTCTTTCATGCGTTCCCAAATTTTTTCTGTTTCTCTAATATCAAATCCTGATAAAGATGAGAAAATCATACCAAGATAGTCAGCTTCTGTTTCTTGTTTTCTATTAAAAGGATTCATTAAGCCTATTGACGAAATTAATCCAACAGTATCCATTCCAGTAGATCTATTTATTTGGCTTAAAGCACCACCACTAAAAATATCAATTAAACTTGTACCTGTTTGAACTAAAACACCTCTACTAGCTCTTTCAACAGAATGTTTAGCAACTGCATGAGCTATCTCGTGACCCATTACTGCAGCTAAGCCATTAGAATTTTTTGTAATATCAAGTATTCCTGTATAAACAGCAATTTTACCACCCGGCATACACCAGGCATTTTTTTTTTTACTTTCTATTAAAATGTATTCCCACTCAAAATTTGAAGTTGGATTAGGTAGTTTATTTCTTTCAAAGTATTCATTAACTGAAAATTCTATTTTTGAGCCTATTTCTTTAATCTCATTAAGTTTGTTTTTATCATTACTCATTTTTTCTTTTTTTTTTATTTTTTCATAAATAGCTGCAGCTTGTGCGTTTAGTTTCTCCTCAGGAATCAATTTTAGTTGCTTTCTATCAGTTATGGGAGCCGATGAACAAGAATGAAGTCCAAAAGATAAGCAACTACAACCAATAAAATTAATAAATTTTCTTCTATTCATTAGGTGATATTTTTAATATAGATAAATATAAATTCAACCATGAACCTAAATAATAAAATATTAATTGCACTATTTATTATTGCATTAATATTTGTTATTTATTCTAGTTATAGTTAGTATGTCTACATTTAAAAGAAAAAGAATTTCGTTTTTTGCAAGATTAAGAAACTATTTCATTACAGGTATAGTAGTATTAATACCAATTGGATTAACTCTATATCTAACAAAATTTATAATTGATTTTTCGTCAAATTTATTACCAAGAGAATTAAATCCAAATTTTTATTTACCAATAAAAATACCTGGTTTAGAAATAATTGTAACTGTTATCTTTATTACAATAATAGGAGGTTTATCTTTATCTTTTATCGGCAGGAAAGTTTTACAAATTTTTAATGATTTGCTTAAACGTATACCTATTTTAAGAACAATCTACTCTGCAATTGGTCAATTAACAGAAACATTTGCCCCTCAGAAAAGATCACAAAAAAAAAGTGTTGTACTTGTCGAGTATCCTAGAAAAGGAATATGGGCAGTAGGATTTGCAACAAAAGACAACGAAGGTGAAATATCAGAAAAAACAAATTCAGACTTAGTAAACGTTTTTGTTCCCACAACTCCTAATCCAACAAGTGGTTTCTTATTGATGTTTCCTAAAAATGAAATCAAGTTTTTAGATATGACTTTTGAAGAAGCTTCGAGATTTATAGTATCTGCTGGCACAAGTGAAAATAAAAAAAAAAATTAGATTAATTCGTTAATTATATCTGCGCGATCGTAAAGTTTTAAAAGTGATTTATATTTTGTTAAGTTTAAATTATTTCTTTCAATATTTTTGATTTCTTTCTCAGCCAATAAAAACATATCTGCATTTATTATTGGATCTGCTAATTTAAAGATCTTTTGGCCACTTTGTTGAAAGCCCAAAAGGTCTCCATATCCTCTGAGCTTAAGATCTTCTTCTGCTATTAGGAAGCCATCGTTTGAAGATTTCAGAATTTTAAGTCTCTTCCTTGCATTCTCGCTTAATGAAGATTTATAAATTAGAATGCATGACGATTGCTTTATGCCTCTTCCTACTCTGCCTCTTAATTGATGCAATTGTGACAAACCAAATTTATTTGCATCTTCTATTATGATACAAGTGGCGTTAGGAAAATCAATACCTACTTCGATAACAGTTGTTGAGACTAAAATTTTAATTTTATTTTTTAAAAAATTTTTTAAAATCAAATCTTTTTCATCTTTATCTATAGAACCATGTAGCAATCCAACATTACTAGAAAATATTTTCTTTAGATTATTAAATCTAATAACCGCTGACTGATGATCAATCTTTTTCGACTCTTCAATTAGTGGACAAACCCAAAATATCTGATTACCTAAATTAATTTCTTTTTTAACAAATTTAATTACATCATTAATTTTGTTTACATCTTTTGTATAGGTTTTAATTTCTTTTCTATTTTTAGGTTTTGATTTTATTAGAGTAATATCCATGTCACCATATAGTGTCATCATCATTGTCCTTGGAATAGGGGTCGCAGACATAACCAATACATCGCAGTTAGCATCACCTTTTTCTGATAATTTTTTTCTTTGATTTACTCCAAACTTATGTTGTTCATCAATTATAATTAAGCCTAATTTTTTAAATTTTATTTTTTTTTGAAATAGTGCATGTGTACCAAATACAATATTAATTTTATTATTTTGTAATTTTTTTAATATTTCATTTCTTTCCTTATAATCAGTTTTTCCTGTTAAAAGTTGTGCACTGGAAAATTTTCCAAAAATATTATTAAATAAATTGAAATGCTGCTTCGCTAAAATTTCTGTAGGGGCCATAAATGCAACTTGATAATTATTAAAAATCACGTTTTGTGATGAAATTAATGAAACAATAGTTTTACCACTACCAACATCACCTTGTAAAAGCCTGAACATTCTTTGTTTAGATGATAAATCGTTATTAATTTCTTTAATGGCTTTATTTTGATCTATTGTTAAAGTAAAACCAATTTTATTTTCAACAAAATTGACTAATTTTGAATTTATCTTTTTTGGAAATTTATTTTTCTTTTTAAAATTAATTCTGATCTTTGAGTTTATTAAAAAAGTAGATAAAATTTCATCGAAAATAAGTCTATTTATATATTTTTTTTCAATATCTGTTTGTTTTGGTTTATGCAAATTGGTTATCGCCTCATTCCAACTTATGTTTTCAAATTTATTTAAAATATCTTTACTTAACCATTCGCTCATTTTTGGAAGTTTAATTAATGCTTCATTTATTACTTTATTAAAAATATTATCTGAAATTCCTTCTGTAAGACTATAATTAGAGTGTATTTTTTTTATTTTATTCTCATCTGTACTAACGTGTGTAGGGTTAGTTATTTGGTATTTACCTCTAAAGAAACCTATTTTTCCACTTATTGTAACTACTTTATTCAAAGGAAGTATTTTTTTTATATATCCCTCAAATGAGTTAAAAAAGATGCAATCTAGCTTTCCTGTATTATCAGAACAAATAACTTTATTAGGTAAATTTCTAACTCTTGGAAAATTGTACTTCTCAACTACAATAGTTACTGTTTGAATTTTGCCAATATGTAGATCTTTAATTTTAGTTTCTATAGATCTGTCAATATATTTTGAGGGAATGCTCAAAATTAAATCAAAAATTGTATTTATGTTTTTTCTTCTAAATTTTTTAGCTAAAGAAACTCCAACACCTTTTAAAATTGAAATATCTGATAAAAGATATTCATAATTATTCATAAATAAAATAAATATAGAATTATGAAAATAAATAAAGATGATATTAAAAAAAGAATTATTTATAGAGCTTCTTACAGAGGCACAAAAGAAATGGATGTCCTTATTTCCTCATTTGTTGCCAGTATTATTAACAAATTAAATTATGAGGAACTGGCTGATTTAGAAAATTTTGTAAATTTAAGTGATGAAGTTCTAATTAAAATGAATAAAAATTTTAGCGAAGAAAAAAAAGAAAAATTAAATAAAATACACAAAGAATTTTATAATTTTAAGCCACTTTAGTGGCGGAGAGACTGGGATTCGAACCCAGGAAAGAGTTGCCCCTTTGCCGGTTTTCAAGACCGGTGCTTTCAACCGCTCAGCCATCTCTCCTATTTGAATAATCTTTTATTGTTAAAAAATGATTATGCAAGAAGAAAATCAATCTATATAAACAGTTTATTCAAATTTATGTCATCTTTTAATAGAGGGATTTTTTACATAGTACTAGGTTCGTTCTGGTGGGGAGTAATTGGGGTAATTTATTTTAGAGAGTTATCATTTGTAGGTAGTGTTGAGTTAGTGCTTCATAGAGTATTTTGGACAGCGGTAATGTTAACTATAACTACAATATATTTTTCTAAGTGGCGGAAAATAATAAATATAACCAAAAATAAAAAAAATTTAATATATTTAACTTTAACAAGTTTTTTAATTTTTTTAAATTGGTCTGTATGGATTTATGCCGTATCCACAAATCAAATTGTAGATGCAAGTTTTGGATACTTTATAATGCCAATATTAAGTGTTTTATTTGGATATTTATTTTTTAATGAAAATTTAAATAGATTAAGAATTTTTTCGATAATTTTAACATTTTTTTCAGTATTGTATCTTTTTTACTTTTACAAAAATTTTCCTTTGATTGGATTAGTAGTCGGTTTTTCTTGGTCACTTTATAATGTTTTTAGAAAAAAAATTAATATCGAAGTTGATTTAGGATTATTTATAGAGTCACTTTTGATATTACCTTTTGCTTTAATAGGCTTTTATTTTATCTATGAAAGTGGAAACATGAATTTTGGAATAAACTCAATTAAGTTATCTATAATTTTAACTATAGCTGGTCCAATGACAGTGATTCCATTATTTCTCTTCGTTAAAGGCATTCATCTTGCAGGATTAGGTCCTTCAGGTATGTTGTTTTTTATTACCCCTACATTTCAGTTCATTTTAGGATTATTTTTATATAATGAACCATTTGACTTCTATCGGTTAATTGGTTTTATTCTAATATGGGTTGCTGTAATGATATATATATACGATTTGTATGAAAAAAATTAAATTAATATTGTTTTCTTTTATATATTTTTTATTTTTTACAATAAATGCCTTTTCAGAGTCTTTTGATGAATGGAAAAAAAGTTTTTCAAAATATGCAGTTTCAGAAGGTATTAGTGATCAAACACTATTTTTAATTGAAGATTTTAAATTTTTACCTAAAGTAATTGAGTACGATAGGTATCAACCCGAATTTTATGAAGATACTTTTACATACATAACTAAAAGAGCGAACAATAAAAAAGTTAGCATTGGTTTAAAAACATATAAAAGTAATTCTGAGTTAATAAATCAAGTTGAAAAAAAATTTAATGTTGAAAAAGAACTTTTACTATCGCTAATGGGTATTGAAACAAATTTTGGTAAATATCTTGGCAAAATGGACATCCTCTCATCTTTGGCTACTCTTAGTTTTGATAAGAGGAGAAGTGAATTTTTTACAAAAGAATTAATTATAGCACTTAAATTAATTGATAATAAAAAAATAAAAGCTGATGAATTATATGGGTCTTGGGCTGGTGCTTTTGGAAACTTTCAATTTATGCCATCAACAATTTTAAACAACGCAATTGATTATAACAAAGATAGTTTGATAGATTTAAAATCTAATGAAGATTCTTTTGCATCTGCAGCAAATTATCTTTTCAAAATGGGATGGGATAATAAAAATAAATGTTTTGAAGAGGTGGTTTTAGATGAAAAAATACCAGTTAAATATTTAAATTATTCAGCAAAAGAGATTAAAAATAAAAAAAAATTGTCTTTTTTTAAAAAGTATATAAAAAATTATAGTAATAATCTTGGCGATGGCGATGAAGTAGTGGCAATAGTAACCCCTGACAAAGAAATTGTTGAAAATTCAAACTTATACTCACCAGCCTATGTTATTTATGATAATTATGAAATAATACTTAAATGGAACAGATCTTTAAGATTTGCACTAGCAGTTTGCACCTTAAAAGAAAAATTTACAAATGAATTTTAAACCATTCTATATTTTATTTTTTATATTTTTTTCGTCTTGTGTTGATCAAGATTTTGGAGAAAAAATAACAAAACAAAAAATATTCAATAAATATTCTAATAATGGTTTTACACTTGTTTATAGTGATAAGTTATTTAAAGATAAAACTGTTAATAAGAAATTAAATGATAGAGATTTATTTGTATTTCAAAAAAATTTAAAAAAAAATACAACTGTTAAAATAACTAATAAACTTAATAATAAATCAGTGATAGCAACTGTTAAAAGCAAATCGAGGTATCCTAATTTTTATAACTCTGTTATCACAGATAGAATTGCTACTGAAATTGAATTAGATTTTGATGAACCCTTCATTTTAATCGAGTCGGTTGATCAAAATTCTGTTTTTTATGCAGGTAAAGCAAAAACCTTTGAAGAGGAAAAAAATGTAGCTGATAAGGCACCAGTTGAAGGAGTAAATATAGTAAATATATCTACATCTAATGAAAATAAAGAAAAGGTCACCAAATCAACAAAAAAATTTAATTATATAATTAAAGTTGCTGATTTTTATTATAAAGACTCAGCAAATTTGGTAAAAGAAAGAATAATGGCTGATACAAAAATTAAAAAAATTAATATAGACAAATTGTCAATTAACACCTTTAGACTTTCCCTAGGTCCTTATAAATCACTAAAAAATTTAAGAAAAGATTTTGAAGATATGGAAGATCTATATTTTGAAAATTTAGAATTATTGAAACAATGAATAAAATATTATTAGTTTTTTTTCTATCTCTTATTACAACATTTGTAAAATCTGCTGAATTCAAAATTGATGCCAAAACTGCTATTTTACAAGATTATTTATCAGGTGAAATCCTTTATGAAAAAGAAGCGGATATGTCGATTTATCCAGCGTCTATGACTAAAATAATGACTTCAATTATTGCTTTTGATTTAATTAAAAAAGGTCAATTGAACTTGGATGAAAAATTTCTTGTTTCTGAAAATGCCTGGCGTTTGGCTAATGCCGGATACTCATCAATGTTTATAATGGTTGGTGATGAGGTGTCAGTAGAAAACTTGCTAAAAGGTATTATTATAGCATCTGGAAATGATGCTTGTGTTACTTTGGCTGAGGGAATAGCTGGATCAGAAGAAGAGTTTGCAGTTATGATGACATCTAAAGCAAAAGAAATTGGAATGAATAATACTAATTTTTCAAATGCATCTGGCATAAACGACCCTGATAATTATTCAACTGTCAGAGATATTTTAATCATGTCTGATTATTTAATCAGAAACTATCCTGAATATTATACTTATTTTGCCGAAAAGGAATTTACATGGGACAGGACAGGCGGAGATCCAATTACTCAGGGCAATAGAAATCCACTTCTTTATAAAAATATGGGTGTTGATGGAATTAAAACAGGATATTTAGCTCTTGAAAAATATTCGCTGGCATCATCTATAACTAGAAAAGGGAGAAGACTTATTGCTGTTGGAAGTGGATTTAATTCTAAGAACGCTAGATCCAAACAATCTTCCAGATTATTAACTTATGGATTAACAAATTTTGATACAGTAGAGATTTATAATGAAAAAAATTCGTTTCAAGATCTTCAAGTATGGTTAGGAAAAAAAAATACAGTCAAAACACATTTTAAAAATAATGTTTATAAAACAATTCAAAAAGCTAGGTTAAGAAACCTAAAAGTTGTACTAAATTATAATGGACCGATAAAAGCACCAATAGAAAAAGATCAAAAAGTTGGTGATGTAAATATTTATTATAAGGGTGAATTGATAGAATCATTAGAATTATTAGCTTCTGAAAATATTGAAGAAGTAAACAAATTCTCTAAATTAATTAGATCTGTAAATTTCTTAATATGGGGCGATGTTTAATAGAAAACCTCTTATAGTTTTTGAAGGTATAGAGGGGTCAGGCAAAACCACTTTAATAAATTATGTTTCAAGATATTTAAAAAAAAAAAAAATTAATTTTATTAAAATACGTGAACCTGGTGGCAATATAAATTCTGAAAAAATTAGAAATTTAATATTAAATAGAAATAACAAATTTAATACATTCACTGATTTGATGTTATATTTTGCAGCAAGAAGCGAAAATATAGACTTGGTAATTAAAAAAAATTATAAAAAAAAAATTATTTTAATTGATAGATTTACAGACTCAACAACTGCTTATCAACATTATGGCATGGGTTTAGACAAGTCTTTAATTGAAAGGATAAATAAAATCTTACTTAAAAATATTAAGCCAAATATTATTTTTCTAAATATCATTAGTATGCAAAACTTATCAAAGAGACTTTCCGCCAGAAGAAATAAAAATCGATATGATAAGTTTAAAACCAAATTTTATCAAAAAGTTCAAAATGGTTACTTAAAATTGTCTAAAAATAAACCATTTTATACTATCATAGATTCAAATGATAATCTGGATAATAATAAAAAAAAAGTTTTAAATAAAATATTAAAAATAATCAAATAATGATAAATACTACATTAAAATTATTTTCTTATAACGAATTATTTAATCATTTTGTCAATTTAGATATAAAAAAAAAATTACCTTCCAGAATTCTTCTCGCAGGACAAGAAGGAATTGGAAAAACATCTTTTGCATTACATTTAGTAAATTATTTTTTTTCTCAAAATGAAATTACTAAATATGACGTTAAAAATACAATAATTAATAAAGATAGTGTGTCGTTTAATCTTATAAATAACTTATCACATCCAAATTTTTTTTATATTTCTAGAAATCAAGAAAAAAAATTTATAGAGATTGATCAAATAAGAAATATGATTAATTTTTTAAACAAATCTTCTTTTAATAGTAATAAAAAAATTATTTTAATTGACAGTGTAGAAGATTTAAATACTAATTCTTCTAATGCTTTACTTAAAAGTTTAGAAGAATCGAATTCACAAAATATATTTATATTAACTTATAATCTTAACAAACATATCCCAGATACAATTAAATCAAGATGTTTAACTTTTAAGTTAAATTTTAATTATAAAGAACTATCAAATGTAATAAAGGAGCATTTTGATTATGATTTTTATAGTGATCTAAATGATGATTTTAAATCTATTATATTATCACCAAAGTTTTTAATCGATCATATTACCTTTATCAACGATAACAATCTTGATTTAAAATCACATGATGCAGAAACAACAATTCGACATATAGTTAATAATAAATTTTACAAAAAAAACTTGTTTATTTCTAATTATTTTCAGTCATATATTGAAATTTATTTTACAAAAATGTATTCAAAAACTAAAGATTATAAATATTATGATTTCTTTATAAGTAGTGTAACTGAACACAATTTAATGAATAAATATAATCTAGATTTAGATAGTTTTTTTTTAAAATTCGATCAAAAATTTTTAAATAATTAATCAATAATAAATGAACAAAAATTATTATATAACTACACCAATTTATTATCCATCAGCCAAACCACATATGGGCCATGCATATTCAAGTATAGTTGCAGATTTTTTTGCAAGATTTAAAAAAATGGAAGGTTATAATGTTTTTTTTCTTACAGGTACTGATGAACATGGTCAAAAAATTCAAAGAGCAGCAGAAAAGAATAATAAAAAACCCTTAGATTTTTGTAATGAAATTAGTAAAACTTTTTTAGACTTAACAAAAACACTTAATCTGTCAAACAATGATTTTATTAGAACTACAGAAAAACGACATCACAATTCTGTACAAAAACTATGGAGTATATTAGAAAGTAAAGGAGAAATATATCTTTCAAAATATTCGGGTTGGTATTCTGTTTCTGATGAAGCATTTTATTTAGAGGATGAAATAGAAGAAAAAAATGGAATTAAATTAGCAAAACAATCAGGTTCACAAGTTGAATGGCTGGAGGAAGAATCATATTTCTTCAAATTATCTAAATGGGAAAATAAACTTCTAGAACTTTATAATAATAATGAAAATTTTATTTTACCTAAATCTAGAAGAAATGAAGTTGTAAGTTTTGTTAAATCAGGGCTTAAAGATTTATCTGTAAGCAGAAAATCTTTTTCATGGGGTGTGCAAGTACCAACCAACAAGGAACATATAATATATGTATGGCTTGACGCACTTACGAACTACATTAGTGCATTAAATTATCCAAATACAGATGATAATTTATATAGAAACTACTGGCCTGCAGATTTGCATATGATTGGCAAAGATATACTTAGATTTCATGCTGTATATTGGCCTGCTTTTTTATTAGCTGCAGATTTGCCAACACCTAAAAGAGTTTATGGACATGGCTGGATACTTTCTGGTGACGAAAAAATGTCTAAATCAAAAGGTAATATTTTGGATCCAATAGAAATTGTTAATGAATATGGTTTAGATCCTCTTAGATATTATTTATTAAAAGAAGTATCTTTTGGTAACGATGGAAATATTTCTAAAGATAAACTAATCTCATGTATAAATAGTGATTTAGCAAATAATTTTGGAAATTTATGTCAAAGAGTTTTATCTTTTACTGAAAAAAATTTATCATTAAAAATTCCTGAAAATTATTATTTTAACAAAGACGACTTAAATATATTAAATAATTTTACAAATAATTATGAAAATTTAATTCAAAATATAAATAATCAAAATATTAATGCATATATGAATTTTATTGTTGAGAATATGTTTTTAGCAAACAAATACTTTAATGATCAGGAACCCTGGAAAAAAAAGAATGATATTAAAAGACTTCATACAATAATTTATACATCTCTAGAACTTATTAGAAAAATTTCTATATTGTTGTATCCCGTTATTCCAAATAGTTCATTGAAAGCTCTTCATATATTTAATTTAGATGAAAAAAATATTAATGTAGACTCAATTAAAGATAATGAATTTTTAAAACCAAATTTGAGTATTAATAAAATTAAAATATTATTTAATAAAATTAATAACGATGATTGATTCACATTGTCATTTAGATCACGAACCCTTATATCAAAATATTAATGATATTATTTCAAGGTCAAAAGCAGCAGGTATTACAAAACTACTTACAATTTGCACAAATATTCAAAGTTTTGAAAATATAAAGAAAATAATAAATATTGATCCAATAATTTATGGTACTTTTGGAATACATCCTCATGAGGTTGATAAAAATTTAATTTCAAAATCAAAAATAATAGAAAATACAAAATACTCTAATAAAATTATTGGTATTGGTGAAACTGGGCTAGATTTTTATTACGATAATAGTGATAGAAGTAACCAAATTAAGAGTTTTGAAAATCATATAGAGGCTTGTTTAGATTTAAATGTTCCTTTAATTGTCCATTCTCGAAATGCTGAAGTAGATACATTCAATATCTTGAATAATTACAAAAACTCTAATCTAAAAATATTAATGCATTGTTTTACAGGATCTTATGGATTTGCTAAGAAATTATTAGATTTAAATTGCTACTTTTCAGCCAGCGGAATAATAACTTTCAAAAATTCATCTGATTTAAGAGAAACTTTCGCATATATACCTAACGAAAAGTTAATAATTGAAACAGATAGTCCTTTTCTTGCCCCATCACCAATGCGAGGAAAAAAAAATGAACCTAGTTTTATTAAATTTACTTTACAGAAATTAGCAGAAATAAAAAAAATGAAAGAAGAAAATATGGATAAAGTTACAACTGATAATTTTAACAATCTTTTTGCATCGAAATGAAAATCAATTTTACAATATTGGGTAGTGGTAGCAGCCTAGGAGTTCCAAGAATAGATGGAAATTTTGGGAAATGCAATCCTAAAAATAGTAAAAATTATCGGACTAGATGCTCTGCTTTACTTAGTGCAAAAAATTTCAATCTATTAATCGACTCGTCACCTGATATAAGACAACAATTTTTAAAGTCTAAAGTTAAATCTTTGGATTATGTTTTTTATACACATCAACATGCAGATCAAACACATGGAATTAATGATTTAAGATATTTTTATTTAAAACAAAGAAAAGCAATTCCAGTTTTTGCCAACACGACTACCTCTAATTATTTATTAAATTCATTTAAGTATTGTTTTATTAAAACAAGTAAGTTTTATCCGCCTATAATGAAATTAAATAAATTAAAAAAAAAACATACCTTTTTACGAAATAAAATTAAAATTACTTCATTTGAAGTAACGCATGGATCAATAAATAGCATTTGTTATATAATAAATAATAAACTTGCATATGTAAGCGATGTAAGCTTTATAAATCAAAAAAATTATCCCAATATTTCTAAGTTAAAATATTTTGTAGTAGATTGTTTAAGGGAGGAGCCCCATCCATCGCATTATAATTTAGATAAGATTTTAAAACTTATTAGTGAGATTAAGCCAAAATATACTATTTTGACTAATTTACATAGTTCACTAGATTACGAAAAATTGAAGAAAAAATTACCAAAATTTGTTTATCCAGCATACGATGGAATGAAACTAATTATTAATTAATTCTTCTATTTTTGATGTAATTTTTTTTGATTTTGGATTTGTTAATGAACTATAAGTATCTACAACTTTACCATCACGATTTATCAAAATTTTATGAAAATTCCATTTAGGTTTTGCGGATGAACCATGATTTTCAATTGCCCATTTATAAATAGGATGAGCCAAATCACCTTTAACCTCGCTTATTTCGGTAATAGGAAAAGTTATATTAAAGTTAAATTTACAAAATTCTTTTACTTCATCATTTGTTTTTTTTTCCTGATTAAAAGAATTTGATGGAACAGCCAAAACAACAAAATTTTTTTCTTTATATTTATCCCAAATAAATTGTAAATCATCGTACTGTTTTGTAAAACCACAGTAACTTGCTGTATTAACTAATAAAACAACCTTATTCTTAAATTCTTTAAGATCTAGTTTATTACCTGAAACATCATTAATTTTGAAATCATAAAATAATTTGTCATAGTTTGCAGATAAATTATTTTTAAAAAAAATCATTAAAATTAATATTAAAAAATATATCTTTGCTTTCATTATTTTTATTTATTTGGCGTAAGTAATATCAAGAAATAACCAAATAAGGTTGACAATAATGACCCAGTTAAAACTCCAATCTTAACCCCGTCAATATATTGAATATTTTCAACAAAAGCTAAATTTCCAACAAATAAACTCATTGTAAAACCAATTCCCGTCAGAACACCAACTCCATAAAAATTATACCAGTTTGAACTTGTGGGTAATTGAGCAAACTTTAATTTAATTGATATATAGCAAAATAGAAAAACACCTATTTGTTTACCAACAAATAATCCTAACAAAATTCCCAATGGTACTTTATTTAACAAACTGCTAAATGATAAGCCATCAAGTGAAACACCAGCATTTGCGAATGCAAATAAAGGCATAATCCCAAATGCTACATAAGGACTGATGGCATGTTCTAACTTAATTAATAAAGAAAAATCTTTATTTTTCTTTCTATGAGGAATTGTCATAGCTAATAAAACACCAGCTATTGTTGCATGTATCCCTGAGTTGTGTGTAAAATCCCACAATAATATTCCAACTATAAGATATGGTAAAAATCTTTTAATATTAATTTTATTGAATATTAGTAAAATAATAAATGATACTAACATTAAGGATAAATATTTTATATTTAAGTCACCAGAATAAAATATCGCAATAATAAGAATTGCTCCCAAATCATCAATAATTGCTAAAGCTGTTAGGAAAACTTTTAACGAAAGAGGAACTCTTGATCCAAGCAATGATAAAACACCAAGTGAAAAAGCAATATCAGTAGCTGAAGGAATGGCCCAACCATTTAGCGTTGCTGTATCATTAAAATTTATTGCAACATAAATTAATGCCGGAACTAACATGCCGCCTACAGCTCCAATTATAGGTAGCATTGCTTGTTTAATATTAGATAATTCTCCTTGAATAAATTCTCTTTTAATTTCTAGAGTTACAAAAAAGAAAAATATAGCCATAAGAGCATCATTTATCCAATGCAACACACTCAACTTTAGACCTACATTATTTATACCTATAAATAAATATTGATTAAGTGTATCAAAATATAAATTTGCATAATTTGAATTACTTATTATCAAAGCAATAATTGCTGAAAAAAGCAAAAAAAGACCACTAGCAGCCTCTAATTTAAAAAACCATTTAAAAGAATTGGTTATATGTCTAATCATTTAATTAATAAGATCTTTAAAAAATAATGAAAGGTCTTTTAAAGATTCATAGAGATTATTCAAGATTGAATCTAATTCTGGGAAATAATAATTTAATTGATATTTAAAAGTATCCAATAAAACAATTAAAGCTATCACAGATATAACAAAAACTAGAGAATTTTTAATTATTTTTGGTTTTTTTTTTATTTTGTTATCAACAGAAGGTTTTTTTAAATCTTTGTATTTAGCTTTATCTAAATTTTCTAATTTTTTACTCGATAAATCATTATTGGCATACTCAAAATCATAATTTTTAGACAAACTTTCAGATATTTCATTTTTTAACGAAATTGCATTTTCATTTTTTTTATAAAACCACTTATAGTTACAACTTCCACATTGCAATTCTCTTCCTTCATCTGGAATTAAATTATCATCTATATTAAATTTTTTTGAACATTTTTCACAAGTTACAATCATTAAATAAATATATAGCAGATTCTCTTAAAAAAGCTTTTATTTTACAACTTTATATACTTTGAAATTTAATATTTCTATTGTATTAGTACACTCTTCGGGGCGTAGCGCAGCCTGGTAGCGCATCTGGTTTGGGACCAGAGGGTCGCAGGTTCAAATCCTGCCGCCCCGACCATTTATGAAAAAAGCAAAAATATACAAACCATCAAAAACTGCTATGCAGTCTGGATTAAAAAAATTCGATAAATGGATTTTAGAATTTATTGCTAATGACCCAACAATAAATCCATTAATGGGATGGGAAAGTTCTAATGATACTTACTCAGAATTAAAAATGGAATTTACTTCAAAAGAATTAGCGGTTGATTATGCAAAAAAAAATAAAATTGAATATGAATTAATAGAGTCACAAGCAAGGAAAGTTAATAAAAAATCATATTCTGATAATTTTACAAAGTAATAATGTTTAGATTTTTTACTTTAAAACATTGGTTTACGTGGTCATGGTTAGGATCAATTATAATTTTATCATCTCTTTGGATCCAAGTAAAAATTGATGTTAAAATAAATGAATGGTTTGGTGAGTTTTATGACATGATTCAGAAAGCTTTAACTGCACCTAACGCTATTACAATTGAGGAATATTGGACTAGCTTACTATCATTTATTACTTTGGCCGCTTTATATGTTGGTCTGGCGGTCTTAATTAGTTTTTTCACTTCTCACTATTTGTTTAGATGGAGAACAGCAATGGTTGAATGGTATCATAGCGTGTACGATAGGGCTCGAAAAATTGAAGGAGCTTCACAACGTGTACAGGAAGATACCATTAAATTTTCTAGAATTATGGAGTCGTTAGGAACAAGTTTTATTGAGGCTTTAATGATTTTAGTTGAGTTTATGCCTATTCTTTTTGGATTAAGTATCTCTATACCAATATTTTTTTTTGGTGATTGGGATTATGGTTTAATTGTAGGAGCTTTAATATGGTCGGTAGGTGGTACAATTTTTTTAATTGTTCTTGGATTAATTTTAAGATTAGTCGGAATTGAGTATGATCTTCAAAAGAAAGAGGCTGCTTACAGAAAAATACTTGTTATAGCAGAAGATGATGGAACTGTAAGACCTAAAACCTTAGAGGAGTTATTCGATGGTGTCAGAAGTATTCATTTTTTAAGTTACATAAGATACTTATACTTTAATATTGGCAGAATAGCTTATTTACAGGCAAATGTTTTATCAGCATATGTTTTTTTAGCACCCGCGATAGTAGCAGGAGCAGTTACCCTGGGAGTGATGCAGCAAATTATAAGAGCATTTGGTAGAGTTGAAGGGTCTATGCAATATTTATTAAAAGCATGGCCTACAATAATTGAATTAGCTAGTGTTTATAAGAGATTACGAGAATTTGAGACTAAACTTAAATTTGTAGATGAAAAAGAACATGCTATAGATTAGTGAATGTCTTTAGATAAAAATCTTTTAGAAAATTTAATTGATATCACGTCCAAAGCAGCAATTTCTTGTTATCCTCATTTAGGAAACGGAGATAAAACTCTTGCTGATAAAGCAGCAACTGATGTAATGAGACTCAATCTCAATAAATTGAATATAGAAGGTGAAGTAGTTATCGGGGAGGGTGAATTAGATGAGGCTCCAATGTTATATATTGGAGAAAAATTAGGAAACAACAAAGGACAAAAAATCGATATAGCCGTAGATCCTGTTGAAGGTACAAATTTTGTTGCCAAAAATTTACCAGGAGCAATTTCAGTAATAGCTGTTTCAGAAAAAGGAAATTTATTTAAGGCACCTGAAACATATATGAACAAGATCGCGTTTGGTCAGAATATTCCAAGTGATGTAATCGACTTAGATAATACAATTGAAAAAAATCTTAAAAATCTTTCAGATTTTAAAAATAAAAAAATAGAGGATATTACTGTTTGTTTGCTTGATAGAGAAAGGCATAATGAAATAATAAATTCGATAAAAAAAATCGGAGCAAAAGCTAAATTAATAACCGATGGTGATGTAGCTGGTGCATTATTGGTTTCTGATAAAAAATATGATGTAGATATTTTCATGGGTATTGGTGGCGGACCCGAAGGAGTTATAGCGGCTTCTGCATTAGATGCATTAAATTGTAAGTTTCAAGGTAGATTTATATTTGAAACAGATAAAGATAAAGTAAGAGCAAAACAAATGGGCATTAATGATTTAAATAAAAAATATGAAATCAATGAAATTGTAAGAGGAGACTCAATGTTTTGCGCAACAGGCATAACTACGGGTGATTTGATTAATGGTGTAAAAAAAGATGGAAGTTTGTTTTATACAGAGACACTAATAACTCATAAAAGCCAAAATTTAGTTAATGTAATTCATAAAAAATATCAATCTGAATGAAATCTATTAATGGTATTAATTGGAAAGAAAGTGATATTCCAGAGCGCTTAATTTTAAAAAACAAACAAAAATTCAGTATTTCATATTTATTATCTAAAATCTTTATTGATAAACATTATACAGATGAAGAAATTCACAATTCAATTTATAAAATGCAACAAAAAAAAATTATTTATAAAAATCAAGACTTTAAACTTGCTTATAAGTTTATATTTGATTGTTACAAGAATAATAAAAAAATATTAATTTTTGGTGACTATGATGTCGATGGTTATTCTTCAGTATATTTGTTATATGATTATTTAACTAATCTTAATATTAATTGTAATTATTTTATACCCAATCGATTATTAGATGGGTATGGACCAAATAAACTACTATTAGAAAAATTAATTAATAAAAATAATTATGAATTAATTATATTTGTAGATTGTGGCTCAAATTCACTTGAAGAGATCAATTATTTAGAGAAAAGAGGTTTATCAACTATTATTATTGACCATCATAAAGTACATGAACAAAAAAGATTTAAAAAAACTGTTCTCATAAACCCACTTAAAAATCCAACAGATAAAAAACATTTCCTTTTTTGTGCCACATCTTTGGTTTATTTTTTTATTAAATATTTAATAGAAAATTTTAAAATAAATAAAAATATTGATTTAAATAAGTATTTATTCTTTTCAGCTATTGCAACAATTTGTGATCAAATGCCATTAAGAGATTACAATAAATCAATTGTAATTAATGGTCTTAAAAATTTTAAATATAATAACTTTAAAAATTTAAATAAGTTACTCAATCTCAAAAATAGATTGATGACTTCAGATATCAGCTTTTCACTAGGTCCAATATTAAATTCTCCAAGTAGATTAGGCTTTTCAGATTTGCCCATTAGTTTACTAATTGAAAAAAATAAATTTAATATTGATAAAATTTCTGAAAGGCTAATTTTTTTAAATAATAAAAGAAAAAAAATTCAAAATAATACGTTTCAATTATTAAATAAAAATTTAGATAATTTTAAAACAGAAGTTATTTTCAATTATAAAAATAATATTAATGAAGGTTTGTTAGGAATTATTGCAGCTAATTTTGTTGAACTTTATAATAAACCATGTTTTGTATTAACAAATTCAGGCAAATTAATAAAATGCTCATCAAGATCTATTCAAGGTTTTGATATTGGAAATATCTTTTATTTAGCTATTAAAAAAAAAATTATTCTTAAAGGTGGTGGACATGCAATGGCCGCAGGGTGCGTGTTAGAAAAGGATAAACTAAATGATTTTAAAAAATTTCTTAATTTTGTCTATAATAAAAACTTTAAAAAAATAGAAAACAATAAATTTTACATAAGTGAACAAAAAATTGATTCACTTTTAATTTTTGCCAAGCAGGACTTTCAGAAATTAGAACCATTTGGCAACTATAATACAAGTCCACTGTTTTTAGTAAGAAATAACAAAATTGTTAAATTTAAAATTATTAAAGATTCACATTTACAACTTATAATAAAAAAAAAAGATAATAAATTTTATTTAGGTTTTGCATTTAATGTAATTGGAACAAAACTGGGATATTTATTAATGAATTCCAAAAAAAAAATTGATTTAATTGTTCAAATTAATAATAAAATTATTAAAAATAATAGTGAATTTAATTTAATAATTAAAGATGCTATTGTTTGATTAAACTTGATTAAATTATTATTTTACAATAGAAGAATGTTTTTTGGTCCCTTCGTCTATCGGTTAGGACACATGGTTTTCATCCATGAAAGAGGGGTTCGATTCCCCTAGGGACCGCCACTAGCTACTAAATACAGTATTATTATTATTTAAAATGACATTTATAAATTTAATAATTAGCTAAATAAATTATACTTTTAGTATTATTGCTAATTTATGAAAAATAAAAATATTATTCTACATATAGGCTTACATAAATGTGGATCTACAACGCTTCAACAAAATTTTTTGAATATGAATAATAAAGACTATAAATTTTTTTATAAATACAATAAGTTACAAAATTATCTAAAATTTCCAAATAATAAAATTAAAAAAGAAATTCAAAGAGAAATTAATGAAACAAAAGAACCAAATATAATTATTTCCAATGAAGGTGCATTTGGTCATCAAGCAAATGGATTTGTTGATGTAAATAATAGATTAAAGATATTGGATGATTTGTTCAATAAACCTAAATATATTATTTTTTTTCGAGAACCGTCAGCATTAATATACTCTTTTTATAATTTTTCTCTTAAAAAAGGAATAACTACTAATTTTGTGGATTACACATCAACTAATATAAACTTACTAAATAAAAGAATTAATTTAAATAATTCAATGGGAACTAATTATAAAGTATATAATTATAATATAATTTTTAATGATTATCTTAAAATTTGTAACAGAGTTCTATTTTTAGAATTTGAAGAATTTTTTATCAATAAAAGTAAAAAAGAATACGATAAATTTTATAATTTTATTGGTAAGAATTTAAATTTCATTACTATAAAAAAGTACAATAAATCTATAAAAAATTTGATCTATATTCCTTTTTATAAAAACTATTTTTTACTAAATTTTTTTAAAAGTTTTTTTTCTATTAGTATAATTAGATGGTATTTGAATATTTTTAATATTAAATATTGGGATGTAATAAGTTTTTTTATTTATTTATTTAATATTTTTAATAAAAATGAAATAGTAAAATCTGTTGATCAATTTAATCAAAAACATCTTCAAGAAATTATGAATTATCACCAGGATAATTATTTACTTTTTAAAAAAAGGATTAATTTAATAATCAAAAGTCTAGAATAAAATTATGATACAGCGTTTATGTTTTTTATTATAAAATATAACCATTCGCATTGGCCGTTAAAATGACATATTTTGTATATCTTATTGTGTCGAAAATTAAAAATAATAAAATATTTTCATATGTAGGGTACACAAATAACTTAAAAAAAAGGATTAAATTACATAACACGGGGAGGGGAGCTAAGTTTACTAGAGGAAAAATATGGAAGTTGGTTTATTATGAAAAGTATGATTCAAAATCTGATGCGATGAAAAACGAATTTAAATTAAAAAAAAATTATATTCTTAGAAAAAAAATAATATCTAACAAATGAAAATCTCTATTTTATTACCATTTAAAGAAAATTTTTCACCAGATTATGCTGGTGCTGTATCTTTGTTTATAAACGATACAATTAAATATAGTAAATTTAAACACACAAGTACTGTTTATGGTTATACAGAATATAAAAAAAAGTTTCAAAATTCTTATGTTAATATTGAAACATCAAATCGTCTTTTTTTTAGCTCAAATAAAGATTATGTAAAAAAATTTATTTCCATCGAAAAAAAGTCTGAGTCTGATTTAATAGAAATTCACAATCGTCCAATTTATCTTAATTATCTAGTTAAAAGTTTGTCCAAAAGAAATTATATTCTTTATTTTCATAATGATCCTCTCTCTATGAATGGATCTTCTTCTAAAAATGATAGGATATTTTTGCTAAAAAATTGTTTCAAAATAATTTTTAACAGCAATTGGTCAAAAAAAAGATTTCTCGATGGAATGAGTTCAGATGCAATAAATAGCGAAAAACTAACTGTAATAAATCAATCTGCAGCAAAGAATAAAATACAAATAAAAAGAAAAAAAAATATTATAACTTTTGTTGGTAAACTCAATAGATCTAAAGGTTATGATTTATTTGGTAAAGCTGTAATAAAAATATTAAAAAAACATAAAAACTGGAAAGCCTATGTTGCAGGTGATGAACCTAGGGATAAGATTGATTTTAATCATGCAAGATTAGTTAAGTTAGGTTTTATAAATCATACTGAAATTATTAACCTTTATAAAATATCAAGCATTGCTGTAGTTTGTTCCAGGTGGGAAGAACCTTTTGGAAGAACTAGTCTCGAGGCATCTGCTAATGGGTGTGCAGTAATTATAAGCAATAGAGGAGGTCTTCCTGAAACTCTGACCAATGGAATTATTTTAAAAAATTTAAATGTTAAAGAAATCTATGAAAGAATTGATAAATTAATTATTAACAAAACTAAACGAAAACAATTACAAAAATTGTCATATAAAAATTTTTATTTAACCCATAAATTTGTATCAGATCAAATTGACAATGTTAGAAAATCTTTAGTAAATATATCAAAACCATTTCTTATTAATAAAGATAAAAAATTAAGGATCCTTCATATAACTAATTTTAATGAAAGACATAATGGAAGACTATTTTTTAATACTGGTCGTAGGATTAATAATGGATTTATTAGATTGGGTCATAGTGTTTTAGAATTTAGTGATAGAGATATAGTAAGTCGAAGTAAAAATTATAGAGATCTAAACGGTTCTAAAACTTTAAATGATAAATTGATTAAAACTTGTTACCATTTTAAACCTGACTTACTTGTTCTCGGTCATGCTGATATGATTTCTCTCGATATAATTGATAGTCTTAAAAGCGAATATTCAAATCTTAAAGTTGCTCAATGGTTCCTAGATCCTTTAAATTCTAATGGTCCTGATTATCATAAGAACAAAAAAAGAATTTTAGACAAGATAGATGTAATTGACGGTAATTTTTTAACTACTGCTCCGGATGTTTTAAAATTTTTAAATAAAACAAACAGTTATTTTATTCCAAATCCTTGCGACCATTCTATTGAAACTCTTTCAAATCATAAAAAAAATTGTTCAAATGATGTTTTTTTTGCACTTAGTCATGGTGTTCATAGAGGAAAGTTAAAAAACAGAACTACTGATGATAGAGAAATATTTATAAATAAGTTAATGATGAAATGTAATAATGTTAGATTTGATATTTATGGCATGAATGGTGTCCAGCCAATATGGGCAGACCAATATTTTAAAAATATTTCTAATTCCAAAATGGGATTAAATCTCAGTAGGGGATCACCAATAAAATATTACAGCAGTGATAGAATAACGCAAATTATAGGAAACGGTTTAGTGACACTAATTGATGAAAAAACTTTTTATAGAGATTTTTTTGAAAGCAATGAAATGGTATTCTATTCAACAATAGATCATTTGGCAGATCAAATACAAAAAATAAGCAAGGATGAAAAGTTAAGAAAAAAAATCGCTAAAAATGGTAAAGAAAAATATATGAAATACTTTAATTCAACAATAGTGGCGGACTATATTGTTAACAAAACTTTCGATAAGGGTAACAATAATAAATTTATTTGGGCAAAAAAATAATAAGTGAAAAAAATCCTAATACTTAAAAATGATAGAACAGGAGATTTATTTACATCTTTAAAAACAATTAATTTGATATTTAATAAACATAAGCATGATCAAATTGAAATTTACTTATCAAAAATAAATGAAAATTTTAAATTTTTGTTTAAGCCTAAAAAAATTAAAGTTATTAATTTAAATCTTGATTTTTTAAATAAAATAAAAATTCTTTTTTATTTTTTTTGTAACAAAATTGATACTGTCTACATACTTACTCCAAAAAATTTTTATTTTTTTTTACCTCTATTTTTTTTTTATAAACAAATAAAATTTTATGGAATTTGTATTGATGCCAAAAAATTCAGACCTAATTTGTTTTTAAGAAAATTTTTATATAAAAAAATAGTTATAAATAGAATTAATATCAAACAAAGAAACTCAACCTATGATATACAGCAGTTGCTAATTGAGAAACAAAATAATTTTACAAATTTATTAAATGATGATGTAGCATCAAACTTAAATTTTAATTTTCCAAAAAATCCTGTTTATTTTCACTATAAACATAAAATGTTTAATGATTTACTAAAATGGGATTTTATAAAAGTTAAAAAATTTATTGAATTTTTATCATCAGTAAAAGGTAATATAGTATTTTCATCTGAGTTAAATAATAAATCATCAGATGAATTTTTTACTCAAAGTTTTAATAGCTATGACTTTAATAATAAGAAAGAAAACATTATAAATTCAAAAAAGATACTTTTTTTAAAAAATATAGATGGATTGAATTTGTATACAACAATCAAAAATAGTTCGAAAATTATAGCTCCAGAAGGAATTATTACACACATAGGTTATCATCTACAAAAAGAAATATTATCTCTTATGCATTTTAATTTAAGAAATAGACAAGATTTTATAAATCAGATTATATCATGCAAAGAATGGTTTCCTCCAACCAAGTTCAATTTTGTTGTTTTAAAAAAAAATTTTGATGACTCAATTAGAAAATTAGAAAAAAGATTATAGAATGGATTTATATTTTTTAGAAAAATCAATACCTTTTAATGGAAATGATTTGAATAGTGCTTTGATTGGTGGGACAGAAAAAGTGCTAATTAATATTGCCAATGAATTGGCAAAGAAACCTAATTTTAATGTAAAAGTTTTTAATCAAACAAAAACAAATGTTGAAATAAATAAGGTTAATTGGATTAATATTAATTCTTGTCATAATTATAAAAGTCCTGATGTATTAATTTCATTTTCTGACATGAATTTGTTTAAAAATTTCAAATGTAATAAAAATTTCTTATGGTCTCATAGTGTTCAAAACTTAGAAAAATTTATTAGAAAAAAACAATTAATTCCGTACCTATTATACAGACCAACAATAATATTAGAGGGAGATTATCATTTAAAAAAAAGATCAATAATTACATCCATATTTGGAAAACACATAATTAAATTAGCTCCTGATTATGAATTTATAAATGAAGAAATTAATATAAATGAATTACCGTCAAAAAAGTGTATATTTACAACGAAATCAGATCGCAATCTTGATTTTTTGATAAATGCTTGGAGACAAATATATTCATTAAATAAGGATGCTGAACTATATGTTAATCCACCTTATAATATTTCTGAAGATTTAGTTAATCTTAAAATTAAATTAAGAAACAAAGGATCAAAAAATAATTTAATAAATGACCTAAAAACTTCAATGATTATGCTTGTGCCAGGTCATAAGGGTGAAGTTTTCTGTTTGGCTGCTGAGGAGGCAAGAGAACTGTGTTTGCCGATAGTTACAATGGGTTATGGGTCACTTTATGAAAGAGTAGAGCATAATAAAACAGGATATATTGCAAAAAATATCGATGAGTTTGTTCACTATTCTCATAAATTGCTAAATGATAAAGATCTTTATTTAAAATTTAGATCATACCTGTTCTCTTTGCGAAATTCACGTAATTACTCTCATGTGGCTAATGAATTAATTAATTTAATCACACAAAATAAGCAAGTTTCTTAAGCTTGTATTTTATAAATTCAATTTTTTGAATTTTTCTTCTATTTAAGAATATATTTGATTTATGCTCTGTTTTATGAAGTGCATCGATATCTTTATTTATATGCTGTTTATAAGACAAGTGTTCACCTGTTTTTGCCCTAAAATCTTCAATTATATTTTTTGTTTTTGAATATTTTTCACAATAAAGGTATATAGCAAACCATAAATCATCATCTAAAAACATATTTTTGCTATTCTTTACATATTGGTCATAAAATTTTTCAATTTTATCTAAAAATTTAATATTTATCAAAAATCCGTCTGAACATTGACCATTTCTTATATTAAATATTTTATTTAAATAGTAAGAATAATTGATTTGCTCTTTATTAAAGTTATCAATTAATATTTCAAACATTTTTTCATGATAAATATGATCATCATCAATTAAAATTACACAATCAAAATTATCGTACATTTTGTTTAAGGATCCCATTAATTTTGTTCCCGGTCCAAAATCTTCGCATCTAGATATTTCTAGTTCATACTTTGAAATTTTATTAATTTGTTCAGATGTAAAACTATAATTTGGAAATCTTTTAAATTTATATGGTAAATTTAAAAAAACTTTGTCGGGTTTTACGGATTGATTTTGTATTGATAGCAGTGTTTGATTTAAATTATCAATTCTTGATGGCAAACTTGTTAAAGATACACAGAATTTTGTCATAGTTTAACTTTGTTTAATGCATTATTTTTAAATAGATTTGCCTCTCTTATATATCTTCTCACCATTTGCGTGTTTTTATGCCCTGTCATAGCCATTATACTTCTTTCATCCGCTCCGGACTCAGCAGCTACTGTTGCAAAACCTGATCTTAAACTATGACCTGCGTAATTTTTATTTTCGACACCTGCTAAGTTCAAATATTCTTTCATAAGCAAAACTACAGATTGGTCAGTTAATCTTTTATCTGATAACGACAATCCTTTTGAAAATCTTCTAAATATAGGTCCAGATTTAATTTTTGAAATTTCTAACCATTTTTTAAGATTTGTAACTGGACAATAAATATCATTAGTGAAGTAGGGTAGTCCTTTGGTCATCCCTTCTCCAAATTGGTCAGTTTTTGATCTTTTAATATAAATTTTGAGCCCTTCAGTAACAAATTCTAAATCTTCATAATCAATTGAAATTAGCTCTGTTCTTCTAAATCCGCCTCCAAAGCCAATTAAGATTATTGATTTATCTCTTAATTTTTTTATTTCATCAGTTTTTTGTTCATTAATTACATTAATAATTGATTTTAAATGATTGATTAATATAGGTTTTTTACCCTTCTGAATACTGCCTTTCACTCTTCTTATTCCCATTAAATTCTCAACTATAATTGGATGTTTAGTGTCTAGATAATGACCTTTCAATTTATGAACCATGCTTATTGATACCAATCTTCGCTTTAAAGTGCTTATTGTTAAATTTTTAGAGAGATGGGTTAGATATAAAGATACTATTTTAGGCTCTGTTGGCAATGAATTTAATCCATGCTTTACACAAAATGTCATAAAATCATTAAAATCAGATTTATAAGCTCTTAAAGTATTATTTGCTTTAGAGCTTCTTAGGTTATTTAAAGTTGCCTCATGAAGCGTTTTTAATTCTGTAGTTAGTTCACTCATATAATTACTATTGATAACAATTAATTATCATTAGTAATATATTAAGTGATTTATATTGTCAATAGTTTAAATTGCAATTATGGGTTCAATTGATGGAGAAATACCTAACTTAATATTTCTATTAAGCGCAATAGGTTTTTGGGTTTTAGCTTATATTCAAAATAAAAAAGAGGGAAAAACAATAGAAACATATTTCCTGTCAATTTTAGCTATTTTGTTCTCATTAAGCTATTTTGGTCTTATATTTATGACTTAAAACATATGATTTTAGATTTATCCCCACTATTCCAATATGTTAAAAAGTCACCAAATTCAACGATTAAGTGATAACATTTATATTAAAACTTGATATTATATTATCAACTTAAGGGGCAACTCTTAACTGGCCAATTGAGGAAAAACCGAGAGGTTCAAGCTCAGGGGGCAGAAAACTCTGCGGAGTAGCGCTAAAATCGTAGAGTGGTGGGCATGGCGGTAGCGCATACAACGACGTGCCAAAACAACTGTTCTTTGCACCATAAAAAGTGCAAGGAAACAGGGGTTTTTTTCAATATGGTTTTTAACGGTACCAAGTTTCAAATACAAGTCTGGAAATATCTCAAAAAAATTCCAAAGGGTCAAACCCGAACTTATCTTGATGTTGCAAAAGCTATAAATAGACCAAAAGCAGTAAGGGCGGTGGCAAATGCTATTGGCAAAAACCCATATGCTCCAAAAGTACCATGTCATAGAGTTATAAGATCTGATGGTGGTCTAGGTGGTTATTCAGGTCCCGGAGGTATAAAAACTAAAAAAAAACTACTTAAAATGGAAGGAATTTTGTTTTAGAATCGTTAATTTTAAACGATTTTTTTAAATTTTCATAAAAAATGTTAATTTTTTTTTAGTTCTCCTGTCAGTTGAACCTTCTATCAAATAATCCTTAAATAAGCCCCTTCTATGGCTCTTTAATCGCTATATTCACTATTTGCAAAGCTTATAATTTTTATTGCTTTTTTCTTAATAAATTCAGCAATAAAGCGAAACAAGTAATCGAGTTTTAACTGATTATGTTAAATTTAAAATTCAATAACCTAATAAAACAAGAAATATAACTAAAATTGTAAATTTTTTAGGTTACTTCTAGATTTTATTAACTTATAATTTCTAAAATTTTATAATTAATTTTATACTTATAAAATTTAATAATTACAGTAACTTATATATCATATTTAAAGTAATACTTTATAATATAGTAAATATATGTTTACTTTTTATTCAAAATATACTCTCTTCTAATTATATAAAGTCCTGATGAAATTATTACAAACAAACCTATAAAAGTCCAAATATCAATGAAATCATTAAATAAATAATAACCTAAAATAATATTGGGGACTATTTCAATATAGCCAAATGGAGCTAATTTAGAAGCATCAGCGTATTTTAATGAATAGATAAGCAATATGTGACCCAAACAAGCAAATAAACCCATGATAATCAGCCATGACCACTGAATTAAAGTCGGATTAACCCAAACAGTAGGCACAATAATTGATCCAATAAAAGCCCCTACTAGACCTGTTAATAATAAAGTTAACAAAGGACTATCAGTTGAATGAAGTTGTCTAGTAATAATTAAATAAACACCGTAGAAACAACCAGTGCAGACAGCTGCAATGCTAGCTAGATTAAATTCTATAAATCCAGGTCTAATGACTATAAGTATACCTATAAAACCTACAATAACCGCTGACCATCTTTTGAATCCAACATTCTCTTTTAAAAAAATAGACGATAAAATTGTTGTAATTAACGGAGCAACGAATGCTAAAGTTAATGCCTTAGCCATGGAGATTATAGATATCGAATAAAAAAAACAGATGTTAGCAAAAAATAAAGTTATTCCTCTGTAGAATTGTAGCTTTGGATTTTCTGTCCATTTAAGTTGATCCTTAAAAAAAAAGAACATCAAAGGTAGTACAAGAAAAACTGTAAAAAAATATCTTGCCCACGTAATCTGAAAGAAAGGTAGATCTGAAGATAAATATTTAGCAATTGCATCCATAAATGGGAGCATAATCCACGCAGATATATTAAGTAAAATAGCTTTCATTAAGAAAAATATTTTAATGATACAAAGACGACAATGGGTATAGTTATAAATGACATTAATGTGGAAACTACTATTGTACTAGCAATAGAATCTACAATTTTTTTAGGGGAGTAAATTGATGCTACAAGGTAATTTAAAACTGCGCTTGGCATTGAACATTGAATTAAAAGCACTCCCGCTGCGTAACCTGTTAAATTAAAAAAAGTTATCAACGAAAAACCAATTATCGGTCCAATAATCATTCTAGTTAAAGAAGAAAAAATTGCTTTATTTATAGAAAAAACTTTCAATCTAGTAAGGGCAATACCTAAAGACATTAAAATTAAAAAAATTGTAGCATACATAAGCCATTCAGTAGTATTTATAATAAATTTTGGAAGTTCTAGTTCATAAAACAAAATTAATGCAGAAATTATTATTGCATAAAATGGAGGATTTTTTGTTATAATTTTAAAATTAAATTTTCTGTCAGCTAAAAAAACTCCTAATGTAAAATGAAAAAGAATTATTAGAGAAGATATTGCTGCAGACACACCTAATCCTTGAGATCCGTAAGCAAATAAGCAAATAGGTAGACCCATATTGCCAGTGTTAGGGAGAATTAGAGGTGGAAGTTCTCTTATTATATCTTTAGTTTTTAAAAAATATAAGGTCAAAATTCCAAATATTGAGAAAAGAAATATAGCAATTAAGTAATACCAAAAATAATTTGCAAAAATATCAAATGTTATTCCAGTTGAAGTAACCGCATATATAATCATTGCAGGTGTACCAATATTTGCGGCAAAACTAGTTATAAATGAAGTATCTATTTTAGAATTTTTTCTACCTAAAAAATAACCAATACCAATTACAAAAAAGACTGGAAATAATACCTCAAAGAGCTTTATGTAAATTCCCATTAAAAAAGTCTTATTAAAACTGGTTTTTTTAAAACATTTTTATTTTTTTTAAGAGAGTTTATTAAATTTTGAGATCTAAATTCTAAAGATTTATGAGTAATAATCACAATTGAGGCGGATTTTTTTTTATGATTAGGAATTTGAATAACTCTTTGAATAGAAATTCTATTATTTGCTAAAAGTTTTGTAATTTCAGACAAGACACCAGACTTATCTTTTACCTCTAATCTTAAGTATAGAGAATTTGATGATAGTTTTTGATTATAAGAAATAGGATTTTGTCTTTTAAAATCTGGCAATCCAAATGGATATTTAATATTACCTCTTAGAATTGACAACAAATCTGACATTAAGGCGGATGAAGTAGCACCAGGTCCAGCTCCCTCACCCTGAAGGACGCTCTCCCCTACTGGTAAACCCTCAACAATTACTGCATTCATTACTCCATTTACATTACCTATATATGTGTCTTTATTTACTAGAGCAGGATGTACTCTTTCAAATAATTCACCATTAATAATTTCAGTAATTCCTAATAATTTTATACGAAAATTTAGTTGGGATGCTATTTCTATATCTTTATATTCAATATTTTCTATACCCTCCATCAAACATTTATTTTTAGATATTTTTTTATTAAATGCTAATGAGGATAAAATTCTTATTTTAGCAAATGCATCGTAACCATTTAAATCTAATTTTGGATTTCCAGGTTCAGCATATCCAAGGTCTTGAGCTTTTTTTAAAACAATTGAAAAACTGTCTCGAGTTTTTTCCATTTCTGATAAAATATAATTACAAGTTCCATTAAGTATTCCATAAACTTTATTTAACTTATTTGTAGCAAGTCCTTCCTTAATAGTTCTTAGTATTGGTATACCTCCTGCAACAGAAGCTTCGAACTCAAGATTCACATGATTTTTTTCAGCTAAATAAGATAAAAAATCACCATGTTTAGAAATTAAAGCCTTGTTTGGTGTAACTACATGAATTTTATTTTTTAGTGCAGTTTCAACAATTTTTTTTGAAACTCCATCGCTTTGGCCAATTGCCTCAAAAAGTATATCTATTTTTTTTTTCTTAAATATGTCTAAAGGATTTTGAAAAAAAATTGATTTATTTATTTTAAATTTTCTTTTTTTGTTTTTATTTCTGGCAGAAATTGCAACAATTTGTATCTTTTTTCCTGTTTTTAATTCGATATCTTTTTTTTTTGTAATTAATTCATTGAGTAAATAATTTCCGACTTGTCCAAGTCCAACAACAGCTATATTAATCTTATTATTTATCATTAATTTGTTAAATTTGGGAAAGATGCTTTATCAGCATATTCTATAATAGTTTGTTTGAATTTCTCATAAGTCATATCTTTTTTATATATATCAATATCTAAACCTTTATCATCAAAATTTGAAACCTGATTATTACAGCTTGAGACGCTTACAAAAATGAAAGCTAATAGTAAATATTTCATTGTAAACCCATATTTTTTTTAAAATTAAATAACAAATTCATATTTTGAATAGCTTGTCCTCCTCCACCTTTAATTAGATTATCAATTGCTGATAATATAATTAACTGTTTTTTAGACTTTGATTCACAAACTGAAATCAAACATTTGTTTGTATTAATAACATCATTAGTACTTATAGGTAAATTTTTTTTAGTTATTTTTACAAATATTTCATTTTTATAAAATTTTTTAAGAGAAGCTATAATTGAATTAATATTATTATTCTTTGTAACATTGCAATAAATTGTTGTTAAAATACCTCTAAACATTGGTGATAAATGTGGTGTAAAATTAAATTCTACTTTACTTCCTGTTTCGTTATCTAGCTCTTGTTGGATTTCAGAATTATGTCTATGTATTTTAATTCCATATACACTTAAGGTTTCATA
>QCGH01000003.1 GCA_003280005.1 Pelagibacteraceae bacterium AG-365-D07 | reverse complement strand
TATAATCTGTAATTTTCATCTGAGTTCTCATAAGTTAATTTAGAGTTTGATATCCAGGCAATAATTCTTTTTGATAGAACATCTAAATCCCATATCTTTTGCTTGTATTTATTATTTTCTTCAATCCAATTATAAATTACATTCTGGGTAACTTTTTGTGAGGATCTTAAATCCAATGTGAAAAGCCAAAAAAAACTATGAAGTTTTTCAAAATTTTTAATATGCAAATTATTCGCATTTTTCCAAACCGAATTTAATGAATAGTCCTCTATATTAATTTTTTTTTTGTCAAATTTTATTAGACAGTCAAGAATATTTTGACTAGGTTTATATGAAATTATTTTATCATCAATCTTTGATATTCTTTTATTGTAAATAGGTGAGTTTAAATAAATTTTTTTAATTTGCTGATATATATGAAAAAAGATGTAACCAAAGTTTAAAAAAATGCTTTTAATAAACATTTAGAATTGTTTTAAAATTTTTATATTTTTTTCTAAATCTCCATTATTTTCTTTAAAAACAGTTGTGCCAGATACTAAAATATCTACTCCAGCTTCTATAGCGATTTTCGAGGTCTCAAAATTTATACCGCCATCAATTTCAATTTTAAAATTTAATTTTTTTTGATTTCTAATTTTATCTAAATCTCTAATTTTTTGAATTACCCTATTAATAAATTTTTGACCACCAAACCCAGGGTAGACGCTCATAATTAAAATTAAATCAACACTATTCAATTGTTGTTCAATAGTTTTTATTTCAGTATCAGGATTAAGAGAAATCCCAACTTTTTTGTTAAATGTTTTAATATGATTAATTGTTTCTAAAATATTTTTTGTTGCCTCTGGATGAAATGTAATTATGTCAGCACCAGCATCACTGTAATCTTTAATATATTTGTGAACTGGGTCTATCATCAGATGAACATCAAATGGTAATTTTGTATATTTTCTTAAACTTTTTATAACTGGTGGTCCAATTGTAAGATTTGGAACAAAATGTCCATCCATAACATCGACGTGTATCATATCAGCGCCACTTTGCTCTAATCTTTTTATGTCATCACCTAACTTACTAAAATCCGCAGACAAAATTGATGGTGACACTTGTATTTTTTTCATAGATGATACAATTTATAGTAATATCAATTTTTTTAAAAATTTGAATTAATTTTTACCAAAAATTCTATAAATTTCGTTTGCAATTTCACTTTCCAATGGAAAGGACAACATACCCATGACTGAATATCCTAGCAAATAAGGGATTAAATAAAATCTGATCATGTAAAAAAACCAAGCCACATATAATGGAACTATTGGATGAGCAATAAAACTTGGTGTAATAAATTTAAATAATCGGATTATTGGATTTGTAAATCTTACAAAAATTTTCATGAAGAAGAATTCGGAGTCCTCTCGCTGGAAGATGTTCATAGCTGTACGACCAATTAAAGTCCACATGATAATTCCTAAAATATAGTCGATAACTAAAATATATATTGGCATATCTTTAAGAAGTGAGGGCGTAAAAATACGCCCCCAATATAAAGTTTATTTAGTGTGCTTTTCCTAGAATTGTCTTACCGCTAGGTATTCTGACTTCGTCAACCATTTTCTGGGTTGCGCTATCAGGTTCTTCAGTCATTAGACTTACTACAACCATAACAACAAGACATACTATTGCCCCTATAATACCAAATCTTAGGTGGTCAATTCCTAACCATGGCGTTTGAGCCATGAATTTTGGACCAACATATATCAAGTACGCAGTACCTGATCCAAGACCCGCTATCATACCTGCAACAGCACCTGCTCTAGTTGCTCGCTTCCACCATATTCCAAGAACAAGTGGGAAGAACAATCCAGACATAGCAAAGTCGAACGCCCAAGCTACGGCACCGAGAATTGATGTAATCCTCATTGATGCAATATAAGCTCCGGCAGCACCGATTACTATTAGGAGTGCTCTAGCAACTAATAATCTTTTTCTTACGTCTGCTTTTGGATCAACGATTTTGTAATAAATATCGTGTGATAAAGCATTCGCGATCGCAAGAATTAGACCATCTGCAGTTGACATCGCAGCAGCCATACCTCCAGCAGCAACTAGTCCGGAAATTACGTATGGTAACCCAGCAACTTCAGGAGTTGCTAGAACTACTACGTCACCTCTCATGAACCATTCATTTAACTGAAGAATACCGTCCCCGTTAAAGTCTGCTATAAAGGCTTGTTTAACATTTACCCAAGCATTAACCCATTCAATTTGCATTATTTCAGCAATAGGTTTCCCTATTAGACCTGTTGGTAGGTTAGGATCTAAAAGAGATATTTTAGATAAAGTTGCTAACATAGGCGCTGAAGTATAAAGCAATGCAATAAAGAATAGTGACCATGCCACTGATTTTCTCGCAGCTTTAACACTAGGCGTTGTGAAGTATCTCATTAAAATGTGAGGTAGAGAAGCCGTTCCCACCATCATACAGATTGCTAATGATATAAACTTCCATGCAGCCATTCCACCAGCTGGTACGTCAGAGTGAGGAACTGAAATTGATTTCAATCCTCCTGGAACCCCAGCTGCTTTTATGTCTGCAGCAGCGTTTTTAACTAATCCAAATGTAGCCTCTAAATCATTTAGTCTTGCAACTTCATCCGCCAACATAAAATGCGGAAAGAAACCAAAACCATTTTTGTTACTGATCCAGAAAACAGGAATTAGATAGGCGATAATTAAAACTATATACTGAGCAACTTGTGTCCAAGTAACTGCTCTCATACCACCTAACATTGAACATAGTAAAATACTTACTAGTCCAACCCAAACTCCTAATTCAAATGGAATACCTAGTGCTCTTGATGCAATTGTTCCTGTCGCGTTAATTTGTGCTGTCACGTAAGTGAAAGATGCCAACGTAAGAACAATAACTGCCATAAAACGCGCAGCGTTTCCACCGTATCTTGTTCCTATGAAATCAGGCACTGTGTAACAACCAAACTTTCTTAAGTATGGAGCCATTAGCGAAGACACTAATACATATCCACCAGTCCATCCGACTAGGAATGCCATGTAAGTGTAACCACCAAAGTAAATACCTCCAGCCATTGCAACGAATGATGCACCTGACATCCAGTCAGCCGCTGTGGCCATCCCGTTGAATACTGTTGGTACTTGTCTTCCAGCTACATAATAAGCATCGACCTGAACAGTTCTAGAAATCCATCCGATTAACGCATAGATCGCAACTGTAAAGGCAACAAACATTATACCTATTGTCTTAGCGTCCATACCTGCTTGCTCCGCTATAGCCATCAAAATGATGAATATTAAGAAACCCCCAGTGTAAGTACCGTAGATTTTAGGTAAATTGCTTATGAAGTCTTTTTTATTTATAAACTTTTCAGCCATTATTCGTCCTCCCCTCTTTCGGCGAAGCCAAACTCTTCGTCAATTTTCTCTTGTCTGTTTGCAAACCAGAATATTAAGACAACGAAAATTACAATAGATCCTTGGGCACACATATAATATGCAAGTGGGTATCCCAAAAAGCTACCATTGTTTAAGCTTTCACCAAACATGAAGATGACGATTGAGAAAATAAACCATATAGATAAAGTTAACATCATTAACCCCTTGGTTTTTTCCCAGTGTCTTTCTTTGTTTGACATTTTTAATCCTCCCTATAGGTTAAAAGAAGAAACCATACTGATTTGAAAACGGATTGGAAGTCCTAAAATGGTCTTAAAAATGGCAAAAAACCTTAGAAAAATAAAAAATGGCGATTAAATACAAGCTTAAATTGAAAGATTTAAAATTAGAGTACTTAATCGACTACTTTAAACCAATTCTAAACTACTTTAAACCAAAGCAAAAAATTAAGAATTACACTGAACTTAAAAATTTTATTCAAAAAAAGTCAGCTTGGATTAGCCAAGTAACGTTATACGGGTATTTAAAGACTAGAATGGGAGCAAAATATGTTTTGATGTTTGAGGACGAGATTTTTTTAGGATCAATTAATAAGGCCAAGTGGAATATATATGCCGTTGCACTTCAAGACTTTTGTTTCTATGCAATTTCGTACTTAAAAGATTACTCACAAAAACATGATACCGATAAGGCAAAAGAAATTTTTTTCGAAATTTTATCTGAAGAGGAAAAAAATCAAATGCCGATCGAAATTATACAAAAATCCAAAAAAGAATTTAATGATCGATTTAACAAAATTGACTGGGAAAAACATCATAAAAATTTGCCTTTTAATAACAGTGCTTTAGCATTATATGAATGGTCTCCCATAGCGGATGAATTAAAAATATTAGATAGAAAAATAGTTTTAAATTCAATGATTTTAAAGTGGGATATTATTAAGAAAGAATTTTATAAAATAATTAATTTTTAAGTATTTTTTCGATTATTTACCAAATTATCCACAACACTTGGGTCTGCTAAGGTAGTAGTATCACCAAGTTCGTCATGTTCGTTTGCTGCAATTTTTCTTAAAATTCTTCTCATAATTTTTCCAGACCTTGTTTTTGGAAGTCCTGGGGAAAACTGAATTAGGTCTGGAGTTGCAAGAGGTCCAATTTGTTTTCTCACCCATAATTTCAATTCTCTTTCAAGCTCGCCATTAGATTCTTCACCTGCATTTAATGTCACATAACAGTATAAGCCATTACCTTTAATCTCATGTGGATATCCGACAACTGCTGCTTCAGCAACTTTTGGATGAGCTACGAACGCACTTTCAATTTCAGCAGTTCCCAGGTTGTGTCCTGAAACAATAATTACATCGTCCACTCTTCCCGTGATCCAATAGTAACCATCTTTATCTCTTCTACAGCCATCACCTGTAAAATATTTTCCATCAAATTGAGAAAAGTATGTATCTATAAATCTTTGATGATCTCCGTAAACAGTTCTCATTTGTCCAGGCCATGATTGAGACATACATAATTTTCCTTGGCCCTCACCTTTAATTTCTTTTCCTTCTTGATCTACTATACAAGGTTTAATTCCATAAAATGGTTTTGTAGCTGAGCCTGGCTTAAGATCTATTGCTCCAGTTTGAGGTGCTATTAAAATTCCACCTGTTTCAGTTTGCCACCAAGTATCTACAATCGGACACTTGCTTTCTCCTACAGTTTTATAATACCACTCCCACGCTTCTGGATTTATAGGTTCGCCAACAGTCCCTAATAATTTTAATGTTTTTCTTGATGTTTTTTTAACTGGTCCTTCCCCTTGTGCCATTAAAGCTCTAATTGCAGTTGGAGCAGTATAAAAAATATTAACTTTAAATTTATCTACAATTTGCCACCATCTTGAAGAGTCTGGATAAGTTGGAATACCTTCAAACATTATGGTTGTTGCGCCATTTGAAAGTGGTCCATAAATTATATAACTGTGACCTGTTATCCAACCAATATCAGCGGTACACCAATAAATATCCTTTGGTTTATAATTAAAAATATATTGATGAGTCATAGAAGCGTATACCATATAACCACCAGTAGTATGCAATACACCTTTTGGTTTTCCAGTTGATCCAGATGTATATAAAATAAAAAGAGGGTCTTCCGCTCCCATTTCTTCAGGTTCACATTGTGATGGAACCCCTTTAATCATATCATCATACCAAACGTCTCTGCTCTCGTCCCAGTTAATTCTGTTTCCAGTTCTTTTAACAACAATACATTTTTTTACATTTGGACAATGAATTAATGCCTCATCAGTTATTGATTTTAATGAAATAGTTTTTCCACCTCTTAAACCTTCATCTGCTGTAACTATATAATCGGACTTACAGTCGTTTATTCTTCCAGCAATACTATCTGGCGAAAATCCACCAAAAATTATTGAATGTACCGCACCAATTCTTGCACAAGCTAGCATTGTGTAAGCCAATTCAGGTACCATTGTTAGATAAATTGTAACTCTATCTCCTTTTTGTACGCCAAGTTTTCTTAATCCATTTGCAGCTTTAGAAACTTCATCATGTAATTGTTTGTAACTTATTTTTTTTTGAACTTTAGGATCGTCTCCAACCCATATTATTGCAGTTTTATCTTTATTCTTCTTTAAATGTCTATCAATACAGTTAGCTGAAGCATTTAAAGTTCCATCATGATACCATTTAATGCTTACGTCTGTTTTACTATAAGTGACATCTTTTATTTTTGTATATGGTTTTATCCAAGTAATTCTTTTTCCCTCTTTTGCCCAAAACTCATTATTATTTCTTAAGGATTCTTTATATTTTTTTTCATACATTGATTTATTTACCAATGCATTTTTTATCCATTCTGATTTTGTTTTATAAATATTTTCTGTTGGCTCTTTAGTTTTTTTACTAGCTTTTTGTTTACTTATTTTTTTTTTATTTTTAACTTTTCTTTTTAAAGTTTTTCTATTTTTCCTTTTTTTTGTAGATTTTTTCTTATTTCTTTTTTTAGTTTTTCTCTTTTTCTTTTTTTTTGGCATATTTTATTTGACTATTTTACTCATGTTCAAAATAATTTTCCAGTATTTAGTATCTATCGGCATAACCGATAGTCTGCTTTGTTTAATTAATGGCAAATCTTTTAATTCTTTAGTTTTTTTAATGTTTTCCAAGGTTACTGGTTGGCTTAATTTTTTTTCGAACCTAACTTGGACGGCTACAAATTTTTTAGATTTATCTGTTGGATCTAAATATGACTCTCTTATCACTTTTACTATTCCTACAATTTCTTTACCTATGTTTGAGTGATAAAAAAAACAAAGATCACCTTTTTTCATTTTTCTTAAATTATTTGCAGCTTGGTAATTTCTAACACCATCCCACATTGACCCTTTTTCTCCAGATTTAATTTGTTGGTCAATAGACCAAACATCTGGTTCTGATTTTAATAACCAATAATTCATATTCAAATTTTTACACCAGCTCCTTTTAGGAATTGAGCTTTCTCATCAAGTTGCCATCTCGGATTAACTTTAAAATCTAACTCATTAAATAATTTTTTCTTAAATTTTTCTAACCCTACCAATGCAATCATTGCAGCATTGTCACTACATAAATTTATATCAGGGAATAGACATTCAAATTTATTTTCTTTGGATAAATTTTCTAATATATTTTTTATACCTTGATTTGCAGCAACACCACCAGCAACAACAAACGTTTTCTTTAAAGAAGCGTTTTCATTTAAATAAATTTCAAAAGCTCTTTTTGTTTTTTCATGAAGTATTTCTTCTATTGTTTTTTGAAACGAAGCAGCTAAATCAAATTTATCTTGTTCAGTCTTTATCTCAGACTGAATACGTAAAATTGCAGTTTTTAATCCAGCGAAAGATAAATTACAGCCACCTCTATTTAGTATTGGCTTTGGTAATTTAAATCTATTTTTATTTCCTTTCTCAGCATATTTTTCAATTTTTGGCCCGCCCGGAAATTCTATTCCAATAATTTTTGCAGTTTTATCAAAAGCTTCACCTAACGCATCATCGATAGTTGTACCAAGTCTTTTATATTTTCCTAAACTTTCAACATAAAGATATTGCGTATGCCCTCCTGAGATTAAAAGTAATAGATAAGGAAATTCCAAATCAGAATTTAATTTTGGACTTAATGCATGACCCTCTAAATGGTTAACAGCAACGAAAGGTTTGTTTAAAGATGCTGCAACTGTTTTTCCAAAATTTAGTCCAACAGTTAAACAAACTATTAAACCTGGTCCAGCAGTAGCCGCAACTGCATCAATCTCATCAAGCTTAATTTTGCTCTCATTAATTGCTTTTTCAGATATTAAATCAATTTTTTCCACATGTGCCCTTGCAGCCAATTCAGGAACAACGCCCCCAAACTCTCTATGAATATCGAATTGGCTTGAAACTATGTTTGATAAAATCTTTATTTGTCCATTTTCCTCTTGGACGATAGATGCGGCAGTTTCATCACAACTAGATTCAATGCCTAAAATTGTAATTTTTTTATTCATAATTTTTTAGATAGTACAATTAGATTATAAGATTTAAATATAAAACAATTAATGAAAAAAAATAAAATATTAATTGGGACTAGAGCTAGCAAATTAGCCCTCATTTATGCAAATAGGGCTAAAGACGAAATAGCTAAAGTTTTTTCAGGTGAAATTGAACTAACTAAAATTACTACTGAAGGTGATCAAAACCAAAAAGATAGACTTTCAGATATTGGTGGAAAAGGATTATTTTCAAAAAAAATAGAAGAAGAATTAATAGATAAAAAAATAGATATAGCGGTACATGCCTTAAAAGATATGCCTTCGGAAGAAACAGCAGGTCTAATAACAAATTGTTTTTTGAAAAGAAATTCTCCAGAGGAAATACTAATAACAAAAGATAATAAAAAATTTATGGAATTAAATGCAGATTCTATTATTGGTACTTCTTCATTTAGAAGAGAGTTTCAATTAAGAAGAATAAGAAATGATTTAAATTACAAAACAATAAGAGGAAATGTGGATACAAGAATATCAAAGTTGAATAACAATGATTATGATAGCGTTATACTTTCTAAGGCCGGAATAAAATCCTTAAAATTAGATCATTTGATTTCAGAAGAATTTTCGACTGAAAAAATTATACCTAGCGCTGGTCAGGGAATAGTTTCTATACAATGTAGAAAAGAAGATGATGATATCATTAATCTTCTAAGCAAAGTTAATGATAAAGTAACGAGCATTTCTGCTTTATCAGAACGCAGGGTATTAAAAATCTTGGAGGGTGACTGTGATACAGCTGTTGGTGTTTTTTCAAAAGTAAATAATGATAATTTTGAAATCTCTGGTGAACTTTTTTCAATAGATGGTAAAAAGAGGTATTTTAAAACAATTAAAGATATTTCTTCAAATTTTTTAAAAGCAAGTACAGAATTAGGAAATTATCTTAAATCAGAGGCAAAAGATAATTATAAAAAATAATGCATATTTTATTAACAAGACCTTTAGAAGACTGTTCAGATTTAATAATTAAGTTAAAAGAATTAGGTCATAACGTTTCACATTTACCATTAATTAAAATAAAAAAAATGGAATATGAAGAAATAAATTTTAAAGATTTTTCAGCAATTATCTTTACAAGTTCAAACTCCATAAAACACTTAAACTTAGATAATATTAATAAGAAACTTAAATGTTTTTGTGTTGGATCTAATACAGAAAAATTTGCGAGGGCCTCAGGTTTTCAAAATGTAATTGCAGCTCATGGTAACGTAAGAGCGCTCAAAGAATTAATATTACAAAATCATGATAAAAAAGACGGAAAGATTTTATATTTAAGTGGTGAAATCATTTCTTTTAATTTACATAAAGATCTTAGCAACGAAGGATATGAAATAACCCGAATTATAAATTATTCCGTTGTACATAATGATGAGATTAAAGATGATTTTATTGAAGAGCTTAAAAAAAATATACCAGATATCGTTTATGTATACTCTGAAAATAGTTCAAAAAGCTTCTTAAATATAATAAAAAAATATCATTTGATTGACAGCTGGATGAATACCAATTTAATGTGTATAGGAGAAAAAACATCTTCTGTTTTAAATGAAGTAAAGTGGAAAAAAATATTTTTATTTACTCCAGGAGAAGAAGAGTTTTTTTTATATAAAGTTTAATATGGATGTTTTTGTAAATTTTAAAGATTTATTTTTATCAGTCTGGGAAAAAGGTATTTTCGGAATTAATTTTTATGAAATACTTATTGGAATTGGAATTTTTCTTTTATTTTTAATTTTTAGAGGACTTATAAGCAAACTTATTATTAAAAAATTAGAAATTATTTCTAAAAGAACTACTAATAAATTAGATGATACATTTGTTCATTCTTTAATTGGCCCTGTAAGATTCTTACCAATTGTTCTGGGTTTTTTCTTTGCAAGTTACTACATGACATTTGAAAGTGACACACGTGAATTCGTAAATAATATAAATAGGACATTAATTACTATTTTGCTTTTTTGGACAATCCACCAAATAATTGAGCCAGTTTCATACGTTCTGTCTGGCCTTGGCAAAATCCTAACAAGAGAATTAATAAGCTGGATAGTTAAATCAATTAAGATTCTAATTTTTATTTTAGGTACCGCGGCTGTTTTAGAACTTTGGGGAATTAAAATAGGACCGATTATTGCCGGATTGGGATTATTTGGTGTAGCTGTTGCTTTAGGCGCTCAAGATCTATTCAAGAATTTAATTTCTGGAATTTTAGTATTAGTGGAAAAAAGATTTAAGATGGGAGATTGGATTTTAGTTGAGGGAATAATTGAAGGAATAGTAGAAAAAATTGGTTTCAGATCAACAGTGATAAGAAAATTTGACAAGTCAATTGCAATAATACCAAATTTTCAATTTGCCGAAAACGCAGTAATTAATATAAGCCAAACTACTAATTGGATCATTAGTTGGACAATCAATCTTCAATATGATTCAACTATTGATCAACTTAAAACAGTAAGAAAAGAAATTGAAAATTACATCAAAACAAATGAAGATTTTAAACCAGAACTTGGTTATGCGGTAAGAGTAGATAGTTTTGCTGAAAGCTCTATTGATATGTACGTTCGTTGTTTTACCAAAACAGATGATTGGGATGAATGGTTAGCTGTAAAAGAAAGATTGGCAATTCAAATTAAACAGATTGTTGAAAATAATAAAGCTTCATTTGCTTTCCCTAGTCAGTCAATCTACGTTGAGAAAAAATGATTGCAATATTTTATTTAGCGTTACAAATTTTAAAACTTTATTCTTATGTCGTAATCGCCAACGTTGTTATTAGTTGGTTGGTTGCTTTTAATATTATCAATACTTCAAATCGATTTGTTTATATGGTGCTTGATTTTACATACCGTCTTACAGAACCTTTTTTGAGAAAGATTAGGCAGTTTTTACCAAATTTGGGAGCCTTTGATATATCTCCAATTATACTTCTTTTGTTGATTTGGTTTATCGAAATGTGTATGAAGCTCTACATCGCACCAATAATATTCTAATTTATGATTTTGATTGATGGAAAGAAAGCAGCAGCAGAACTAAGAGAAGAACTAAAAAAAGAAGTTGCTGAATTAAAAAATAAACATAATAAAGTTCCAGGTTTAACAGTTATTTTAATTGGTGAGCTTGCCCCAAGTAAAATTTATGTAAAAAATAAAGAAAAGTCTGCTATGGAAGTTGGCCTAAAGTCAGAGGTCATTCGTTATCCCGAAACAATTGAAGAAAAAACTGTTTTAGAAAAAATTGATGAGCTAAACAATGATGATACTGTTTCAGGTATACTTGTTCAATTACCTCTTCCAAAACATATTGATAAACAAAAAGTAATTGAAGCCATTTCTCCAGGCAAAGATGTAGATGGTTTTCATCCAATGAATGTAGGAAATCTTTCATCTGGATACGAGAGCTCAGTTCCATGTACACCTCTTGGATGCTATTTATTAATTAAAAAAATTGAACCAAATTTAAGTGGAAAAAAAGCTGTAGTGGTTGGTAGATCAAATTTAAATGGCAAACCAATGACACAACTTTTGCTCAAAGAAAATTGTACCGTAACTATAACTCACTCTAAAACTGATAATTTAAAAGGCGAGTGTTTAAAAGGAGATATAATAGTTGCAGCAGTTGGTATTCCTGAACTTGTAAAAGGGGATTGGGTTAAAAAAGATGCAATTGTTATTGATGTAGGGATTAATAAAACGGAAAAAGGAATTGTCGGAGATGTTGCTTTTGATGAAGTTTCAAAAGTAGCTAAAGCTTTAACACCTGTTCCTGGTGGCGTTGGACCAATGACAATTGCCTGTTTATTAAAAAATACAATTGATTGTTTTAAAAGATCTCAAACAAAATAATTAGGATAACTTAGATCTTCCACCATCCACAGCTATTATTTGACCAGTAACCCACGAACTATCTTCTGTAATTAAAAATTTTGCAAGTGAAGCAGAGTCTTTTCCCTCACCAAGTCTTTTTAAAGGATGAGCTTTTGCAATACCTTCGGCCAACACTTTATTTTTTAGCATTGGTTCTGCTATTTTAGAATTTGTTAAACTTGGAGCAATACAATTTACTCTGATATTCGGCGCAAACTCTGCTGCTAAAGAAACTGTTAATCCTTCAACGGCTGCTTTCGTTGATGCAATAATAGAATGATTTGTAAAACCTCTTTGTGCAGCAACAGTAGAAAATAAAACAATAGATCCTTTGTTTTTTTTTAGATTTTCTTGAAAACCTTTAATTAAGTCTACTGCAGAATATAAATTTAATTTCATGCATTTATTAAAATCATTTTCATTAACCATTCTTAATGGTTTTAGATCAATAGACCCCACGCAATATGCTATACCTTTAATGTCTTGAATATCCATCTTAATTCTTTCAACGAAACTGTCTGCCAAAACGTCAGCAACAGTAAAACTACAATTTAATTTTTGTGCTAGGGTTTTTGTATTATTTTCGTTCCTACCCACTAAATGAATTTCTTTACCAGAAGCATGCAATTGTTCTGCTAAATTTGACCCTATTGAACCTGTGGCACCAACTACTAAATATTTGTCTGACATATATTTTTTAAAAAGTTATATATAGGTAATGAAATTATTTTTTCTACTTGGAAATCAACTTTTTTCTGAAAAATACATAGAAAAATTCAGAAAAGACCATATCTTTTTTATGGCAGAAGATTACCAACTATGTACCCATGAGAAACACCATAAACAGAAAATACTTTTATTTCTTTCTGCTATGAGGTCGCATGCGGACAAATTAAAGAAAAATAAGTTCAAAATTCAATATTCTTCAATTGAGGATAAGTCATTCAAATCAGATTATATAGAAAAGTTAAAAAAAATCATAAAGACACAAAAAATTTCAGAAGTATCAAGTTTTGAAATAGAAGATAAATTTTTTGAAAAAAAAATTTCATATTTTTTTAAAAAAGAAAAAATCAAATGGAATGTTATTCAAACCCCAATGTTTTTAAACTCAAGAGAAAATTTTAAAAATTATTTATCAAAATCCAAGAAACCATTTATGGCTGTGTTTTACAAAGAAACTAGAAGAGAATTAAATATTTTAATGAAAAAAGATGGAAATCCTGAGGGTGGAAAATGGAGTTTTGATGACGAAAATAGAAACAAACTTCCTAAAAAAATAACAATTCCAAAGTTTCCTAAAATTAACGAAACGAGACATACAAAAAAACTTAAACAGATTATAGAAAAAGTTTTTAAAGATCATCCCGGAAATACAAAAGAATTCTGGTTTGCTACTGAGTATGAAGATGTTGTGAAATTACTAAATTTTTTTATCAAAGAAAAATCAAATTTATTTGGTGACTATGAGGATGCAGTTGATCAGAGGGATAACATATTATTTCATAGCGCATTAAGTCCATACATAAACTTAGGTTTAATTACACCCGAATTTATAGTTAAAAAAGTTTTAGATTTTCATCATAAACATAAAATTAGATTAAATTCTCTAGAGGGATACGTTCGCCAAGTAATTGGATGGAGAGAGTTTATGAGAGGAATTTATCAAAGTTATTCTGATGAAATGGAAACTGGAAATTTTTTCAAACATGATCGAAAAATGAAAAAATCATGGTACGAAGGATCAACTGGCCTTCCACCATTAGATTATGCAATTAAGAATGCACTAAATTATGGGTGGTCACATCATATTGAAAGATTAATGATTTTATCAAACATAATGAACCTCTGTGAGATTAAACCAACTATTGTTTACAAATGGTTTATGGAAATGTTTGTCGACTCCTCAGATTGGGTGATGGTACCAAATGTTTATGGCATGGGTTTGTTTAGCGATGGTGGAATATTTGCAACTAAACCATACATTTGTGGTTCAAGCTATTTTATGAAGATGATGGATTTTAAAAAGGGTGAGTGGTGCAACACAATGGATGGACTTTATTGGAGATTTATTAATCGAAATAGAAATTTCTTTTTGAAAAATCCACGCCTTTCGATGATGGTAAGAATTTTTGATAAAATGAAACCAGATAGAAAAAAATTAATATTATCTGAAGCAGAAAAATTTATACATAAAAATACTTGTTAGTTTAAATATTTTTTTAAAGATAAAACTAAGAGATTTTTCATTGTTCTAAAAATTTCTATTTTTGATATTTTAGAAACACCTTTTTCTCGATCTTTAAAAATAATAGGTATTTCTTTAATTAAAAATCCTCTTTTTTCAATTTCAAAAAGAGTTCCCATAAAAAAACTATAACCTTTAGCTCTTACATTTTTTAAACTAAAATCTTTCAATTTTAAAATATTAAAACCACGGTAAGAGGTTGTAAATTCATTGCAATTAATACCTGAAATTTTTTTTATTAATAAATTACCATATTTACTTATTAGTAATCTTGAAGTTTTCATTAAACACCTTCCACCAGCAATATAACGTGATCCAATTACGAATGGATTATCTTTTAGATATTTTACAATATTTATTAAATCCTTAGGATCATGAGAAAGATCTGCGTCCATTGTAATTAAGTATTCAAAATTGTTTAAAACTGCATACTCGTATGCCATCCTATGGGCCGTATCTAAACCTAGTTTATTTTTTCTTACTATTAGATTAATGTTAGTAACAGTTTTTTGTAAATCTTTAATTACGTCTATCGTTTTGTCCGGTGAGCTATCATCTATAATCAAAATTGATGAATTTGGTAAGTTTTCTTTAATACCATATATCAAATTTTTAATGTTTTCTTTTTCGTTGTAACATGCAGAAAATACTAATATTTTTTTGTCTTTGGTCATGTATTTAAAATTACACATATGAAAAAAGAATATCTACCTAAAAAAATTTGTCCCATTTGTAAAAGGCCTTTTGTTTGGCGAAAAAAATGGAAATTAAATTGGGAACGGGTGAAGTATTGTTCTAAGAAGTGTTCCAAGCTTAGTTAAAGGTAGTAATTATTTTAGGAATATAATTTTTAAAATTAAAAAAACCTTTATTACAATATTGCCACGAATATTGATCAAGCTTTCTATACAAATAATTTATTTTAAAATTATTTGAATTTAAGTAATCCAAGTTTTCTCCAATCGTGGGGTATAATCCAACAACCTCCTCACTTATATTATTAATTTCACTGATATCGATTACTTCACAATCGATAGATTTACTCTTTAACCTTTCCTTTTGATCATTAATAAGAAGTGATTTAAATTTCTGTACTTTTTCATTAAGCTTTATAGATCTATTTTGATTTTTATTTGAAACTAAATAAATTTTTTTAAAATTGTTATTCTGGAAATCAGAGATCTCAAAAGAAAGATTGTTTTCAAAAATTATTAGATTTTTTTCTTCTAAATTCACTTGATTTTTAAAAACTTTGTTAATTATTGAGTAGTTTTTATCAGATACTTTTGGAGAACTATTTTGATTTAATTTAATATTTTCAAATCTATTATTTGTAAATTTTTTAATATTCCATTCACTTGCAAGATAATGTTTTCCTGGAGTTTGAATACCAGCTACCCATCTCCAACCAAGGGTATTTGATGCAGCGTCACCATCAAATAAATGCTGCATAAAAAATTCAGCACCTAATTGCCATGGTAATTCTAATGTAAAAATCCAGATACTTGCAAACCACATTCTTGCATGATTATGCAAATAGTTATTATTTTTTAATTCACTTACCCAATAATTAAAACACTCTATATTTGTTTTGCCATCGATTGCATTTTTATAATTTTGATTTTTTAAGTATTCTTTTCTAAGTTTTGATAATTCCAATAGATAATCTGTCCATACATCTGGTCTTAACTCTAACCAACCTTTCCAATAAGTTCTCCAAAGAACTTCTTGAATAAATTTTTCATTTTTTGAAAAAGAAAATTTTTTTAATGATCTGTTTATTACTTCTAGTTCGCTAATTATACCGTGAGTTATATAAGGTGATAAGCATGAAACATTGGATCTCTTTTCAGGACCGTAATCAAAATTTCTTTTTTTTGAATAATCTAAAAGATTATTTTCAACAAAATGATCTAGTTTTTCAATCGCCGAAGCTCTTGAAGCAATAAAATTCATAATTACTATTTAGATTTTTTTTTCTTTAATCCAAGTTTGTCACTATGCCTTAGTCTTAAAATTACAATGGCCGATGCAATTAATACAATTGCTACAGCTTCATACACAAGAGCAGAAGCATCCATTTCTTTTCCTTGTAATATTATAAATCGCGCGAGTGCAGTAATAGCAATTAATAAAGGTAATGTAATACTTATAGATTGCTGACTCCAGAAAACTCGAACCATAGCCATCACTTCTAGATATAGAAACATCAAAAGAAGATCTGCTAAATTTACAGATTGCTCTAAAATCATTCTTTTTAATTCTATTCCTACTGCAATTACAGTGCTGATTAAAATAATACTGAGTAAAACAAATTGTAAATTTTTAGTTATTTTGTCCATTAGTCTCCTTTAGTGAATGGAAGCCATTTTTCAAAAGCTGATTTAGCTGGTCCATCATACGGGATAGAATATGAATTTGTTTTCGTTAATACCTCAACACCTTTAGAAAATACAAACATAAATAAAATCACAAATATAATTACCATAATTTTTGATGGATCATAATTCTTAGATTTAAAAACACTTACAGAACTTTTTTCAGCTTTATGAAATTGTTTAAAAGTGTAGTAAACTGCAAATATCAAGCCAATATGTGCAATAAAAGTTCCAGCCCAACCAAATGCAAATGTAGTATAAGAGAATATGTACAAACTAAAAACTGTTGACCAAATAAAACTTAATACCAATAAAATTTGCAATCTTACAGTTTTTGGCAATGCTCTTAGGTCGTTCCTGCTATCATCAAATAATATATTAGCAGAATCTTTTAACCAATTTTTAATACCTTCCATATTTTATGAATAATTTAAAAGTTAATTTATACAAATGACAAATTGTCCACCTATAGAGCTTTATTTTCTTAACTTTTTTTTATGAAAGTTAATAAATTTCTCAACATTTGATTTATTAAAAGTTTTATTTTCTTCAAATGAGACTTTTTTCATGGAGTAAGCACTACTATTTGTAAATCTAGATTGAATAGTAATATTTCCTTTATAAAGTTTTAATTTAACTGATCCATTTACCTTGTTTTTTTTTTTATCAATAATTTTTTGTAGTTTAAGTCTCTCTTTTGAATACCAGTATCCATTGTAAATTAATTCAGCATATCTAGGCATTATTTTATCCTTTTCATGCATTGTTTCTTTATCTAAGGTTACAGATTCAATTGCTCGATGTGCATTTAATAAAATTGTTCCTCCCGGTGTTTCATAAACTCCTCTTGACTTTATTCCGATAAATCTATTTTCAACTAAGTCAACTCTACCAATTCCATTTTTTCCACCTAAATGATTTAATTTTTCTAAAAGTTTTGCTGGTGTTAGTTTTTTTCCATTTACTCCAATCGGATCACTTTTTTTAAAATTTATGGTCAGGTATGTTGATTTATTGGGAGCTTTTTCTGGTGAAATAGTTCTTTGAAAAATAAATTCTGGTGCAGAGTTTTTTGGATTTTCTAAAACCTTACCTTCTGTAGAAGTATGAAATAAATTATCATCTACCGAAAAAGGTGGTGCACCTTTTTTATCTTTTGGAATTGGAATTTTATGCTTTTTTGCATAGTTGATTAAATCTGTTCGAGATTTTAATTTCCAAATTCTCCAGGGAGCAATAACTTTAATTTTTGGGCCAAAATAATGATAACCCAATTCAAATCTAACTTGATCATTTCCTTTCCCTGTTGATCCATGTGATACAGCGTAAGCTTTATATTTTTTTGCGATTTTAATTTGGTCTTTTGCAATTAATGGTCTTGCAATAGATGTACCTAATAAATAAACACCTTCGTATATCGAGTGCCCCCTAATCATTGGAAAAACATAATCTTTTACAAAAGTATTTTTTAAATCATTAATAATTATTTTTTTTACACCGAGTTTTTTAGCGTTTTTTATAATTTTTTTTTTATCTAATTTTTGGCCGATATCAGAAGTGTATGCAATAACTTCTGCCCTATAGTTTACTTGTAGCCATTTCAATATAATTGAAGTATCTAAGCCTCCTGAATAAGCGAGAACAATTTTTTTAGACATTCGTTTATGAACAATTTTTCTTTGCAGAATTATAGGCTTTAGTGAAACCTAAAAGTGAATAATGATCGATAGTTTGTGAACCAGATTTGTTATATCCAGTTATCATTATTCTAGACCCTTTTTTTAAAGTTTTAATCATTTTCCTTTCAACTTTATTTTCAGAAATCCATGCGAAATTTTCTTTAGCAATATCAAATTTATATTTTGATTTACCTGAGGTTGCTGTAATTGAGTTCTGATTATTATATTCATATCCAGAGGTAATGCTTATTTCATCTGATATTTTTTCATTTGGTCTAAAACTTACAAACAATCTTGCATCTCTTTGATTTTTTTTTGGTGCCTGCAAAACTGGAACAGATTGAGCAAAACATAACTTATTTTCACCTTCTATGAAAATTATAGTTTCCCAATCTTTATACTTCCCAATTTTTTTTACCTCTTGTGAATAACTAGCCGAATTAAAAATAAAAGTAGATATTATTGTTAAAAATAAAATTTTATTAATTATGGACATGGATTTGGATAAATTTTTTGTATTTCATTTAAATCTTTTATTATTTCATTACTCAATTTAATATTTACACTTTCAATATTTTCTTTCAACTGTTCCGTTGTCGTAGCCCCTATTATTACAGATGTCATAAAAGGTTGTATTTCACAAAACTTTAAAGACATTTGAGTAAAGTTTATGTCATATTTTTTTGCTATTTTGTAATATTCTTCAACAGCATTTTCCATATTTGGTTTTTGATATCTTGTCCAAAAGTCCCCGTCGCGATCAATTCTTGATCCTTTAGGCATGACTCCATTTCTGTATTTTCCTGTTAAGTATCCAGAAGCTAATGGAGAATAAGCTAAACATCCAATTTCATCTCTAATTGATATCTCGGCCAAACCAACCTCATAACTTCTATTAAGTAAATTATAAGGATTTTGTATAGACATCATTCTGGGTAGATTAAGTTCTTTCGAAAGTTGCAGAAATTTACTAACACCCCATGGTGTTTCATTTGAAAGACCTATGTAACGTATTTTCCCAGATTTAATATATTTTTGTAATTCTATTAAAACATCTTCAATTTTATTCCAATCATCTTCGTTATCATCATGCTGATAACCGAGTCGGCCAAACATATTAACATTTCTTTCTGGCCAATGAAGTTGATATAAATCTATATAATCTGTTTTTAATCTTTTCAGACTTCCGTTCAAAGCCTCTTTAAGATTTTTTCCAACAAAACTCTTTTCTCCGTTTCTTAAATATTCTCTTGCAGGTCCCGCAACCTTTGTTGCAAGAACTACTTTGTCTCTTTTTCCTGTTTTTTCAAACCAATTTCCAATTATATTTTCTGTATGTCCAAAAGTTTCAGACTTTGGTGGTACGGAATATAATTCTGCAGTATCCCAAAAATTAACTCCATAATCTAAAGCTAAATCCATTTGTTCATATCCCTCAGGCTCAGAATTTTGTTCACCCCATGTCATAGTTCCGAGACAAATTGTACTTACTTTTAAGTTAGTATTGCCTAAATTCTTATAATTCATAATTTTTTAGCGTTAGTTATTTATCTTTTGACAGCTTGAAAATAAACTAAAATATTATTATATAAGCGTTATGGAATTTAATAGAGAAAATATTCTAAATAAATCATCGGCTGTAAAAAAAGCAGTTGTAATGGATGAGGGCCTAAGAGCCTACATGTTAAAAGTTTATAATTATATGGCAACTGGTGTGTTGCTAACAGGGATAATTGCACTCCTAACATTTAAAATGTCAGTTGTTACTGATGCAGGAGGATCAATTGTAGCCTTAACTCAAATTGGAAATGCAATATATTTATCAGGTCTAAAGTGGTTAGTTATGTTAGCTCCTTTAGGAATTGTAATTTATATGAGCTTTGGTATTAACAAAATGAGTTCTTCCAAAGCGCAAACTACATTTTGGGTCTTTGCAGCTTTAATGGGTTTATCATTATCATCTATATTATTGGTTTATACTGGACTTAGCGTTACTAGAGTTTTCTTTATAACATCTGCAACATTTGGAGCGATGAGTATTTACGGATACACAACTAAAAGAGATTTAACGAAACTTGGCTCTTTTCTGTTTATGGGATTGATTGGAATAATTATAGCCTCATTAGTAAATATTTTTTTAAAGTCTTCAATGATGTATTTTATAATATCAATTTTAGGTGTTTTAATTTTTGTTGGTTTAACTGCTTACGATACCCAAAAAATAAAAAATATGTATGTTTCATCTGATAGTGGTGAAATAATGGGTAAAAAAGCTGTTATGGGCGCGTTAACATTATATCTAGATTTTATAAATTTATTTATAATGCTGTTGAGATTATTTGGTCAAAGAAGATAAATCTAAAGTTTCTTCCAGTTAATATTTTTAATTAATTCTTTTAAAAGATATGAATTTTTTATAATTCTTCCCTTGGTATCTGTTATAGAATATTTAAGATTTTTATTAACTGGCTTGAAAGTTTTACAAATATTATAGACTGCGTTTTCTGATGAATTTTTAAAAACGCTAAAAGCAACCTGTTTGCTGGATATTTTTAGCCCATAATCTTTCCACGAGCCATTTGAAACCATCTTAGCATATAAATCTAAAATAATTTTAAGTTCCTCTTTTTCAAAAAAATATTCTTGTTTTTTATTTGATTGAGGATTGTTTACTACTAATTTTAGATAATTACTCATTTGTTTTGTATTTATTAATTAATTTAATCTGGAAAGCAGTAAAAATAAATGTAATAGGTAGTAGCCCCCAAACTTTAAAATTTACCCAAAACTCCTCAGATTGAGTACGCCATACAATTTCATTTAACAATGCTAATGAAAAGAAAAAATACATCCATCTAACATTTAAAATTTTCCAACCCTCTTCATTTAAATTTAAAGCATTACCAAGTATTTTTTTAAGTATTGGTTCATTCGTAAAATATTTACTAAACAAAAGCGCTAAGCCAAAGAGAATATTTATTATTGTTGGTTTAATGTAAATAAAAACTGGATTATCAAAGTATACAGTTAATCCTCCGAAAAATGTTATAAAAAAACCACCCAACAAAGGAACCATTGGTACTCTTTTTTCTATAAACCAAACTAAAATAACAGCAAGTATCGTTGCTATTATAAATGGAATCAATGCAACCTTGATATCTTTGCCACTACTATAATATATGTATAAAAATAGTGCTAAAGGCCCAAAGTCTGTGACAAATTTTACAAAAGATTTATTCACTGTGTATTTATTAACAGATTAACAAATCATTAATATCTTTTCTATTGATTTTTTTTTTCAAATACCCATACTAAGTATGTGCCAATTCAAAAAGCTAAATTTTCAATAGGTGATATAGTAAAGCATAGACACTTTGACTTCAGAGGAGTCATTTACGATGTAGATTTTGAATTTAATAATTCAGAGGAATGGTATCAGTCCATCCCAAAGAACGTTAGGCCTAGAAAGGACCAACCTTTCTACCATTTGTTAGCAGAGAACGAGGAAATAACATATGAGGCTTACGTGTCTGAGCAAAATTTATTACCAGATGACTCAGGAGAACCAATTCAACACCCGCTGCTAAATGAGATTTTTAGTGGAAAAAAGGGATCTAGCTATTTTAAACCCTCAAACTAAAATATTGGTCAATATTTAAACACATTTAATCCCAAACAAAGACAAAAATTAGTTTTATTATAAATAATACTTTGATCAGGAGTTCAAACATTCCCAATTTATCTCCCTCAGAGCTCTTGATCAAAGTGATTAAAAATAATATTCCATTAAAATATTTTATAAAAAATAATGTTTAAATTTTTTAATCCTTATAGAATTTTTAAAATAAATTCGATTTTACAAAAGATTGTTTTCTTTTGTTTTATAACAGTTCTAACAGTTGGTTTAGTTGAAGCATTATTTTTATCCCCAGAAGATTATTTGCAAAAAGACTCAGTTAGAATTATGTATGTTCATGTTCCAGCAGCCTGGATCTCTTTAGGAATATTTTGTTTAATTGCATTAATATCTGTTTCAGTATTTTTATTTAAGAATAAAAATTTGATTTTAATTTCAAAAAGCTTTGCACCATCAGGAATTCTATTTACCTTAATTGCTTTAGTAACAGGATCTATTTGGGGAAAGCCAACCTGGGGGACTTGGTGGGCATGGGATGCCAGAATTACATCAATGTTAATATTATTCATTCTTTACGCACTTTACATTTTATCTTTCAGAACTTTTAAAGATCCAGATAAGTCAAATAAAATATCTTCGATAATTGCAATATTTGGAGCAATAAATATACCTATAATTAAATTTTCTGTAGATTGGTGGAACACACTACATCAGCCTGCTTCAATTAGTTTAACTGAGAAATCGGCAATACATTCGTCTATGTTAATACCGCTTATAATAATGACTGCGGCATTTGCCCTATTTTCAGTTTTGATTTTTTTAATGAAATATAATACAGAACTGATAAAGATTAAAAACAAAGGTTTAAAAAGATTATGATATCAGATCTAATTTTAATGAATGGTTATGGGATTTATGTTTGGTCTGCTTTTTCGTTTACATTAATAAGTTTTTTAAGTTTATATTTCATAATAAATTTACAGTTAAAAAAAGAGCAAAAAAGATTTGAAGAAAATTTCTCAACATTATCAGAAAAGCAATATAGTGTTGCTATCAGTCAAGATATTCATAAAGAAATTTTGAAACATTCTGGCTCAAAAATTTAACTTTAATATTTCATGTATGGTAAAAAAGTTAAGCTAAGGTTCTTATTTCTTTCATTAATATTAATCGTATTAATACTAACTACTTATTTGGTTTTAAAGTCTTTAGAGGATAATGTTGTTTATTTCATCTCACCATCAGATATTAAAGAATTAGGGGAAATTAATTATAATAAAAAATATAGAGTTGGCGGTATGGTAAAGAAAAATTCTGTTTCTATGAGCACAGATCAGGTTAATTTTGTGATTACTGACTTCAAGAACGAAATTAAAGTAAAATTTTCTGGAGTAATTCCAAATCTTTTCGCTGAAGACAAAGGAGTTGTGGCTGAAGGATTTCTTCAGGATAGAAATTTTTTAAATGCATTAAAGATTTTAGCTAAACATGACGAAAATTATATACCTCCTGAAGTGAAAGAGGCGTTAGAGGAAAAATAAAGTGTTAAATTTAATCGGAAATTATTCCTTAATTTTAGCTCTGATAACTTCATTTATAATTCTAATTCTAACTTTTAAGAATTTTAAATCAAAATCGATTTTGAATTTAAGTATTTTTGCAACTATTTCAGTACAATTTTTTTTAATTTGTGTAAGTTTTATAACTTTGTTATTAGCTTTTATAAATTCAGATTTCAGCAATTTAGCTGTATACAATAACTCTCATACCGCTAAGCCCCTATTCTACAAAATATCAGGAACTTGGGGGAATCATGAAGGCAGTTTGTTGCTTTGGTTATTTGTTTTAAGTTTATTTATTGTAATTTTCTTTTTTAAATCAAAAAAACTTTTAGACTCGTTTAGAATTTTAACAATTTTTTTTCAACAACTTATTATTTTAGGCTTTTTATTATTCATCATATTTACATCAAATCCTTTTCAGCTAATTATACCAACACCAATTGAAGGATTAGGGTTAAATCCGATCTTGCAAGATCCTGCTTTAGCAATTCATCCACCTATTTTATATTTAGGCTACGTAGGATCTTCCATAATTTTTTCTTCATCGTTAGCGGCATTAGTTTGCAACTATACAAACAAAGATTGGGCAAATGATTTAAAAAAATGGACTTTAATTTCTTGGATTTTTCTAACAATAGGTATTTTGTTAGGATCTATTTGGGCTTATTATGAGTTAGGTTGGGGTGGTTTTTGGTTTTGGGATCCCGTAGAGAATGTTTCACTGATGCCTTGGTTTTGTTTATCCGCATTGTTACATTGTACATCAGTTTTAGAAAAAAGATCAAATTTACAATCCTGGACAGTTATACTTGCGCTAAGCACTTTTATTTTAAGTATGAGTGGAACATTTTTAGTGAGATCTGGGATTTTAAATTCAGTTCACACTTTCGCAAATGATCCCGAAAGAGGAATATTTGTTTTAATTTTTTTAACTGTTCTAATTTTTATTGCTTTAATAATATATTTTAAATTTAATAATATTGAAAAATTTTCAAAATCATATCTACTAAGTAAAGAAACAGCAATTGTAATTAACAACTGGTTTATGATGTATTTTCTCGCAGTTGTTTTGATAGGCACAGTTTACCCAATTTTTTTAGAAGCAATTACAACAGAAAAAATTTCAGTTGGACCACCTTATTTTAATCAATTAATAATTCCCTTTTTAATTCCATTTTTGCTTATAATGTCCATTGGTCCAAAGTTAGATTGGATAAAAAACAAAAAATTAGAGATAAAAATAATAAAAATAGTCTTATTTTTTATATCAATACTTATCTCATATCTGATTGCAAAAAATTTTAATACACAAGTGTTATATTCAACACTTCTTATTTCTTCAGCGATATATTTGTTTTTTATTTCTATAATTGATTTAAAAAATAAAAGTTTAAAAATATCTCAAAAAATTTCGCATTTATCATTTAGTATTTTAATAATAAGTATTATTTTAAATAGTTTATTTAGCGAAGAGGTATCGGTTAATTTAAAAAAAGGTGAAGAAAAAAAATTATCCAATTACCTCTTAAAATTTGAGAATATATCTCGAAGCCAAATTGATAATTTTACATCTTTAAAAGCGGAAATTCATGTTATCCAAAGTGATCAAAAATTGAAATTCTTTCCTGAACTAAGGTTATATAAAGTTCCTGAAACTATAACTAGTGAGGCAGATATCAAAACAAACTTATTTAGTGATAATCTTGTAGTTGTAAATTATTTGAAGAATACTGATTACTTAAATATCCGATATCAGAAAAAACCGTTTATGCTTTTTATCTGGCTTTCTGCATTTATGCTCGCGGTAGGAGGATTTTTAGGTTTAAGGAAAAATTTTAAATGAAAGTTAAATTTTCATTCATATTTATTTTATTAATAATCATATTCACTTTAATAATTTTTTTAAAGAGTTTATTTGAAAATAAAAATTATATTCCAAAAAAAATAAATATAATAGAAAATATTTCGATCAAAGAATTTCATTCAGGTAATGATTTAAAATTAAAACAATTATTTGGTAATGAAAAATTCATTATAATTAATATTTGGTCATCTTGGTGCATACCTTGTAGACAAGAACATAAACATATAAAGAATATTTCAGAAATTGCTAATATAAAAATGATAGGTCTAAATTATAAAGATAAAAAGGATAATGCACAAAAATTTTTAGACGAACTTGGCAATCCATATGATACAATTTTGATAGATTCAAATGGTACAAAGTCTATTTTTTTAGGGGCATATGGTGTTCCAGAAACATTTATAATTGGTAGGGACTTAAGTATTTTAAAAAAATATATTGGACCTATAAATTTGGAAAATGAAATTGAAATTAAAAAATTTATAAAATGACTAAAAAACTATTAAAATTGTTTTATTTTTTATTTTTCTTGAATTTATTATTTTCTTATAATGTTAATGCTCAAAACCCTCAAGTTGATGAAATTGCCAAAAATCTAAGATGTTTAATTTGCCAAGGACAATCAGTTTATGATTCTAATTCAGAATTTGCTTTAAGCTTAAAGACATTAATTTCTCAAAAATTAGCTTCGGGTAATTCTGAAGAAGACATTTACAATTTTCTTAAATCGAAATATGGTGAATGGATCGTTTACGAACCTGAAATTAATAAATATACTTTATTACTATGGTTATTACCTTTATTTTTGTTTATTTTTGGAGGTCTTTTAATTAAAAGAAAATTACTTATAAATAGAGTTAAAAATGAAAAGTATAATTAAATTATTAAATATTTGTCCAATTCTAATTTTCCTAATCATTCAAAATGTATCTAGTGATGATAAAAATATCATTGAAAAAGATCATGAGTGGAATTTTTACTCAGGGACTTTTGATTTTAGTGATGATGGGAAAAGAGCATCTTTGTTTGGCATCCAACATCAGAATGAAAATTTAACAAGAGAAAGTTTTTTAGGTACACTATCTCCTGTGACAGGATTTATGATGACAGCTGATAACGCAACTTATGCTTATACAGGTGTTCAAGCACAATATAAAATAGGTAAGTTAAATATTATTCCAAGTTTTACTCCGGGATTATACGGAGAAGGAAATGGAAAAGATCTTGGCCATATTTTAGAATTTAAAAGTGAAGTTCAACTTTCTTTGGATATCTTTTCTAATAGTGAATTAGGTTTTTCTTACAATCACATCTCAAATGCCAGTTTAGGTGATAAAAATCCTGGGGCCAATAGTTACATGTTTAATTTTCTAAAACGGTTCTAAAATAAGATTTATTTTATGAGATTAAAAGATTGTCACAATTTTAATGATTTTAGAAAACTAGCAAAGAAAAAATTACCTTCTCCAATTTTTCATTATATTGATGGGGCTGCAGATGACGAAATCACATATGGTAGAAATACTAGCGCTTTCAATGATGTAGATTTGGTGCCAAATGTTTTAAGAGGAGTAGAAGAAATAGATTTATCTACAACAATCTTTGGAAAAAAAATTGATTTACCTTTTTATTGTTCACCCACAGCTTTACAAAGACTTTTTCACTACGATGGAGAAAGAGCAGTAGGTAAGGCTGCTCAAAAATTTAATACTATGTTTGGAGTTTCAGCTCTAGCTACAGTGAGTGTTGAAGAAATATCTTCAATGATTGATACACCAAAAATGTTTCAATTCTATTTTCATAAAGATAGAGGTTTAAATGACTCTTGCTTAGAAAGAGCAAAAGCTGCCAAATTTGATGTAATGGCTTTAACAGTTGATACAATAACTGGAGGAAATCGTGAAAGAGATTTAAGAACTGGCTTTACCTCCCCACCAAAACTAACATTATCTAGCCTCTTCAGCTTTGCAACTAAACCAATGTGGGGAATAAACTATTTAACAAAGGGAAAGTTTGAACTACCTCATCTTCAAGATTATGTAAAAGAGGGCACTAGTACCAATACATCAATAGGTAATTATTTTTCTACAATGTTGGATCAATCTATGAATTGGAATGATGCTGAAAAATTATGTTCCCAATGGGGTGGTCATTTCGCTTTGAAAGGTGTGATGAGCGTTGAAGATGCTAAAAGAGCTGTAGATATTGGCTGCACAGGGATAATGGTTTCAAATCATGGAGGTAGGCAACTTGATGGCTCCAGATCTCCATTTGATCAACTCGCAGAAATTGTTGATGCAGTTGGAGATAAATTAGATGTTATTTGTGAAGGAGGTTTTCAAAGAGGAACACACATGCTTAAAGCTTTGTCACTTGGTGCAAAGGCGTGTGCTGGTGGCAGGCTATATCTTTATGCATTAGCGGCAGCTGGACAAGCTGGTGTTGAAAGGGCTTTGGGACAATATAAAACAGAGTTAACAAGAGATATGAAGCTTATGGGATGTAAAAAAATTAAAGATCTAAACAGAAGTAACTTGAGATTTAGATCATAAATGAGTCTAAAGAATTGTTATAACTTTGAGGACTTTAGAAATTTAGCTAAAAAAAAACTCCCATCCCCAATATTTCATTACATTGATGGTGGATCAGATGACGAGGTAACTTTAAAAAGAAATACAAGTGCATTTGATGAATGTGATTTAGTTCCAAATATCCTTGCGAGTGTAGGTAAACCTGATTTATCCACAACAGTATTTGGAAGAAAAATTGATATACCAATTTTTTTATCTCCAACTGCAATGCAGAGATTATACCATCCAGATGGTGATAAGGCATCTGCCAAAGCAGCAGCAAAATTTGGAACATTTTACAGCATGTCTACAATGGCAAATAATTCAATTGAGGAAATAGCAAATATTTCAAGTGGTCCTAAACTTTTTCAACTTTATGTTCATAAAGATAAATCCATAACCGATGATTTAATAGAAAGATGTAAAAGAACAAACTTTGATGGAATGTGTTTGACAGTTGATACTTTAGTAGCGGGAAACAGAGAAAAAGATCATAGAACTGGGTTTACTACTCCTCCTAAATTAACTTTAAATAGTTTATTTAATTTTGCAATTAAGCCTAAATGGGTATTTAATTATCTAACTAATAAAAAATTTGAACTATCTAACGTTGTTAAAAAAACTGATAAAGGTACTAATATCGCTAAATCAGTAATTGAATACATTAACGAACAGTACGATCCATCAATGAACTGGAAAGACGCAGAATATTGCGTAAAAAAATGGGGAGGTCCATTTGCTTTAAAAGGAGTAATGTCTGTTGAAGATGCTAAAAGAGCTATAGATATAGGATGTACCGCAATTATGATTTCAAACCATGGTGGTAGACAATTAGATGGTTCCAGATCCCCATTTGATCAGGTTAAAGCAATTTCTGACGCAGTTGGCGATAAACTAGAGATTATTTTAGATGGAGGTATTAGGAGAGGAACCCATGTACTTAAAGCTTTAGCAGCTGGAGCTAAGGCATGTAGTTTTGGAAAAATGTTTCTGTTCTCTTTGAGCGCAGGTGGTCAGCAAGGCGTTGAACATCTATTGAAAATAATGCATGATGAAATCTATAGAAATATGGTATTGATGGGATGTAAAAATTTAAATGAGTTAGATAGCTCAAAAATAATTTATAGAAATTAAACTGGAGAAAAAAATGAAATTAGCAAAAAGTTTAGAAAGATTAGGAACAGAAACTGCTTTTAGTGTTTTGGCGGAAGCTAAGAAACTAGAGGCACAAGGCAAACCAATGATCCATTTAGGTCTTGGACAACCAGATTTCAAAACACCTAAACATGTAGTCGAAGCAGCAAAAAAAGCTTTGGATGACGGGCACCATGGATATGTTATGTCAAATGGAATTCCTGAATGCAGACAAGCTGTGACTAGATGGATTAAAAAACGATATAACGCCGATGTTAATTTTGAGAGAATATTAATAATGCCAGGCGGAAAGCCGACTATGAGTTATGCTATCCAATGTTTCGGTGAGCCAGGAGCTGAAATAATTCACCCAACACCAGCATTCCCTATTTATGAGTCTATGATTAATTATACAGGATCTACCTCAGTACCTTACGATTTAACTGAAGACAAAGATTTAAAATTTAGTGCTGACAAAATTCTATCTTTAATAACTGATAAAACTAGATTATTAATTTTAATTAATCCTAATAATCCAACAGGAAGTTTTGTCGATAGAACTGAGATCGATAAACTTGCAGAGGGATTAAAAAAACACCCTCACGTAACAATTTTAAGTGATGAAATTTATAGTCGACAGATTTTTGATGGAAAGGAAATGCCAACTTTCTTTAATTATCCGGAGTTAAGAGATAGATTGATAGTGCTCGAAGGTTGGAGTAAAGCTTATTCAATGACTGGATGGAGATTAGGTTGGAGTTTTTGGCCGGAGCATTTAGTTGAACATGTAAATAAATTATTAATTAACAGTGTTTCTTGCGTTAACGCGGCCGCACAGTTTGCTGGTATTGCAGCCCTTGACGGTCCAGACGATTCTATTCATGAGATGATGGAAAAATTCACAGCGAGAAGAAAACTAATTCATGAGGGATTAAATAGTTTGCCCGGCGTTGAATGTAGTTTACCAGGAGGAGCCTTTTACGCTTTTCCTAAAGTAATTGGAACAGGAATGAATGGTTCTGAATTTTGTAAAAAAGCTATGCACGAGGCTGGTGTTGCTATAGTGCCCGGAACTGCTTTTGGAAAGAGCTGCAATGATTATGTTAGATTTAGTTTTGCAGCATCTAGGGATAACATTTCCCAAGCTCTCGAAAATATAAAAAAAATGCTAGGATAAAAATTTTATATTTTTTTAATATAATTTTTAGTAATATAAATTCATGAATGAACAAGTTGAGTTAGAACTTAAAAATTTATTAAATAATAGATATTCAACATCTGAGTCTACCCGAGGTAATTATGCGAGGGGTGAAGATACTTATGATCCAATTTTATCAAAAGCAGTTGTTTTTCCAGAGACAAACGAAGAAGTTTCAAAAATACTTAGATTATGTAATGAACATAAGATACCAGTTGTACCTTTTGGAACTGGCACATCTTTAGAGGGCAACGTGGTAGGAAATGAAAAAGGTATAACTATTTGTCTAGAAAAAATGAATAAAATTTTAAGCGTAAATGTCGAAGACTTTGATTGTAGAGTTCAAGCCTGTGTTACCAAAGAACAATTGAATGATTACTTAAGAGAGGATGGAGTTTTTTTTCCAATTGATCCAGGGGCTAATGCAGCAATAGGTGGTATGGCTTCAACCTCAGCATCAGGGACGATGGCTGTAAAATATGGGACTATGAAAACTGTCATATCTGGACTAACAGTAGTTTTGCCCAATGGCGATATTATAAATACAGGTGGCAGAACTAAAAAAACTTCGGCAGGTTATAACTTAACAAATTTATTTATCGGCTCAGAAGGTACGCTTGGTATAATAACAGAAGTTCATTTAAGATTATCTCCTATACCAGAAAGTATAATGAGTGCTGTTTGTCATTTTCCTACACTAGAAGATGCGGTTCAAACTGCTCAACAGGTTATTCAATACGGTGTTCCGATTGCAAGAATTGAAATGCTAAATAAAGATCAGATGGGAATTAGTATTAATTATTCAAAATTAAAAGACATAAAAGCTGTCCCAACTTTATTTTTTGAATTTCACGGATCTGAAAATTCTAATAATGAAAATATAAAAATTGTCGATGAAATATCAAAAGAAAATAATGGCAGCTCTTTTAAATGGGCTAAGGATTTAGAAGAGAGAAATAAACTTTGGAGAGCAAGATGGGATGTATATTATTCTGTGAAAGCACTTATAAATAATGGCAGAGTTTATTCAACAGATGTTTGTGTTCCAATATCAAAAATAACAGAATGTGTAAAATTTGCAGAGGAACAAGCAAAAAAATTTGGAGTTAGAGCTCCAATGGTAGGTCATTTAGGAGATGGGAACTTTCATGTTATATTGCCTTTTGATCCAGAAAAAAAAGAAATGTATAAACAAATTAGAGCATTTAATGATACGTTAATTAAAAAAGCATTAGAGTTAAAGGGAACCATTACTGGCGAACATGGAGTAGGACTTCATAAAAAAGAATATTTATTAGAGGAGCATCCTGACAATATTCCAGTAATGAAATCAATTAAAAGAACTTTAGACCCAAATAATATAATGAATCCTGGAAAAATATTTGATTTAAACTAAATTATGAAAAAAATTTTAATTACTAGAAGGCTACTAAAATCTTGTGAAGAAAAAGCTTCAAAAATTTTTGAAGTAAACTTTAATGATAACGATGAATTATATTCTCAATCTAAAGTAATTGAAATGAGTCAGGGATGTGATGGAATTTTGACATCTTTGACAGATAAAATGGACGCTGAAACAATCAATAAATTACCCGAGAGTGTAAAAATATTATCAAATTTTGCAGTTGGGTTTGGAAATATAGATTTAGAGGCTGCTAAGAAAAGAGGGATAGCTGTTACAAATACACCAGATGTGCTTACAGATGCGACAGCAGAAATTGGAATATTACTAATTCTGGGAGCGTGTAGAAGAGCGTCCGAGGGTATTGAGAGCGCTAAGGAAAGTAATTGGAAATGGTCTGCAGATTATTTAATTGGAAAACAATTAACTGGCGCTAGACTAGGTATTCTTGGAATGGGTAGAATTGGGCAAAAAATTGCAAAAATTGCAAAATCTTTAGGAATGATTATTCATTATCACAATCGTTCAAAACTTAGTGAAGAAAAGGAACAAGGTGCAACCTATCACGATAATTTGCGAGACTTACTCTCAGTTTCAGATGTTTTATCAATTTGTTGTCCAGCCTCAAAAGAAACGGTTGATATGATAAATAAAGATACAATTGAATTTCTACCTAAAGGAGCAGTTGTTACGAATGTTGCAAGAGGTGATATTGTAGAGGACGAAGCATTAATAGATGCATTAAATCGTAGAAAAGTTTACGCAGTTGGCTTAGACGTTTACAAAAATGAGCCAAATTTAAATCCTGGATATTTAAAACATAAAAGTGCTTTTATTCTTCCGCATCTCGGCAGTGCAACAAAAGAAACAAGAACTGCAATGGCAAATCTTGCAATAGACAACATTGACGAGTTTTTCAAAACTGGAAAGTGTAAAAACAAAGTCAACTAAAACCAAAATTTCAATCTGTAATTGTAAAAAAAGTAAGAAAGGGAAAATTTAGCCCATGTTAATTAGTATCTTTCTAAGGACAATTTGGGTTTTTTATGCTTAACTTCAACAGTTAATTAATTAACTTCAATAAGAAAAAGAGGAGAGAAAATGGTTAAAGAAAATAAAAAGTCTTTGAAGAAAATTTCTTCAAGACGAAAGTTCTTTAAGGCAGCAGCAGCAACTGGTGCAGCAGCAACAGCAGCTGTAGCTATGCCTAACCTTGCATTAGGAAGTGGACATGTAACACTTAAAATGCAAGCCGCTTGGCCAAGTGGAGCTAACATATTTTTCGAAATGGCAGGAGACTATGCGAAAATGGTTAGCGATATGTCAGGTGGAACTTTAAAAATAGACCTTCAACCAGTTGGTGCTGTTGTTAAGACATCAGAAATTGGTGATGCTGTAAGTTCAGGTGTATTAGATATGGGTCACTGGGTGACTGCATACTGGTATGGTAAAAACGCTGCAGCTTCATTATTTGGAACTGGACCTTCTTACGGTATGTCATCTCAAGAAGTAATGGGATGGATGGAATACGGTGGAGGAAGAGCTCTATACGAAGAAACTTTAGCAAAAGTTGGATATGACTATGTTGGATATTTCCACATGCCAATGCCAGCTCAGCCTTTTGGATGGTTCAAAAAGAACGTAACAAAAGTTTCTGATGTTAAAGGAATGAAGTATAGAACAGTTGGTCTTGCAACAAACGTTCTTACTGCAATGGGAATGGTAGTCAGACAATTACCAGGTGGTGAAATTCAACCAGCAATGAAAACTGGATTGATTGAAGCTGCTGAGTTTAACAACCCAACTTCAGACTCTCAATTTGGTATGCAGGATGTTTCTAAGCATTATCACTTAGGATCATTCCACCAATCTCAAGAGATGTTTGAGATTCCGATTAACAAGAAAAAACTAAACAGCTTATCTCCAGCGCATCAAGCAATTTTGAAAAATGCTGCATATGCTGCTAACTCTGATAACTACTTCAAAGCGTTAGTAAGATATTCAGCTGATTTATCTAAATTGATGAATGAGCATAAGGTAAACGTTTACCAAACTTCAGATGAAATCCTAGCTGAACAACTAAAAGGTTGGGATAAAGTGATCGGCGACTTTAATAAAAAAGATCCATTCTTTAAAAAGATCGTAGACTCACAAAAATCATATGCGAAAAGAGTTATGAAGTATTTGCTGATGAATCAGCCGAACTACAGACTTGCTTATGAAAATGAGTTTGGTTCACTAGCTAAGGTTAAAATCTAATTAATACTTAGTTTATAAATTTATATTAAGGGGGGTTTTTGCCCCCCTTTTTATTATAAATAGTTGAATTTTTTAAATTATAGTAGATATTGATTTGCTCATGAGGTCATTCATAAAATTTGCTGATGCGCTCAGTACATCAATGGGAAAAGCATTTTCTTGGTGTATTGTAGTTTTAATGGGCGGTACTTGCTATGAGGTATTTATGGCCTATGCATTAAATGCACCAACACTTTGGAATTTTGATTTTAGTTTGCAAATGTATGGAGCGATTTTTATGATGGCTGGAGCCTATACACTTAGTACTGAAGCACATGTTAGAGGAGATGTGATTTACCGACTTTTTCCAGTGAGGGTTCAAGGTTCAATCGATTTAGTATTGTATTTCATTTTCTTCTTTCCCGGCGTTTTAGCGCTAGCTTTTTATGGTTGGGATTATGCAGCTCAGGCATGGAAGATAAAAGAGACAAGTTGGAACAGTCCAGCTCAAATTCAAATTTATATGGCAAAATCAATGATACCACTCGCTGGTATATTACTAATTATTCAAGGAATTAGTGAGGTGTTTAGATCAATAATTTGTATTCAAACCGGTCATTGGCCAAAAAGAGCATCTGCTGACGCAGAAGAGACGGAAAAAATTTTAATGAGAACTTCACAAGATCAGGATCAAAAAGATGTTATTTGAGCTAACTAATCCAGAAATTGCAATTATGATGATGGGCCTTTTCCTGTTTGCGGTATTATTAGGATTTCCAATTGCTTTCACATTAATGGCTATGGGAATAGGTTTTGGTTATTATGCCTATTACGATCCAGCCTTAATGGAAAATATTTTTGATAATAGGATCTTTAGATTATTTATAAATAATACCTATTCGGTTATGGACAATACAGTTCTTACAGCCGTGCCATTATTTTTGTTTATGGGGTATTTGGTTGAAAGAGCTGGAATAGTAGCAAGATTATTTTTCGCTATAAGATTAGCTTCACACGGTTTACCAGCTTCTATGGCGGTTGCTGCTTTAGTAACTTGTGCATTGTTTTCTACAGCAACTGGAATTATTGGTGCCGTAGTTACTTTAATGGGGTTATTAGCTTGGCCAGCAATGATCAAAGCCGGTTATGATAAAAAATTTGCATCAGGAATTATTTGTTCAGGTGGTTGTTTAGGAATATTAATTCCACCAAGCATTATGCTTATTGTATATGCTGTAATTGCTCAATTGTCGCCTTTAAGACTTTTTGCAGCTGCCATATTTCCAGGTTTAATGTTAGCTGGCTTATATATTGGATATGCAATTTTTAGAGGTTGGTTAAATCCTTCTATTGCTCCAAAACCGCCAAAAGAAGAAATACCACCAAGAGCAGTTATCTTAAAAGAAGTTTTAGTTTCATTCTTACCTCTATTCTCGTTGATTATATTAGTTCTTGGAACAATATTAGCTGGGATAGCTACTCCTGCAGAAGCTGCTGCGGTTGGTGCATTTGGTGCACTTGTATTATCTTATTTTTATAAAACGCTTAAATGGAAAAATTTTAAAGAATCTGTTTTTCTAACGGCAAAAACAACAGCAATGATTATGTGGCTATTCATTGGATCCTGGACATTCGCTGCAGTATTTTCTTATTTAGGCGGTCATGAGGTGTTTGAACATTTCTTTAAATCTATGAATTTACAACCGTGGCAATTCTTGGTTATTACGCAGATAATTATCTTCTTACTAGGTTGGCCACTAGAATGGACAGAAATATTAATTATTTTTGTTCCAATATTTTTACCTTTAGTAGAGTTTTTTGGAGTAAACCCATATTTTTTTGCAATGCTAATTGCTTTAAATTTACAAACCTCTTTCTTAACACCGCCAATGGCAATGTCCGCCTATTATCTGAAGGGTGTCCAATCAAGAAATGTAGAATTATTAGACATCTTTAGAGGAATTATGCCATTTTTAGCGATCGTAATTCTTGCGATGTTTTTAATGTATATGTTCCCTGGCATAGCACTTTGGCTGCCAGAAACATTGTTTGCTGATTAAAAATGGATGTTTTAAATTTAACTGTAAAACAACTAGCAACAAATATAAAAGACGCACAACTAACTTCAGTTGATCTATGTAAAGCTTATATTGAAAGAATAAATAAATTTGAAAAAGATATTCATGCATGGGCTCATTTTGACAAAAAAGTTTTGTTAGAAAAGGCTGAAGAGTCAGATAATCATAGGAGGTCTGGAAAACCTTTGGGTTTATTGCATGGAATTCCTGTTGCATTAAAAGATATTATTGGAACTTTTGATATGCCAACTGAGTGTGGAACTATTTTAAGAAAAGGAATGTCCGCTTCTCAAGATGCTGAAATAGTTGATTTGCTTAAATCAGAAGGCGCAATTGTCATGGGTAAAACCGCAACGTCTGAATTAGCTTATTACAGCCCGAGCAAAACAAAAAATCCGCATGACTACACAAGAACACCCGGTGGTTCCTCTAGCGGATCGGCAGCTGTAGTAGCTGCGCATATGGCTCCGTTATCAATAGGATCTCAAACAGGTGGCTCAATTATAAGACCAGCTTCTTATTGTGGAGTAGTTGGATACAAACCATCATTTGGTTTAATATCTAGAAATGGAGTTTTAAAAACTTCTGAAAATTTAGATCATGTAGGTATATTTGGAAAATCAGTAGAAGATGTTGCTCTATTAGCAAAAGTGCTAATCAAAAAAGACTCTTATGATAAATCAACAATACATTTTTCTGCAAGTACAATGCTTGATGAGAGTAACAAGATCCCAACATTTGAACCAAAATTTATATTTTATAAAACTGAGAGTTGGAAAAAAATAGATAAAAAATCAAGAGATGCTTTTGAGTATTTCATAAAATCATTTAAAAAAAATATCGAGGTTTTTGATACACCAAGTTATTTTAAAGATATAAAAAAATATCACCAAATAATTCATGAAACAGACATGGCAAATAATTTTTATAATTACTTTAAAAAAAGTAAAAAAAAATTATCAAAGCAAATGCAAGATGCAATTTCAAGAGGGATTAAATATTCAGCAAAGGATTATGCAGAGGCAAGAGATTTTATGACAAGAAGCTATGATTCATATAAAGAAGTGTTTGAGGATTACCATGGAGTAATTTCTCCTTCAAGTACTGGGGTAGCAGACAAAGGATTATCGAATACTGGTAGTCCTGAATTTTGTACTGTTTGGTCTTTTATGGGAACACCTTCAATTTCTTTACCTTTACTACAAGGAGAAAATAATTTACCATTAGGCGTTCAATTAATTGGTAATAAATATGATGATTTAAGATTTATGGGTATTGCTAATTGGTTAGAAAAAGAAAGTATTAAATTTAATGAGTAGAATTACAACAATTATAGGATTAGGGTTTGCAATATTTTTTCTTGTTGGGTTAGCAACTACCTTAACAAGATCAATGTTGATTACTGCTTTAGATGTTCTTCCAGTATATATTCTTATGGGAGCAGCAATCATCATGATGATCTACGAAGCTTTTTTTGATAAAAAATAATCAAAATTAATTTTTTAAATTGAGTTACTCAAAAAAAAATATTTACCCATTTTTTTTATTATTAATTCAGCCAATATTTATGGCTAGCAACTTAATTGTTGCTCGAGGAGGTGTTGAATTTGTTCCACCTATTTCACTTGCATTTTGGAGATGGCTATTTGTTTTTTTAATACTATTGCTATTTAATTATTCAGTTTTAAGAAAAGGTTTAATAAAAATAAATAATAAAAAAGAATATTTTAAACTTTTCATTTTAGGAGCAACTGGGTGTGGAATTTGTGGTGCATTTCCATTTATTGCAGGACAAACAACAACAGTAGTTAATATGGGAATTATATACACTTCATCTCCTATATTTATTATTCTGATTTCATGCTTATTCTTTAAAGAAAAATTTAACTTAATAAAAATTATAGGCCTCCTCCTTTGTTTGATTGGAGTTTTTATAATTATTATTAGAGGAGATATAAATTTATTATTAAATTTGACATTTAATCCAGGTGATATCTGGATGTTAGGAGCCGCAATTGGATGGGCTATTTATTCAATTTATTTATATAATTGGAAGTCAACTTTAAAAGTTTTTCCAAGATTTACATTGATAGCGTTATTTGGTGCTATTAGTCTTTTTCCATTTTATTTATTTGAAGAAATAAATTTAGCATCAACAACATTTAATGCAGATTTTTTCAAATGGACTTTATTTGCAGCGATATCACCGGGCATTATTGCCTTTAGTCTGTACACAATTACCCAAAAATATCTTGGTGCAACAGTGACAGGATTTACTTTGTATTTATTTACTATTTATGGTTCTTTTTTTGGGATAATATTTTTTGGAGAAAAACTTCAATATTTTCATTATTTAGGGGCGTTACTAGTATTTATGGGAATATATTTAGTTAAAAAAAAATAAATGAAATTAAACAAAATGACTTTTGGATATATATTTTTATTTTTACTATTTATCTATCTTGCAATACTCGTAGTAATTTATTTCTCCCAAAGATCATTGATGTATCATCCTAGTGAAAATAATTATTTAGATGAAAATCAATTAAATCACAAAATAGAAAAAATAAAAATTGCATCCGATGATGAACTAAATTCTTGGTATTATAAAAAAAATGAAAATTTTAAAACATTGTTATTTTTTCATGGAAATGCAGGAAGTTTAGAGAATAGAATATATAAATTAAATGACCTTTCAAAGTTAGATTTAAATTACTTAATTGTTGCGTATCGGGGCTTCAGCGGCAACAAAGGAAGCCCATCAGAACAAGGATTATACAAAGATGCTAGAGCCGCAAAGTATTGGCTAAACTTAAATAATATAAGCGACCAAAATATTATAGTTTACGGTGAGTCTTTGGGTACCGCTGTTGCAATAGATCTTGCAAAAGACCATAAATTTGCAGGGGTAATTTTGGAGTCCCCTTTTACATCCATGTTGAAGCTTTCAAGAAAATATTATCCTTGGGCACCAACTGGATTATTGCTCAAAGATAAATATGAAACAGATAAGAAAATAAATAAAGTTTTTTCTCCAATATTAATTTTACATGGTAAAAAAGACAATATTGTTCCGTTTGAAATGGGAGAGGCTTTATTTAAACAGGCAAATAAGCCAAAATATAATTACTTTATTGATAATGATGATCATATGATGGATTTTAATGAAGCTTTAATTAATTCAATAAATCAATTTATTAAAAACTTAAATTAGACATAATTAAAACAAATCATTTCCATTAATAAATTCATAATTAAGTTAATGAAATATTTAATTATTTTTTTATTTTTTATATTTAACTCAACTTTTGCTGATACCAAAAATAATGAAGACGATTATTTTTTTGTTGGAAAAATGGTTTCCTATAACAAAGATTTCACACTCTATTTTAAAACTAGAGAAAAAGCTATTTTATCAAGGGGTGAAGATTATAATTATATAACCGACTATCCTCAGGACTTATATATTTATAATCATAAATTAAAAACTGATGAACCATTGATTACTTATGAATGGTTCCCCTCATACATTAAAAGACTATCCCAAAATTATGATTATCCAGTATTCCCCGAAGACTTTGCATATTACTTAATGGAAGATAATAATACTTTAATTTTAGTAAGTGCGAATAAAAATTTTTTTGAAAATTTAAAATTTGATATTGCCCTTAAAAAAATAAGCAAAATAAAAGAAAAGGGAAAAATCAGTTTTATCATTTCTTCTTATGCAAAAAACTGCGGTTTTAAGGACATATCAAGTACACTTAACTGTAAAATTTATAAACCTTTAATATCCACAAATTTGATCAATTAGTTCTTACAAAAGCACTTGCAAAACTCTCTGAGTCAAAAATTTCTAAGTCATCTTCTTTTTCACCCAATCCTAGAGCAACAATAGGAATTTTAAATCTTTTTGCTGTTGCAATAAGAATTCCACCTTTTGCAGTTCCATCCAATTTAGTCATGATTAAACCTGTTAAAGGAATAATTTTGTTAAATTCTTCGACCTGATTAATTACATTTTGTCCAGATGTAGCATCTAAAACTAATAGAACCTCATGTGGACCAGTATCATCAAACTTGTTAATCACTTTTGCTATTTTCTTATACTCTTCCATAAGATTTTTTTTATTCTGAAGTCTGCCGGCGGTATCAATTATAACTTGGTTATAATTATTTTTTTTTGCCTCATCTAAAGATTTAAATGCTACGGAAGCTGGGTCTGAGCCAGGGTCAGATTTAACTATTTCTACATTTATTTTATTTGCCCATTGCTCTAGTTGATCGATAGCTGCTGCTCTAAATGTATCACAGGCAGAAAATAAAACTTTACTATTATTTTCTCTAAATCTTTTTCCAATTTTTCCTATCGATGTTGTTTTACCTACTCCGTTAACTCCAGATACTAAAATTATATTTAGTTTATCTCGTGTATTAAAAAAATCCTTTCTTTCTAAGGGCCGCATTAAACTCAGAATATATTTTTTTAATAAATCATTGACCTCATCAATTATATCTCTTGAAGGATCAATTTTATTTTGGGATATAATATCTTTAATATCACTCGCAGCTTCTACTCCAACATCTGAAGAAATTAAAAAATCTTCTATTTTATTTAAAGTATGATCATCTATTTCTTTTTTAAGAATTATTTCTTTTAATCCTGCTGTTAAATTTGAAGCACTCTTTTGAAATCCTATTTTAAACTTTTCAAAAATACCCATTATAATTTTATTTTGATCTCCTCTACGTTTGAAACTGGGCCTTTCATAAAAATAGAATTATCATCTTCTATTCTTATCGATAAAATCCCTGTAGAAAATTTTATATCAACATTATTGGAAACTTTTTTTGTTATAAAAGCCGCGTAAGCTGTTGCGCATGCTGCTGTCCCACAAGCTTTTGTCAATCCTGCGCCTCGTTCCCAAACTTTAACATCAATCAAATTTTCATCTTTAATTGTTGCTATAGTTACATTGCATTTTTCCGGAAAATATTCATGTTGCTCAATTGTAGGTCCTATATTTTCTATCTCATAATTTTCATTATTTTCTACAAAAAAGATTATATGGGGATTGCCGACGTTAATTGCGATACCGCCATTGAATTTTTCTCCATTGATATCATTAATGGTTATATTTAAGTTTTTAGTATTCATTTCTTTGATTAAAGGAATTTTATCCCACTCCAAAGAGGGTATACCTATATTAGTTTCAACCAAATTTTCTTTTAGTATCAGTGAATGTAAATTTCCAGACGATGTCTCTAAATTTATTTCCTTTTTTCCATATTCTTTTGATAAAAGTTTAGCCACACATCTTGTACCGTTCCCACAAGCACCAGAAATACTTCCATCAGAATTATAGAAAATAAGTTTATCTTTATTATCTTTATTTTTATTAATATAGATTAATTGATCACAACCAATAAAGTCTCTACTACAAATTTTCACAATATTTTCTTTACTCAAATTTATAGTCTTCACTCTTTGGTCAATGATAACAAAATCATTTCCTAGGCCATCCATTTTAAATGCATTAAATTCCATATATTTTAATGTTTATCTTATTTGTTGACATTTTGAACCTCTATTATAGTTTATCGCAATTTCCGCAAATACAGCATTTTGCGGTGTCTTTGGAAACAAAGAGATCGACACCAGTCAGCGAGGGTTCGCCCACTGGTGCGATAGCTGTTGGGTAAAATTATGTTTGAAAATTTAACAAATAAATTTGAAGAAATATTTTCTTCTTTAAAAAAGGCACCTTCATTAAATGAAGCTCAAGTAGACGAGGGCTTGAGAGGAATTAGACAAGCTTTGTTAGAAGCTGATGTCTCTTTAGATGTCGCTAAAGACTTTGTAGATAAAGTCAAACCAAAAGCACTTGGACAAGAAATAATTAGATCAACATCTCCAGGACAGATGGTTGTAAAAATTGTTTATGATGAATTAGTAAATTTGCTAGGAGAAAAAAATGCAGAGGTTAATCTAAATGCAGTTCCGCCCATTACTGTTATGATGGTTGGCCTTCAAGGATCTGGAAAAACAACTTCAACGGCTAAGCTTGCTAGCTATTTAGAAAAAAATAAGAAAAAAAAGGTCATGATGGTCAGTTTAGATATATACAGACCAGCAGCTCAGGAACAATTGAGGCTTCTTGGAGAACAAAATAATATTAATACACTGCCAGTAATTGAAGGACAATTGCCCACTGATATTTGCCAAAGAGCAATTAACGCTGCCAAACTTAATGGTAGTGATGTAATTTTATTTGATACCGCAGGAAGAACACAAATAGATCTGCAAATGATGAGTGAGATAAAGCAAATTGAGGGCATAATTAATCCTACAGAAGTAATTTTGGTGGCAGACTCACTTACAGGACAAGTTGCAGCAAATGTAGCGAAAGAATTCAAAAGTACAGTCACATTGACAGGAATTATTTTAACAAGATCAGATGGTGATGGTAGAGGTGGTGCAGCTTTAAGTATGAAATACGTTGCAGAAGTACCGATAAAATTTTTAGGAGTTGGAGAAAAAATTGAAAATCTGGAAGTTTTCCATCCAGATCGTATAGCAAATAGAATTTTAGGAATGGGAGATATAGTATCTCTTGTAGAAAAGGCTACAGAAGACCTTGATCAAGAAAACGTTAAAAAAGCAGAAGAGAATTTAAGAAAAGGACAATTTACTCTTGAAGATTATTTATCTCAACTACGTCAAATGAAAAAAATGGGAGGAATTGAAGGTGTAATGTCTTTCTTGCCAGGTGTCTCAAAAATGAAATCACAAATGGATCAAGCTGGTGTTGATGAAAAAATAATTTCTAAAAATGAAGCGGTAATTTTATCTATGACTAAAAAAGAAAGAGCCAATCCAAAAATTATTGACGGCTCTAGAAAAAAAAGAATTGCTAATGGCTCAGGAACCGACATTGCCACTATCAATAAACTGTTAAAACAATTCAAAATGATGTCTGAAATGATGAAGAAGATGTCAAAAGGGAATATAAAAGGAATGGCGGATAAAGGAATTCCACCTGAACTTTTTAATCAACTTAAATAAAAAGGAGAATAACATATGTTAAAACTAAGGTTATCAAGAGGGGGAACAAAAAAAAGACCTGTATATAAAATCGTTGTTGCAGAAAGTAGATTTGCAAGAGATGGTAGATTTATAGAAAAATTAGGTTTTTTTAATCCTCTACTTCCAAAAGAGAAAAAAGAAAGAATAGGTTTGGAAAGTGAAAGAATAAAATATTGGCTAAGTCAGGGTGCACAACCAACAACTAGAGTTGCTAGAATTTTAGGTGAAAATAATTTTATTCCAATGCCAAAATCCGGAAATAATCCAAATAAAGCTATTCCTAAAAAAGAACGAAACAAAGAGGCAGATGTTCCAAAAGAAGGAAAGGCAGCAGATGCTAAACCAGCAGCAGAAGCTAAAAAGGAAGAAGCTAAACCAGCAGCAGAAGCTAAAAAGGAAGAAGCTAAGTAAAGAGTAGCACTAATGTTCAAAGTCAAAATATTTACACTTTATCCAGAGTTTTTTCCTGGTCCTTTTGAAAAAGGAATTTATGGAAATGCACTTGAAAAAAAAATTTGGGATTTGAATATTGTAAACATAAGAGACTTTGCAGAAGATAAACACAAAACAGTTGATGACACCCCTTATGGAGGTGGCTCTGGAATGGTAATGAGAGCAGATGTAGTTGCAAATTCGTTAGATAAAAATTTAGAGTCTAATGAGAAAGTATATTATTTAAGTCCAAGAGGAAAACTTTTAAACCAAGAGATTGCAAAAAAAATTTCAAAAGATAAATATTTAAATATTTTATGTGGTCATTTTGAAGGAGTTGATCAACGAGTTCTTGATAAGCGAAATATCGAAGAGATCAGCATTGGTGATTATGTAATCTCTGGTGGAGAAACTGCTTCCTATATTATTCTTGATAGTGTGCTCAGATTAATACCCGGGGTATTAGGAAACAAGGATTCATTAGTAGATGAAAGCTTTGAAAATGGACTTTTGGAATATCCCCAATATACAAAACCTCAAATTTGGCAAGAAAATAAGGTTCCAGAAGTCTTATTATCAGGTGATCATGCTAAAATTAAACACTGGCGTTTATCCCAATCTGAGGCTATAACACGCGACCGAAGACCAGATTTGTGGCAAAAACATAATAAGAAAAATTAATTAAATGAAAAACATTGAAGAAATAAACAACTTAAAAGTTAAACAAATTATTGCTCAAAAGAAACATCCTGAATTTTTTCCAGGCGATATTGTTAAAGTTGGAGTTAGAATAACAGAAGGTAAAAGAGATAGAATTCAATATTTTGAAGGTGTTTGTATTGCAAAAAAAAATAGAGATATCAACTCATCTTTTACTGTTAGAAAAATTTCTTTCGGAGAAGGTGTTGAAAGAACATTTGCTCTTTATGGTCCAGCAGTTAGCACAATTAAAGTAATTAGATCAGGAAAAGTAAAAAGAGCTAAACTTTATTATTTAAGGAATAGAACAGGTAAATCTGCAAGAATTTCTGAGAAAATTAAAAAGAAAATTGGAATTGATTTAGAAACAAAAATTCAACAGGTCACAGATCAAAATGTAGTCGCACCAGCAGTAGGAGAGGTTAAGGCTGAAGCCAAAGAGGAAGTGGCTAAATCTACTGAATCCCCAAAAAAAGAGGTTGAACCTAAAACTGAGGCTACAAAAGTAGAAGTAAAAAAAGAGGAAGCCAAACCTCATGATAAAGCCGTGCCGAAGAAAGAAGAAGTGCCTCAAAAATAAGAAAAGATAAGATTTTTTCTAAATGCCTAAAACCCTTTACGATAAAATTTGGAATGAACACCTTGTACATCAACAAGAAGACGGTACTACATTATTGTTTGTTGATAGACATTTAATTCATGAAGTAACAAGTCCGCAGGCATTTGAGGGTTTGAGAAATTCTAAAAGAAAAGTAAGACAACCAGGTCTTACCTTGGCTGTTGCAGATCACAATGTACCAACAACAGATAGGTCAAAAGGAATTTCTGATGAGGAATCAAAAATTCAAGTTGATACCTTAGATGCTAATTGTAAAGAATATGGCATTCAAATTTTTGGAATGAATGATAAGAGACAAGGCATTGTTCATATAATTGGTCCTGAACAAGGTTTTACACAGCCAGGCACAATAATTGTGTGTGGTGATAGTCATACTGCAACGCATGGAGCGTTTGGAGCGTTAGCTTTTGGGATTGGAACGTCTGAGGTCGAGCATGTTTTAGCAACACAAACTTTAGTTCAAAAGAAATCTAAAAATTTTAGAATAAACGTCAATGGTACTTTGCCAATTGGAGTGACTTCCAAAGATGTAATTTTACAAATTATTGGAAAAATAGGTACTGCTGGTGGAACTGGTTATGTCATAGAATATGCTGGTAATTTGATTTCATCTTTAAGTGTTGAAAATAGAATGACTATTTGCAACATGACAATTGAGGGTGGAGCGAGAGCGGGGTTAATAGAGCCAGATAAAAAAGTTTTTGATTATTTGAAAGACAAACCAATGTCCCCAAAAAACAAAAATTGGGATAAAGCACTTGAGTATTGGAATACTCTTAAATCAGATGAAGGAGCGCAATTTGATAAAGAGATAAATCTTGACGGAAAAGATATTAAACCAATGGTTACTTGGGGTACTTCACCACAAGACGTATTAACTATTGATGAAAAAGTTCCAAATCCAGAGTCCGAAACAGATTTGGATAGAAAAAATTCTATCGAAAGATCTTTGAAATATATGGGTTTAAAGCCTAATACAAAGTTAAAAGATATAAAAATTGATAAAGTTTTTATTGGAAGTTGCACTAATGGTAGAATTGAAGATTTAAGAGAGGCAGCCAAAATTTTAAAAGATAAAAAAATTGCCGATCATGTAAATGCAATGGTGGTACCAGGCTCAGGTTTAGTAAAACAACAAGCAGAACAAGAAGGATTAGACAAAATATTTATAAATTCAGGTTTTGAATGGAGAGAGCCCGGATGTTCAATGTGTTTAGCTATGAATGCTGACAAACTTAAGCCCGAGGAAAGATGTGCGTCTACATCAAACAGAAATTTTGAGGGTAGACAAGGCAGAGGTGGCAGAACACATCTAGTTAGTCCTGGTATGGCAGCCGCTGCAGCAATTTCTGGAAATTTAGATGATGTTAGAAAGTATAAAAACTAATGCGAAAATTTAATAGATTAAAAAGTATCCCAGCATATTTGCCAATTGTAAATATTGATACCGATATGATAATTCCAAAGCAATTTTTGAAAACAATTAAAAGAACTGGCCTTGGTAAAAATTTATTTTTTGAAATGAGATATGATGACAAAGGAAAAAAAAATAATGAATTTATTTTAAATCAGGACCCATTTAATAATTCAAAAATCTTGATAGCCGGCAAAAACTTTGGATGTGGTTCTTCACGGGAACACGCGCCTTGGGCTTTATTAGATTTTGGAATTACATGTATAATTAGTTCGAGTTATGCTGATATTTTTTATAATAATTGTTTTAAAAATGGAATTTTACCAATAATTTTAGATGATGAAAAAATTAAACAAATTTCAGAATACTCAAAAAGAAAAGAAGAAATAGAGGTAGATTTAAGCAATCAAAAAATTGTATTTGGTAATAATAAAATTAGTTTTGATATAGATACTTTCAAAAAAAAATGTCTTCTTGAAGGTTTGGATGATATCGCATTATCATTAGAGAAAACTGATAAAATATTGTCTTTTGAAAAAAATCTAAAAAATTTAAAACCCTGGATATTTAATGATTAAAATAAAAAAAAGGAAATTTCTATTATTACCTGGAGATGGTATAGGCCCAGAAGTTGTTGGAGAAGTTAAAAAAATAATTTTTTGGTTAAATAAAAATAAGTCTTTAGATTTTGAAATAGATGAGGACTTAGCAGGAGGTGTTTCATATGATAAACATGGCACTCCCATTACTGATGAGGTTTTTTATAAAGCTCTTGAGTCAGAAGCAGTAATATTGGGTGCTGTTGGTGGTCCTAAATGGGATAACGTTGAATTTTCAAAAAAACCAGAAAGAGCATTGTTGAAATTAAGAAAAGAATTGAAGCTTTTTGCAAATTTAAGACCAGCAATTTGTTTTGAACAATTGGTCGAGGCATCAACACTTAAGCCTGAAATAGTTTCGGGATTAGATATTATGATAGTAAGAGAACTTACAGGAGGAATATACTTTGGAGAACCAAGGGGAATTAAGCCAATAGACAAAGGAGAGCGAAAAGGAATTAATACTCATAGTTATACATCAAGTGAAATACAAAGAGTTGCAAGAGTAGCTTTCGATTTAGCAAAAAAAAGAAAAAATAAAGTAACATCATGCGAAAAATCAAACGTTATGGAAGCAGGATTGCTTTGGAGAGAAGAAGTCCAAGATTTACATGAAAAAGAATTTAAAGATGTAAAACTAGATCATATGTTAGCTGATAATTGTGCAATGCAGTTATTAAGAAATCCTAAACAGTTTGATGTGATAGTTACAGATAATTTGTTTGGAGATATGCTTTCGGATCAAGCGTCAATGTTAACTGGATCTCTAGGACTTTTACCATCGGCTTCACTAGGTGCAAAAAATAAAGAGGGCCAGATGAGAGCTATGTACGAACCAATTCATGGATCTGCACCTGACATAGCAGGAAAAGGTATAGCAAATCCTATTGCAACTATCTTAAGTTTTGCGATGGCATTGAGATATTCTCTTGATTTAGATAAAGAGGCAAATTCACTTGAGAAAGCTGTCCAGGATGTATTGAATGATGGTTTAAGAACAAAAGATATAATTTCTAAAGGAAAAAAAGAAGTATCTACATCCCAAATGGGTGATGCGATAATTTCAAAATTGCAATAATTATTCATTTATTTTAAGGTTCTCAAATGCCAAATTATACTGCACCTGTTGAAGACATGATGTTTCTTTTCGATAAGTTAAGAAATAATAAAAATTATAATGAAATTGAAAAGTATAAAGAAGTTAATTCAGAACTTGTAAAAAATATATTAGATGAGGCAGCTAAAATAAATCAAAATATAATTTTACCTCTTGCTAAAATAGGAGATGAAAATCCAACAGTTTTAGAAAATGGTATTGTTAGAACACCTCCAGGATATAAAGAAGCTTATACAAAATTTATAGAAGATGGATGGACCTCTTTATCATGTGACCCCAAATATGGAGGTCAGGGAATGCCAAAGACAGTGAGTGCATTTTTTGATGAAATGTTATCATCTGCAAGTTTATCATTTAAGCTATACAGCGAACTAAGTATTGGTGCGTACAATTGTATTAATCACCATGCGAGCGAAGAAATAAAAGATAAATACTTACCTAAAATGGTAGAAGGTAAGTGGAGTGGGACCATGTGTTTGACAGAACCGGTATGTGGTACAGATTTAGGTTTACTTAAAACAAAGGCAGAAGAACAGAAGGATGGAACTTACAAAATTAATGGTCAAAAAATATTTATTACATCTGGCGATCATGATTTGACAGAAAATATTATTCATCTTGTTATTGCAAGAGCAACTGACTCTCCCAAGGGAACTAAAGGAATTAGTTTATTCTTGGTGCCAAAATTTAAAGTAAATCACGATGGTTCATTGGGACAAAGAAATGGAATTTCAACTGGCTCTATTGAAAGCAAAATGGGCATAAAAGGATCTGCAACATGTGTTTTAAATTTTGATGATGCTGTTGGATATATGATAGGTCCAAAAAATAAAGGTTTAAATTCAATGTTCACAATGATGAATTTAGAGAGAATTGTTGTTGGAATTCAAGGGCTAGGAATTTCAGAAACAGCATACCAAAACTCTTTAAGTTATGCCAAAGAAAGAAAACAAGGAAAAACAAATAGTAGCAAATCATCAAATGGTGCAGATATAATAATTGAGCACGCTGATATTAGAAGATCACTTCTTAATATGAAATCCATAATTGAAGGTGAGAGAGCGCTATGTTTTTGGTTATCACAACAAACTGAGGTGAGTCTATATCATAGTGATGAGGCCATTAGAAAAGAAGCATCTGATTATGTTTCATTAATGACTCCAGTGGTTAAAACAATGTTTACCGATTTAGGAATGGAAATCACCAGTGATGCGATGCAAGTCCATGGTGGCTATGGATACACTAAAGACCAAGGTATTGAGCAGCTTTATAGAGACAACAGAATAACCCCAATTTATGAAGGAACAAATTCTGTTCAAGCTTTAGATCTAGTTTTTAGAAAATTAGTTAATAAAAATGGAGATATAATTGATAAATATTTGAATATGATCAGAAATGATTTTAATAAGTCTGGACAAAAAATTAAACCATTTATTGATGATTTTAATAATAGCTTAGATACATTAAATAAGTTCACACTTTGGATAAAAGATAAACTTAATAATTCAAAAGATGATGCAAGCGCAGCATGCAATGATTATTTGAAAGCTCTAGGTTTTGTTTCTATTGCTCATTCTTGGATAAAAGTGTTGGAAATTTGTTTTGAAGATTATGATAATAATAAAACTTTTTATGAAGACAAAATCCAAACCGCTAAGTTTTATTTTAAAAGAGTGCTACCTAGAGCTGAAAATCATTTTAAAACAGCATCAACTGGAAGTGATTACATAATGAACTTTAAATTTAATTAAAAAAATGAATAACTACGAAAAAAATCTGGAAAAAAATAATGCAAATTTTATTCCTTTAACTCCATTGAGTTTTTTAGAAAGAGCAAAAGATATCTATCCAAATTATGAAGCTCTAGTTTATGAGACAAGAAGCTATACTTGGACTGAGGTGTACAAAAGATGTATTAAATTTGCAAGCGCTCTAGAAAAAATTGGTATTGGCAAGGGAGATACTGTTTCAGTAATGGCATTTAATACTCCAGAAATTTTCGAAGCACACTATTCTGTACCTATGACAGGTGCAGTTTTAAATACAATTAATGTAAGACTAGATGCAAAAACCGTTTCTTATATTCTTGACCACAGTGAAGCCAAAGTATTTATCGTTGATAGACAACTACATCCGATTATTGAGAAAGCACTAACAACAGTAAAGAAAAAACCTATCATTATTGATATTCAAGATGATTTTGCAGATCAAAAATTATTAAAAAAAATAGGTGAACATGAATATGAAAGTTTTTTGAAATCTGGAGATGAAAATTATGTTTGGAAAAGACCAAAAGATGAGTGGGATGCAATTTCATTGAATTATACTTCTGGAACTACTGGAAATCCCAAGGGTGTAGTTTATCACCACAGAGGGTCATATCTAATGTCTACAGGAAGTGCTGTTGCTTGGAATATGCCAAATAGATTAAATTTTCTAACTATTGTACCAATGTTTCATTGCAATGGATGGGGCTATCCATGGACTATACCTATGTTAAACGGAAAGACAGTTTGTTTAAGAACTATTGATATAAAAAAAATATTTGAAGTGATTGAAAAACATAAAATCACACATTTTGGTGGAGCACCTATAGTATTAAATATGATTACTGGAGCCTCTAAATCTGATCAAAAAAAATTAAATCATAAAGTTCATGTTCTTACAGCTGGTGCTCCCCCACCAAGTATAATTTTCAAAAAAATGAAAGCATTGGGTTTTGAAGTTATGCATGTTTATGGATTAACTGAAACATACGGACATATAACTCAATGTGCATGGAACGATGATTGGAATTCTTTTGATGAAGATAAACAAAATGAAATAAAGGCAAGACAAGGTGTGAGATACCCAAATACTGAAGATGCAATGGTTATTGATCCAGATACTATGAAACCAGTCCCGAAAGATGGAAAGTCAATGGGTGAAATAATGATTAGAGGAAATATCGTTATGAAAGGTTATTTTAAGGACAAAGAAGCTACTGAAAAAGCTATGGCAAATGGATGGTTTCATTCTGGAGATTTGGCAGTAATGCATCCTGATGGGTATATAAAGATACAGGACAGATCAAAGGATATAATTATTTCTGGAGGTGAAAATATTTCTTCCATTGAAATTGAAAATACTTTAGCAAAGCATCCTGCAGTCTCAATTGCTGCAGTAGTTGCAAAATCTGATGAAAAATGGGGAGAGGTACCTTGCGCTTTTATTGAAAAGGTAAAAGATAAAGATGTTTCAGAAAAAGAACTTATAGATTTTTGTAAAGAGACTTTAGCTGGATTTAAAGTTCCAAAAAAAATTGACTTTAGAGAACTGCCAAAAACATCTACAGGTAAGATACAAAAATTTGAACTAAGAAAAATTGCTAGGAATTTAAATTAAATGAAAACTTTTTCTATTGCTAAATCAAGAAGGTTAAGAAGTACGCCTTATACATCAAGAATCGAAAAGCAAGGTGTTACAGCTTATACAACATATAATCATATGTTATTGCCGGCAGCTTTTGGATCCTTGGAGGATTCTTACCACCATTTAAAAAAAAATGTTCAAATTTGGGATGTTGCTGGCGAAAGGCAAGTCGAGGTGCGTGGAAAAGATTCAGCAAAATTAGTTCAAATGATGACTTGTAGAGATCTGTCAAAGTCTAAAAATGGCAGATGTTATTATTGTCCAATTATTGATGATGATGCAGGTATAATAAATGATCCTGTTGTACTTAGACTAAGTGAAGATAGATGGTGGATTTCAATTGCAGACTCTGATGTAATTTTATTTGCAAAGGGTTTAGCTATTGGAAATAAATTTGACGTAAAAATATTTGAACCAAATGTAGATATAATGGCCATTCAAGGTCCCAAGTCATTTGGATTGATGGAAAAAATTTTTGGAGAAAAAATAACTAATTTAAAATTTTTTGGTTTTGATTATTTTGACTTTAAAGGAACAAAACATTTAATTGCAAGATCTGGTTGGTCTAAGCAGGGTGGTTATGAAATTTATGTAGAAAATACAAAATCTGGATTAGAACTTTACGATCGTTTATTCGAAATAGGAAAAGAATTTAATGTAAAGCCAGGATGTCCAAACCTTATTGAGAGAATAGAAAGTGGACTTTTATCTTACGGTAATGATATGGATCTTTATGATAATCCTTATGAGTGTGGATTTGATAAATACGTGAATTTAGACTCTGATGTTAGTTTTTTAGGTAAAGATAAATTAAAAAAGATAAAGGCAGAGGGAATTAATAGAAAGTTGATGGGTCTTATTATTGATGCAAATGAAATAAGCATGACAAAGTCTTTGGATGTAAAAGATGAAAATAACAATGTGATTGGTGAGTTAAGATCGGCATGTTTTTCACCGCATTTTAATAAAGTCATTGGCATAGCTATGATTAACAAGCCATTTTATACACCATCTCAAAATGTGAAAGTTGATATAAATGGTAATATTTGCAACGGAAAAGTTTGTGATTTACCATTCATTTAGTATAACATCGCATAATTATCATGAATATTTGTATTGTAGGGGCAACAGGAAACGTTGGTAGAAAAATTTTAGATGTAATAGATAAAAAAAATTTTTCTTTTAATCAACTCTATCTACTTGCTTCAGAAAAAAGTGTGGGAAAAAAAATCCTTTTCAAAAAAAAGGAGTACGTAGTATCCAATTTAGAAGAATTTGATTTTTCTAAATGTGATATCGCCTTTTTTTCAGCAGGTGGAAAAATAGCAGAAAAATTTGTAGAAAAAGCAGCCAGACATTCAATTGTAATTGATAATTCAAGTTTTTTTAGAATGGATCCTGATGTTCCATTAATTGTTCCACAAGTTAATCCACATGATCTTAATAATATTAAAAAGAATATAATTGCAAATGCAAATTGCTCAACTATTCAAATGGTAATTGCTTTAAAACCGTTACATGAAATATTTAAGATAAAAAGAATAGTTGTTTCAACATATCAATCAGTTTCTGGAGCTGGCAAAGATCCAATGGATGAGTTAATAGATCAAACAAAATTTGCTCTGGAAAATAAAAAAATTAATTCTAAAAATTTCACAAAACAAATTGCATTTAATGCAATTCCACATATTGATGATTTTTCAAATGATGGTTATACAAAAGAAGAAATGAAAATGATTAATGAGACAAAGAAGATATTAGATAAAAGTATTGATGTAACGGCAACTTGTGTAAGAGTTCCAGTGCTGGTTTCTCATGCAGAATCTTTAAATATTGAATTTGAAAAAGAGTTTACTTTAGAAAAAATAATAAATTTATTGGAAAATGCAGATGGCTGTAAAGTTGTAAATGATCAAAGAGATGGTGGATATATGACACAACTCGAAGCAGCAGGTAAGGATGAAACGTTTATTTCTAGAATAAGAAAAGACAATACAAATGAAAAGGCCATAAATCTTTGGATAGTTTCTGATAATTTACTAAGAGGTGCGGCTCTAAACGCTGTAGAAATAGCAGAGGCATATATTAAAACAAAGCAATGAATAACAATCCACTATCACCTCACATACAAATATATAACTGGCATATTTCATCATTAGTTTCTATTTCACATAGGATAACAGGGGTAGTTAATATTTTAGCCTTAACATTAGTTTGCTTTTGGGTATGGATTTTACTTTTGGGTAATGAAAATTATCAAGTTATATTTAATTTTTTTAATTCAATTTTTGGAAAACTTTTTATTATTAGTTTTGTTTGGTCTTATTCCTTTCAAATTCTTAGTGAAATTAGACATTGGTTTTGGGATTTAGGATATGGTTTTGAGTTGAAGACTTCTAGAATAACTGGAATATTGGTAATCTTAGGGTCAATAATTATAACAGCTGTTTTATATTCAATGAGAGGGATATTATTATAATGTTGAGTGCTACAAAAAAATGGTTATCCATTAAACTGAGCTCAGTAATTATGGTTCCTTTTATGATATGGTTCTTACTGAAGTTTTTAACTATTTATGATGAAAATCATTCAAATGTTTTAGAATTTTTTTCAGATCCAACGTGCTCGATAATTTTTACAATATTTATTATTATTACTTTCTTCAATTCTGCACTAACTATAAGTGAAATATTTGAAGATTATATTAACAGCGAAAAGACAAGAAAATTTGCCAATATGATGGTTTATTTGTCATCTTTTATTATTCCTACAATTACAATAATCACTCTTTATAAACTATAGAATATGAAATCTTATAAAATTATTGATCACACTTATGATGTTGTAGTTTTAGGAGCTGGAGGCTCAGGTCTAAGAGCAGCGGTTGGATTGAGTGAAGCTGGATTAAAAACTGCCTGCATTTCAAAAGTATTTCCGACCAGAAGCCATACTTCAGCTGCACAAGGAGGAATTTCTGCAGCACTAGGAAATATGGGGGAAGATGATTGGCGTTGGCATATGTATGACACTGTTAAAGGATCAGACTGGTTAGGAGATCAGGACTCAATAGAATATTTGTGCAAAGAAGCACCAAGAGCAGTACTTGAATTAGAGCAATATGGTGTACCTTTTAGTAGGACAGAAGATGGAAAAATTTATCAACGACCTTTTGGAGGAATGACAAAAAATTATGGAAATGGTACCGTTCAGAGAACTTGTGCAGCAGCAGATAGAACTGGACATGCAATTCTTCATACGCTCTACGGTCAAGCACTAAAACATAATACCGAGTTTTTCATTGAATATTTTGCTTTAGATCTTTTAATGAAAGATGGTCAATGCAAAGGATTAATTGCATGGAATTTAAATGATGGAACTCTACATCGTTTTAAATCACATATTACAATTATTGCTACAGGTGGATATGGAAAAGTTTATTATTCAGCTACTTCTGCACACACTTGTACTGGCGATGGGAATGCAATGGTATTAAGAGCAGGTCTTCCCCTGCAAGATATGGAATTTGTTCAGTTTCATCCGACTGGAATTTATGGCCATGGAACTTTAATCTCAGAGGGAGTAAGAGGTGAAGGAGGATATCTTTTAAATTCTAAAGGCGAAAGGTTTATGGAAAAATATGCTCCTAAGGCAAAAGATTTAGCTTCAAGGGATGTTGTAAGTAGATCAATTGCAATTGAAATTAACGAAGGTAGAGGAGTTGGAAAAGAAAAAGATCATGTCCATCTACACTTAAATCATTTAGATCCAAAAGTAATTGATGAAAGATTGCCAGGGATAGCAGAGTCATCAAGATTATTTGCTAACGTTGATGTAACCAAAGAACCAATTCCTGTAGTCCCAACTGTTCACTATAATATGGGTGGAATACCAACAAATTATAAAGCCGAGGTTCTGACAGTTAATGGTTCAGAGAAAACCGTTCCAGGACTAATGGCGATTGGAGAAGCTGCATGTGTTTCCGTTCATGGTGCTAATCGATTAGGTTCAAATTCTTTAATAGATTTAGTTGTCTTTGGGAGAGCCGCCGCAAAAAGAGCCGCAGAGTTAGTTAAACCGGGCATGCCTCATGAAACTATTTCAAATTCAGAGACAGAAAAATGTCTAGAAAGATTTGATAATTTAAGAAATGGAAATGGAGATAATAGAACAGCGGATTTAAGAATTTCAATGCAAAAAACTATGCAATCAAAATGTGCAGTTTTTAGAACAGAAAAAACTTTAAAAGAGGGAGTAAATGAAATTAGAAAGCCTTTTGAAGGAATGGATAATATAAATGTCAAAGATAAATCGTTAATTTTTAATACTGATTTAGTAGAAACTTTAGAATTTGACAATCTAATAAGACAAGCAATTACCACAATGGATTCTGCATATAGCAGAAAAGAGAGTAGAGGAGCTCATGCTAGGGAAGATTTTCCTAGTAGAGATGATCAGAAATATATGAAACATACATTATCGTGGTGTGAAGGGAGTAAATCAAAAATTGCCTATAGAGATGTTCATAAATCTACACTCACAAATGAAGTACAATATTTTCCACCACAAGAAAGAATTTATTAATGGTCCAAATTAATCTTCCAAAAAATTCAGAAATTAAAAAAGGACATTACTATAAAGATAAAACTGGTTCTAAAAATATTAGAAAAGTTAACATTTATAGATGGGACCCAGTAACAGAAGAGAATCCCAGAATAGATACTTACGAAGTTGACATGGATAATTGTCCATCCAAAGTTCTTGATTTATTAAATAAAATTAAAAATGAAATTGATCCTTCCATTGCATATAGAAGATCATGTGCTCATGGAGTTTGTGGTTCTTGTGCAATGAATATGGATGGGAAAAATGGGTTAGCTTGCACCAAGCCTCATTCAGAAATCAAAGGTGATATAAATATTTATCCACTACCACATTTAAAAGTTTTAAAAGATCTAATCGGAGATTTAAGCACGCTTTACAAACAATACGAGTCTGTTGAACCATGGTTAAAAACAACAAAAAAAATAGATAATACAGAGCATTTACAAACTAAAGACGATAGATCAAAATTAGATGGTTTGTATGAGTGTATAATGTGTGCGTGTTGTTCGACTTCATGTCCAAGTTATTGGTGGAATGGTGAAAAATACTTAGGTCCTGCAGTTTTATTACAGGCTTATAGATGGATAATAGATAGTAGAGATGAGGATAGAAAAGAAAGATTAAAAAAAGTTGCTGATGAGTTAAAGCTTTATAGATGTCATACAATTATGAACTGTACTAATGCATGTCCCAAAGGTTTAAACCCTGCAAAAGCTATAGCTTCTATTAAAAAAATGCTTGCAACTGGGTAATTATATAATTAAATAATTTCAATGAATTTAATACAACATTACATTGATGGTAAAGTTGTTTCAGGAGACTCAAAAAGAAAAGGTAAAGTATTTAATCCTGCAACTGGAAATCAGGACTCTGAGGTCTTATTAGGAACAAAATCTGATTTAGATAAAGCAGTTGATCATGCAAAAAAAGCATTCTTAAGTTGGTCGACAAAACCACCAATTCAAAGAGCAAGAGTCATGTTTAAATATAAAGAATTAATTGAAAAAAACTCTGACGAACTTACAAAGCTAATCGTTTCCGAGCACGGCAAAGTTTATGAAGATGCTAAAGGCTCACTTACAAGGGGTTTAGAGATAGTTGAGTTTGCTTGTGGAATTCCCCAAATGTTAAAAGGTGAGTTTACTGAGAATGTTGGAACGGATATTGATAGTTGGTCAATAAGACAACCATTAGGAGTTTGTGCTGGAATAACACCATTTAATTTTCCAGCTATGGTACCTATGTGGATGTTTCCAATGGCAATAGCATGTGGAAATACATTTATATTAAAACCTTCAGAAAAAGATCCATCATGCTCAATTAGATTGGCTGAATTATTTACCGAAGCTGGATTACCAGAAGGAGTTCTAAATGTAGTAAACGGTGATAAAGAAGTTGTAGATGCAATATTAACTAATAAAGATATTCAAGCAGTTAGTTTTGTAGGATCAACTCCAATTGCAAAATATATTTATGAAACAGCTGCAAAAAATGAAAAAAGAGTTCAAGCATTGGGAGGAGCTAAAAACCATTGTGTTATAATGCCAGACTGTGACTTGGATCAGGCCATAAATGGATTAATGGGGGCTGCATATGGTTCAGCTGGAGAGAGATGTATGGCACAATCAGTTGCAGTAGCCGTTGGCAATGTCGGAGATAAACTTGTTAATAAATTAGCAAAAAAAGTAGAAGCATTAAAAGTTGGCCCAGGTATGGATAAAAATTCAGAGATGGGCCCCCTAGTAACTAAAGAACATCTAGAAAAAGTTAAGGGATATGTTGACTTAGGAGTGAAAGAAGGAGCAAATTTAGTTGTTGATGGAAGAAATATTAAACTCCAAGGATATGAAAATGGTTTTTATATAGGAGGGTGTTTATTTGATAATGTAAAAAAAGATATGAGAATTTACAAAGAAGAAATATTTGGTCCAGTTTTATCAGTGGTAAGAGCTAAAGATTTTGATGAGGCTACAAAACTTATCAATGAACATGAATTTGGAAATGGTACGAGTATTTACACTAGAGATGGAGATGTGGGAAGAACTTTCGCAAGTAAAATTAAAGTTGGTATGGTAGGTATAAATATTCCTATACCTGTGCCAGTTGCGTTTCACAGCTTTGGTGGTTGGAAAAGATCATTATTTGGGGATCAACATATGCATGGTCCTGAAGGGGTAAGGTTTTATACAAAATTGAAAACGATAACTTCAAGATGGCCCTCTGGTGTTAGATCAAATCCAGAATTTGTAATGCCTACAATGAAGTAAATCATAACAAGGAAATAAATGAGTAAAATATCTTTAATAGGAGCAGGTCAAATAGGTGGAACATTAGCACATTTGATTGGAATAAAAGAATTAGTTAATGAAGTTGTATTGTTTGATGTAGCGAGAGGTATAGCAAAAGGAAAAGCTTTGGATATTGCTCAATCTTCATCTGTAGACGGTTTTAATGTAAAATTAAGTGGGACTGACGATTATAAGGATATTAAAAATTCTGATGTAATTATAATTACAGCGGGAGTGCCCAGAAAACCTGGTATGAGTAGAGATGACCTACTTGGGATAAACTTAAAAATAATTAAACAAGTTGCACAAGGTATAAAAAAAAATTCACCAGATGCCTTTGTAATCTGCATAACTAACCCTCTAGATGTAATGGTGATGGCATTACAAAAATATTCTGGATTACCAACAAATAAAGTAGTTGGTATGGCTGGTATATTAGATAGCTCTAGATTTAAATTATTTTTATCTTTAGAACTTAATGTTCTTGTAAAGGATATAGAGGCAATGGTTATGGGTGGACACGGAGATACCATGGTTCCTCTTCCAAGGTTCACAAAAGTTTCAGGGAAACCATTGTTAGATTTAGTAAAAGAAGGAAAAATATCAGAAGAAAGATTAGAGAGCATTAATCAAAGAACCAGGAACGGTGGAGCGGAGATAGTAAAATTTCTAGAAAAGGGCTCAGCATTTTATGCACCAGCAGCATCCGGCGTTCAAATGGCTGAAGCGTATCTAAATAACTCAAAAAAAATACTTCCTTGTGCAGTATTCTTGAATGGAGAATATGGTTTTAAAAATGTTTACGCAGGTGTACCAGTTGTTGTTGGTAAAAATGGGGTTGAAAAAATTCAGGAAATAGAACTCGATGAAAAAGAGAGAAAAGAATTTAATCACTCCGTTGAGTCAGTGAAAAAACTTTGGGATGCAGCAATTAGTATTGATCCAGATTTAAACTAAATGAATATTCACGAGCATCAAGCAAAACAGATTTTGAAAAAATATGGTGTTGCTGTACCAAACGGGGTTTTCGGATTATCATCTGACGAAATTGTCGAAAAAGCTAAAAAACTAAATACAGAAAAATATGTTCTGAAAGCTCAAATTCATGCTGGTGGAAGAGGAAAAGCTGGAGGGGTTAAAATACTAGATAATATTCAAGATTTAACGTCAGCTTCAAAGGAAATGTTGGGGAAAGTTTTGATTACACATCAAACTGGACCTGCTGGGAAGGAAGTAAAAAGATTATATGTTGAGGAATCTTCAAGCATAAAAAAAGAGTTTTATCTTTCTTGTTTAGTTGATCGTGCGAGCTCGAAGATAGCATTCATATCAAGTGATCAAGGGGGAATGGATATTGAAGAAGTTGCAAAATCAAACCCAGAAAAAATTATAACTACAAAAGTAGATTTACTTGATGAAATAAAAGAGGAAGATTGTAAAAAAATAAATAAAATATTTAATTTAGACGAAAAAACATCCCTACAGGGAATTAAATTAATAAAATCTATATATAAAATGTTTATTTCTACAGATGCAAATTTAGTTGAGATTAATCCATTAATTTTGACAGAAGAAAATAATTTACTTTGTCTAGATGCTAAAATGAATTTCGATGATAATTCGATATTTAGACATCCAGAAATTTTAGAATTAAGAGATTTAAATGAAGAAGATCCAACTGAGATAGAAGCAAGCAAACATGATTTAGCGTATATAAAGTTAGATGGAAGTATTGGATGCATGGTGAACGGAGCTGGTTTAGCTATGGCAACAATGGATATTATTAAGTTATACGGAGAAGAGCCTGCAAATTTTTTAGATGTTGGTGGTGGAGCATCAAAAGAAAAAGTTTCTGCTGCATTTAAAATTATTCTTTCAGACAAAAATGTTAAAGGAATATTAATTAATATATTTGGTGGTATCATGAGATGCGATGTTCTTGCCCAAGGAGTTGTTGATGCTGCAAAAGAAATTAAAATCGATGTACCGTTAGTTGTAAGATTAGCTGGAACTAATTTTTTAGAAGGAAAAAAAATTTTGGATAATTCAGGTTTGGAAATAATTTCAGCCTCAGATTTATCCGACGCAGCAAAAAAAATTGTTAAGGAAATTAAATAATGTCAGTTTTAGTCAACAAAGATACAAAGGTAATATGCCAAGGATTTACAGGTTCGCATGGCACCTTTCATTCTGAGCAATCTATTAAATATGGAACCAATCTTGTAGGAGGTGTTACTCCAAAAAAAGGAGGGCAAACACATTTGGAAAGACCAGTCTTTAACACAGTTCAAGAAGCAAAGAAAGAAACAGGAGCAAATGCAACTATGATTTATGTTCCTGCAAAATTTGCAGCAGCCGCAATCATCGAGGCAATAGATGCTTCTATGGAGCTAATTGTTTGTATAACTGAAGGAATACCCATTTTAGATATGCTCAAGGTTAAGCAGAAATTATCGGGATCTAATTCCCGATTAATAGGACCCAACTGTCCTGGGATTATAACTCCAGATGAATGTAAAATTGGAATAATGCCAGGAAATATTCATAAAAAAGGATCAGTAGGAATAGTTTCAAGATCGGGAACTTTAACCTATGAAGCTGTAGCTCAAACAACATCAAACGGTTTAGGACAATCAACCTGCATAGGTATTGGTGGAGATCCTATTAATGGAACAAATTTTATCGATTGTTTAGATTTATTTTTGAATGATCCTGAAACTGAGTCCATTTTAATGATAGGTGAAATTGGTGGAACAGCAGAAGAAGAAGCCTCTGATTTTATTAAAAATCATAAAATTAAAAAACCAATGGTTGGATTTATTGCAGGAGTTACCGCTCCACCAGGTCGAAGAATGGGCCATGCAGGTGCCATAATATCAGGAGGAAAAGGTGGCGCTTCAGAAAAAATAAAAATGATGGAAGATGCAGGTATTACAATCGCAAAATCACCAGCAGATATTGGAAAAACTTTGTTAAACAAATTGTCTAATTGAAATATTTATATATCATCAATATAATAATTAAAAATGAGTATTTCCAGTAATCGTAAACTCGAAGAAACTTCCTTTTTAAGTAAGTCAAATAGTACTTTTATAGAACAGATGTACCTTAAGTATCTTAATAAAGATACGAACTTATCAGTTGAATGGAAAAATTATTTTGAAAAATTAAATGAAGAAACTTCTGTAGCTATAAAAGAGCTAGAGGGACCGTCTTGGGGTAAAAAAACAAAATTTAAATCTGAACAACTGGAAAATATAGCTTTAGAAAATAAAGAAAATGGCCTTAGTAAAAATGAAAATTATAATACTGCAGATTTTAAAGAGGCGAGCAATCAATCTATAAAAGCAATTGCATTAATAAGAGCTTACAGAATAAGAGGTCATCTTCTTGCTAAATTAGATCCATTGGGTTTGTCTACCACAGAATATTTAGATGAGCTGCATCCAGATTTTTATGGTTTTAAAAAAGAAAGTTACGATAAGCCAATTTTTTTAAATGGTACAATAAATAAAAACTATTCTTCAATTAAAGAAATATTATCATTTTTGAGAAAAACTTATTGTGGATCGGTTGGATATGAATTTATGCACCTTTCTGATCCTTTAGAAAGAAAATGGTTCAGAGATAGAATTGAATTAGATGAAAAAGGAATTTCATTTACAAAAAATGGTAAAATGGCAATCCTTAATAAATTAATTCAAGCAGAAGGATTTGAGAAATATCTAGCAAAAAAATATGTTGGAACTAAAAGATTCGGTTTAGATGGTGGGGAGTCTTTAATTCCAGCATTAGAGCAAATTATAAAGGTTGGTGGTCAGAATTCAGTAAAAGAATTGAAAATAGGAATGCCGCATCGAGGTAGATTAAATGTTTTAGCAAATCTTCTACAAAAATCTTATAAAAGAATTTTCAACGAGTTTGCGGGCGAATATGGAAATATGTCTAAAGATAGTACAGGAGACGTAAAATATCATTTAGGAGCATCTTCAGACAGGGAATTCGATGGAAATTCAGTACATATAAGTTTAACTGATAATCCATCCCATTTAGAAGCGGTAAATCCTGTTGTGTTAGGACAAACAAGGGCAAAACAATATTTTCATAAAGATCTTAAAAGGAAAAAAGTTATTCCAATTTTATTACATGGAGATGCCGCATTTGCAGGCCAGGGTATAGTTGCTGAATGTTTTGCAATGTCAGGTCTTCCAGGCCATAATACAGGAGGTACTATTCATATTATTGTAAATAATCAAATCGGATTTACAACAAGCCCACGTTTTGCAAGATCATCACCGTACCCATCCGATGTTGCAAAAATGGTTGAGGCTCCAATATTGCATGTGAATGCAGATGACCCTGAAGCTGTTGTATATTGCGCGAGAATAGCTACAGAATTTCGACTTCAATTTAATAGAGACGTAGTAATAGATTTAATTTGCTACAGAAGATTTGGTCATAATGAAGGAGATGAACCGTCATTTACACAGCCACTTATGTACAAAAAAATTAAAAGTCATAAAACGAGTTTAAGTATATATGGAGAAAAATTAGTAAAAGAAAATACAATTACAGCTGATGAATTTGAAAAGCAAAAATCTGATTTCAAAAATTTGTTAGATCAACAATTTCAAACAGCAAAAAATTACAAGCCAAAAATAGAGTGGTTTGAGGGAACTTGGTCAAGGTACAAACCTCAAAAAGGAAAGGATATAAGAGGAGTTAGTGGCTTTGATACTAAAGAATTAACCGCAATTTCAGAAAAAATTCATACATTAGATGAAAAATTGAGTGTTCATAAAACAATAGCAAAAATTTTTGCAAATAGACGTAAATCAGTCCTTGAGGGAAAAAATATAGATTGGTCTACTGCAGAAGCTCTTGCATTTGGATCTCTTTTGAAAAAAGGAAATCCAGTAAGATTAGTTGGTCAAGATACAGGACGGGGAACCTTTAGTCAAAGGCATTCAGTTTTAAGAAACCAGATCGATAACAGCAGATATATTCCTTTAAATAATATTTCTAAAGATCAAAAAAATTTTGAAGTCGTTGATAGTTTATTGTCTGAATTTGCAGTATTAGGATTTGAGTATGGTTATAGTTTAGTCGAACCTGAAACATTGGTTCTTTGGGAAGCACAGTTTGGAGATTTTGCTAATGGTGCTCAGGTTATTATTGATCAATTCATTGCTTCTGGAGAAAGAAAATGGTCACGCGCATCAGGACTAGTTTTACTTTTGCCCCACGGGTATGAAGGTCAAGGGCCCGAACACTCTTCTGCTAGATTAGAAAGATTTTTACAATTATGTGCAAAAGATAATTTGCAAGTTATGAATATAACTACTCCTGCTAATTACTTTCATGCTTTAAGAAGACAAATAACAAGAGATTTCAGAAAACCTTTGGTAATAATGACGCCAAAATCTTTATTAAGGCACAAGTATTGTGTTTCGAATTTAGAAGATTTTAGCAAAACAAATTCATTTCATAGAATTTTATGGGATCATGCGCTTGATTCAAAGTACGGATTTATAAAACTTAAAAAAGCTAAAAAAATTAATAAAGTAATTATATGTTCGGGAAAGGTTTACTTTGATTTACTAGAAGAAAGAGAAAAAACAAAAAAAAATGATGTGTTGTTACTTAGAATTGAACAACTTTATCCCTTTCCAGCAAAATCTTTAGCAAAAGAATTAAAACCATATATTAAAAATGCTAAGTTTTATTGGTGCCAAGAGGAACCAAAGAACATGGGTGGGTGGTTTTTTGTAAGAGATTATATTGATTGGACATTAGATTATATAAAAGCTAAGAATAATAAAATTTCTTATATTGGAAGAGAATTTGCTTCAACACCCGCAACAGGTTATGCTAAAAGACATTTGGCCCAGCAAAAAGAAATTATAGATGAGGTATTTAAATAAAAATGAGTGAAGAAATTGTTGTTCCAGTTTTAGGCGAAAGTATTACAGAAGCTACTGTTTCTAAATGGTTAAAAAAATCAGGAGAAAATGTAAAAGCTGATGAGCCAATAGTAGAACTAGAGACTGACAAGGTTAATCTTGAAGTTCCATCTCCAATAAATGGAATTTTGTCAAATATAAAAACAAAAGAAGGAGAAACTGTAAAAGTCGGCGCCCTATTAGGCGTAGTAACAGAGACAGAAAAAATAGAAACTACAAAGATAGAAAAAATAAAACCAGAGGGAAAAATTGAAAAAGAAAATAAAAAAACCTTAAAACAAAAATCCAATGTACTAAATTTTGAAAAAAATAAATCTTCAGAACCAAAAATTTTTGAGGAAAAAAATATAGAAAAGCCATTGATTTTAACAGATGAAGTAAAAAAAGTAGAGACACCAAAAACAAATACTAATTTGAAATTATCACCTGCTGTTAGAAAAATTGTTGAAGAAAAAAATATAAATATTTCAGAAGTTCAAGGAACAGGAAGAGATGGCAGAATATTAAAAGGTGACTTAATTAATTTAATGTCAGTAAAGCCTAAGCCAAACGAGAGGAAATTAGAAAAAGGTCAAGAAGAACGTGTCAAAATGACTAGACTAAGACAAACTATTGCTACAAGATTAAAAGAAGCTCAAAATTCTGCAGCAATGCTGACAACTTTTAACGAAGTTGACATGAGCGCAATAATACAAATGAGAAAAGATAATCAGGAAGATTTTCAAAAAACTTTTGGAATTAAACTAGGATTTATGTCGTTTTTTGTAAAGGCATGTGTTCTAGGGTTAAAACTTTACCCAAGTATTAATGCTGAGGTAGATAATGATCATATAATATATAAAAATTATTATAATATAAGTTTTGCTGTTGGAACTGAAAGAGGTTTAGTTGTTCCTGTTTTAAGAAACTCCGATGAATTATCTTTTTCTGATATTGAAAAAAATATTAAATCAATTTCTGAAAAGGCTAAAGATGGGAATTTAACTATTGATGATCTGCAAGGAGGTACCTTTACTATAAGTAATGGTGGAGTTTACGGATCTATGCTTTCAACGCCTATTTTAAATCCTCCGCAATCCGGAGTACTCGGCATGCATAATATAATTGAAAGACCAATAGTAGTTGAGGGTCAAATACAAATACGACCAGTAATGTATCTTGCTTTATCTTATGATCATAGAATAATTGATGGGAAAGACTCAGTTTCTTTTTTAAAAACAGTTAAAGAAAATTTAGAGGATCCAAGAAGATTATTTTTAAATATTTAATTATGTCAGAAAAATTTGATGCAGTTGTTATTGGAGGTGGACCAGGTGGATATGTTTGCGCTATCAGGTTAGCTCAACTTGGAAAAAAAACAGCATGCGTAGAGTCTAGGGGTTCATTAGGTGGAACATGTTTAAACGTAGGATGTATTCCTTCAAAAAGTCTATTAAATTTATCTGAAAATTTTCATAAGGCAAAAAACTTTGAAAAAATTGGAATAGAGATTGGTTCTTTAAAGTTAAATCTTCCTAAAATGATGAAGAATAAAGAAAAAGCAGTAACAATTTTAACTAAGGGAATAGAATTTTTATTTAAAAAAAATAAAGTTACTTATTTCAAAGGCATAGGTTCAATTACTGAAAATAATCAAATATCAGTAATATCTAAAGATAACAAAAAGGAAAATATAGAGGCGAAAAATATTATTATAGCAACAGGTTCTGATCCAGTATCTTTGCCAGGTGTTAAATTTGATGAGGAAAAAATAGTTTCGTCCACGGGCGCTCTTTCTTTAAAAAATGTTCCTAAAAAATTAGTTGTAGTTGGTGGAGGATATATTGGGTTAGAAATGGGATCTGTCTGGTCAAGACTAGGGTCTGAAGTTCAGGTTGTAGAATTTCTTGACCACATTACACCTGGCATGGATAAAGAAATTTCTAATGAATTTCAAAAAATACTTAAGAAACAAGGGATTAATTTTAATTTAAATACAAAAGTAGAAAGTATTTTAAAAAATAAAAGTGGAATTATTGTAAATACTAGTGACAACAAAGGTAATAACAAGAAATTTGAATGTGATGTAGTTCTCGTTTCTGTTGGAAGAAAACCAAATACAAGTAATTTAAACTTAGATAAAATCGGAGTTGAGACAGACAAAAAAGGACGAATTAAAATAAATAAAAACTTTCAAACAAACATTAAAGATATTTATGCTATTGGAGATGTTATTCAAGGTCCAATGTTAGCTCATAAAGCTGAAGAAGAAGGTATAGCTGTTGCAGAAATCATTGCAGGTCAGTCTGGTCATGTAAATTATGATATAATCCCTGGAGTTATTTATACTTCACCAGAAGTCGCTTCAATTGGTAAAACAGAAGAACAACTTAAAGAAGCAAAAATAGATTATAAAGTTGGAAAATTTCCTTTTATGGCAAACTCTAGAGCTAAGGCGATTGATGAACCAGAAGGATTTGTAAAATTTTTAGCAGACACTAATTCTGATAGTGTTCTTGGAGTTCATATTATTGGTCCTCATGCAGGAGAATTAATTGCAGAAATTGCTATAGCAATGGAATTTGGTGCTAGCTCTGAGGATATAGCTCGCACTTGTCATGCACATCCAACCTTCTCAGAAGCAGTAAAAGAAGCTGCTTTATCTATAGAAAAACGTCAGATACACTCTTAGTTAGTTTAAGTAATTTAATTTTTTCTGAATTTCTATTTTGGATTTTAATAATAAACTAAGAATTTTTTTACCTGCACCGCCTTTTCCGTAAATATATTCTTTTTTATATTTCCCTTTGTTTAATTGAAATTTAATTGCACTGATTATTTTTGTTGATGAATTATCAACATCAATTACATTTTTTCCTCTTTCTCTATGTTGTTGTCGTTTACCTATATTTACAACAGGTAAACCCATATATGAAGACTCTCTTATTCCTGAAGATGAGTTTCCAACCAAACATTTTGAATTATAAATTAATCTAACATAGTCTTCAGGCGAGAAATTCTTATAAGTAGCAATTGAATTTATCCTCTTAGAATTCATTAATATTCTAATTTCTTTTGATATAAAGTCTGTTCCAGCATCGATATTCGGCCATAATATAACAACTTGATAATTTTTATTAAAAAACTTAATTGATTTAATTAAGTTTTTAATAAACTTTCTATTTTCTTTAAATTGCGTCGTTACTGAGTGAAATAAGAAAACTATATATTCATCCTTAAATGATATTTTGTCACCAGCATAAGGATTCCTCTTTGGAAATTTTTTATCAATTCTCTTATTAAGATTTTTAATAAAGTCTAGTGATGGACAACCAGTTAAATAGATATTTTTTTTTTGTTCTCCCATTTTTATTAAAAACTTTTTAGCCCTTTTTGTACAAACAAAATGTATATGTGATAATTTAGTAATTGCATGCCTTACACTTTCATCTATTGATCCAGTTACTTCTCCACCTTGAATATGTGCAAGCGTATAATTCATGTAACTAGCGGCTATAGCAACAGCTAAATTTTCATATCTATCCGCAATCACTATAACGACATCCGGATCAATTGAAGAAAGTGCAGTAGAAACTTCACTTAGAGTATTAGATGTAGTTTTGGCCATACAAAGTGGATCATTTCCTTCAACAACAGTATGAAGTTTAAAATCAATTTTAATACCATCTCTTTTTAAAATGTTAGATATATTTCCAAATTTTTCTAAATGACTAGAACCTGCTAAAATAATTTTTAACTCTACTTTAGAGTTTTTTTGTGCCTCTTTTAAAAAGCTTTTTATTCTGGCATAATTTGCTCTATTGTTTATTACAACCGCAATTTTAGTTTTGTTTTTCAATATCACTCCATTTTAGTAGAAAGTGTTTAGAAATATTCTTTCTAGTTTTTTTTCCAAGGACTTTTTTTAACTTATGTATTTGTATTCCATTTCCAGGTTTTTTAAAAGTAAGATTATTTTTAGTAAGCAATGTTCCTTTCTTTAAATTATATTTAGGAGCAATACTTTTAGTAAATAACTGTCTAATATTTAAAAGATCTTTTGCAATTTTATTTTTGTTGACTTTATTTTTTTTTAATATTTCTACTTTATCTCTATAAGTACACAAAAGCTTTAAATCTTCAAAATTAATCGAAGCTTTTCTATCAGGATTCCTTAAGTTTGTTTCTTCACTTATATGTACTTCAATTAGTTTTGTTGTATCGTCACTTATCGCAAGCAATGATGGATAGATAGTTCCTGAATGGTCAGATAATCCAACAGGACAATTATACTTCTTTGATAACTCTTTTATGACATTTATACCAACTTCTTCAAGTGGAACGGGATATTTGCTGGTACATTGTAAAATAATAAAATTCTTAACATTATTTTTTTTTAACTCTTTAATTTTTAAATTAATTTCAGAAATACTGGACATACCAGTGCTAATTATAATCGGGTTTTTTTTTTTATAGATATAATTATTAAGATCATTAGAAAAAAATTCTCCAGAACCAATTTTCCACATTTTTTGACCAATTGAACTCAATAGTTTAACGGCTTCAACAGAGAAAGGTGAGCTTAAAAAAATAAGATTTTTTTTGGTGCAGTACTTTTTTATTTGAAGCCACTGCGATTTTGTAAATTCACTTTTTTTCCAATAATCATAACGAGTTTTTGACTTGAAATTAAACCCTTTTCTAAATTTTTCATTATATGTAGATTCATGCTCAGCAATATGTGTTTGAAATTTAACAATGTCAGCTCCAGTCAAACTTAACTTATCAATAATTTTTTTTGTTTTTTTAATTGAACCGTGATGGCTAAGACCAATTTCAGCACATATCAATTTTTTTTTAATTTTATTAAAATTTATCATTTTGAAATATTTATAACACTATCAATTAATTTTGTTTTTGTTAATTTTGAGGCTTCAAATGTGCAACCACCAATATGAGGTGTAATAATCAAATTTTTATTTGCTTTTGAAAAATTTATTAGTTTGTTATTTCCAACTTTTTTCCATTTACTATCACCAATCAAAACATCTAATCCAGCGCCACTTATTTTCTTTTTCTTAAGAATTTTATACAAAAAATTTTCATCTATTATTTCACCTCTTGCTGTATTAATGATAATAGAATTTTTTTTCATTAATTTAAGATATTTTCTTCCTATAAATTTATAATTTTCTTTTTCAGAACTTATATGTAAAGAAATAATGTCACAATTTTTAAAAATATAAAAAATATTTTTTTTTATATAACTTTTTGGAATACGAATTTTTTTTTTGTCGTATAGATATATTTTTGCACCCATACCCTTAAGAGTAGTTGCAACCATTCTCCCTATCCTTCCAAAACCAATTATTCCTATTTTTTTTTCGTACACCTGATTTCCAATAAAAGAATTTCTATCCCAACGTTTTTGATTTACACTCTTTGTCGCTTCATTTATTTTTCTATAGAGACTAAGAATTAAACCTATAGTAAGTTCTGCTGTTGATGTTATTTTTTTTAATACTACTTTTGTATTTCTATCTTTCAAACTTAAAATCTTACAGTTTTTTTTTAAATTATTATAATCGATATGTGTTAATGATGTAGTAGGGCTAGCTAGAATCCTTTTTTTGTTATCCATATATTTTATTAAGCTTTTATCAAAATAAAAACCAAACGAAGTAAATATAATACTAATCGGTTTTTTGCTTTCCTTTTTGTCCCTTAGAAATTTTTTAAGTCCCACAATGCTAGAAAAATTTTTTTTATAAACCTCAGTAAAGTTATTTTCTAGCCTTAAAATATTTTCTTTACTATATTGTTTATAATCAAGTAACAGCACTCTCATGTTATTATAATATCAACTTTTTAATATTTTAATTAAAAGTTATTTAAATTTTCCAACAGTCTCCTTAAAGTATATTAAGTCCGAATTAGTATCAATATTTAAGGCTTGTTTACCACCCAAGACTAATCCAAAACATTTATTGCCAACAAGAGATTTGTGTTTAAGCAAAACATCTCTTTCTAGTAAATATATTGATCCAGATCTAATATAAATTTTTGGCAAATATTGTCTTGGTACAAAATTTTCTCTTTTCATATTTGTGTAGTTAACTAAATAACCTTTCTTAATAATTTTCATTCTCAAGGGATGATACTCGTTAACATCCTTAACCGAAACTACTGAGTCATATTTTTTTGAAGAAATTTTTTTAATAGCGAGTTTTAAATCTTTTAAATTCCTAAATGGACACGTAGGTTGTAAAATTAAAATAAATTTATATTTTTTTTTATATTTTTTTTCGATTTTTTTTAACTCGTAGTTTACTACGTCAATAGTTTGAGCTTTATCACCGCTAAGTTTTTTTGGCCTTAGGCCATGAAAATCTAAGTTATTTAACTTACAAATTTCTATAATTTTTCTTGAGTCGGAAGATATTACAATGTCGCAATATTTTTTTATCTTTTTTGCACTATCTATAGTGTATTGGATTATCATTTTTTCATTTACATTTAAAAAATTTTTATTTTTTATTCCTTTTGAACCTTTTCTGGCAGGTATTAAACATAGAATATTTTTCATTTTTAATTATTTATATAATTCTAAAAATAAATGTAAGTTTAATATTTTCCAAATATGAAAAGAATTTTTTGATTTTGAATTATAATATTCTTCTATTTGTTTCATTGTTTTTTTCTTATCAAGATATTTGCTAAATATGGCAGAATTTTTTAATTTACTAGATAAAAATTTTTTAAATTTTATATTATAAAACCAATCTATTTGGGGACTATTTAAATGTTGTTTTTTCTGTTTAATATTAAAAATATCGGTAATAATTTTTTTATAATTATCATTTTTAATTAAATGTTTTGGATTTATTCTAAAGGAGTCTTCCACTAGTTTATAATCTAAAAACGGATATCTTAATTCAATTGAATTTATCATACTGTATCTATCTGAAAATCTAAAGTTTCTTGGGAGTTTATTATAAACAAAATCAAAGTATCTTTGATTAATTAAATTATTTTTTGAAGGATATTTAATTGAAATTTTGTGTTTGAATTTTTTTTCAAAATTATTTTTTATATATAGTTTTTCACTTTTTGTACCATCAATTGACCTAAGGTAATAATCTTTTTGATTAATATTACATTTCGAATATTTTTTATATCCACCAAATAATTCATCTGCGCCGTCTGCAATAAACATCACTTTGTTGCCTTTTTTTTTAGCAATTTTCATTAACAAAGTTAGAAATACAACGTTAAACCCTCCAAATGGCATTTCTTGAACTTTTTGAATGAAATTAAGATTGTGCAAAGTTTTTTTAAGGTCATATCTTTGTGTATGATGATTTTGGCGTTTTTTTTTATGTAATTTGATTTTTTTTATCTCGTCATTATTTGAATTTTTAAAACCAAAAGTAAAATAATTTAAATTTTTATATTTGGTTTCTAATATTTTTTTAAGAACATTTGAGTCTATACCTGAGGATAAAAGTAAACCGCTTTTAACATCTGATCTAATATACATCTCTGAAATATTTTTAAAATGACTCTTTAAAATCAACTTTGTCTTTTTCAAACTAAAATAATTTTTATTATTCTTAATTGTCTCATAAAGAGACCAATACTTTTCTTTTTTAAATTTTGAATTAAGTTTATAAATGTAAGCATAACCAGGCATTACTTGAAATATATTTTTAAAAAAAGTATTTTCCTGAGTTTCATAGAAATCGTGTTTTAAGTAGTTATAAATTGCCTTGTCGTTATATTTAATATTATCTATTTCTGTAAGAGGTTTGATTTCAGAACAAATAAATATCTTTTTTTTTACAATTTTATAATAAAGCGGTTTAATACCAAGGTGATCTCTTGAAAATATAATTTTATGTTTTTTTAAGTCATATATAACAATAGAAAACATTCCTCTAAATTTTTTAAATGAGCTAACACCCCATTCCATATATGAATTAAGTATAACTTCGGTGTCAGAATTTGTTTTAAAAAGATAATTTCTCCTTTGAAGTTCTTTTTTTAATTCAATATAGTTGTACAACATTCCATTATACACCAATGAAAAATTTTTATTTTCCATAGGCTGATTTGAATTTTTATTTAGATCAATTATTGAAAGGCGATTGTGTCCTAAAATACATCTATTATTATAATTTATTAAACTTCTGTTATCGGGACCTCTGTGTGCAATTGTCCTTAGAGCGGTCTTTGCAAAATTTAAATCTTCTCTATAAAGTTTTTTGCTGAATAAAGCTACAATACCACACATAATTCTTATTATATCATTTATTTGATTCTGAAAAGATTGTATAAAGAACAATACATTCTCGATCTTAAATACATATTTTATATAATATGATTTAAACTAAATTAAATGAAAATTCCTGTTTTATTACCTAATATTTTTGATCATCCTTTTACCTATGAGTCTAGCGAACAGGCTAAAATTGGGCAATATGTGATAGTATCATTTGGAAAAAGTGAAGCAATTGGTGTTGTTTGGGACCAATTTGAAAAAGAAAAAAACAGAAAAAAATTTAAAATAAAAAAAATAAAAAAAACCTTACAGATTCCTAGGTTAAAAATAAATACCATAAAATTTTTAAATTGGTTTTCAGAATACAATATTGTGCCAAAGGGTATGGCTTTAAAGCTTCATTTATTAAGCGGTGAAGCTATAGAAAGTTTGAAAGATAAAGAATATCTGAAATTTAATGATAACTTTAAATCAAACAAATATGAATTAAGTAAAGAACAACATTATGCATACAAAGATTTAATAATAAAAGATAAAAAATTTAGGACGCATGTTCTTCAAGGAACTACGGGATCAGGTAAAACAATTGTATACTTTAATGCAATTAAGAAAAAAATTGAAGAAGGGTATCAAGCATTGATTTTATTACCAGAGATAGGTTTGACAAATGATTTTGAAAAAAAATTTATCGATTTTTTTGGTTTTAAACCTGCTATTTGGCACTCATCTATTACAAAAAAAAATAAAAAAATTATTTGGAGTGGATTATCTTCAAACAAAATTAAAGTTGTTATAGGTGCAAGATCAGCATTATTTTTACCATTTAATAATTTAGGTTTAATCACTGTAGATGAGGAACATGATCAATCCTACAAGCAAGATGAAGGAGTTATTTATAATGCACGTGATATGGCAATTTCTAGAGCGAAGTTTGAGAATGTTCCCATCAACCTTATAAGCGCAGTTCCTTCTCTGGAAACATACAATAATATCAAATTAAAAAAATATGAATACTCAAGAATAATTAATAGATATAAAGATGCTAATCTACCAGATCATGAAATAATTGATTTAAAAAAATATAATTTAGTAAAACAAAAGTGGATTTCTTCAAAGACAATTGAAAAAGTAAAATCACATTTAGATAAAGGAGATCAGGTTTTATTTTTTTTAAATAGAAGAGGGTTTTCTCCTTTTGTATTATGTAAAAAATGTATTAATGTTTTTTCTTGTCCTAATTGTTCAATAAATCTCGTTTTTCATAAAAAAAAAAATCAGTTACTCTGTCATTATTGTGGATATAAAACAGGTTTAGATAGAAATTGTATTGATGATAAAAAATGCGAATTAGCCTTTTCTGGTCCAGGAGTTGAAAAAATATCAGAGGAAGTAAAATCAATTTTTTCAGAATATAAGTCGGTAATTTTTTCAAGCGATACAATGAATAAAAAATCATCAATAAAAATATTAGATGATATTATTGAAAATAAAATTAATATTCTTATTGGAACCCAGATGGTTTCTAAAGGATTTCATTTTCCTAATTTAAATTGTATTGTTGTTTTGGATATTGACCTAACATCACAAGGACACGATTTACGTGCAGCTGAAAAAAACTTACAATTATACCACCAGCTTTCTGGTAGAGCAGGCAGAGCTGGCAAGCCTGCTAAGGTTTATTTTCAAACTTATAATATAAACTCAGATATAATTTCTCAAATTACTGATGAAGATCCTTTTCTATTTTTAGATAAAGAATTAATCTTAAGAAAAAACTACTCACTACCTCCATTCGAAAGATTTATTGGTATAATAATTACATCACCAGACGAGGATAAGTTAAAAAAAGAATCGTTCATCTTACAAGAGAAATTAAACAAAAATTTAAACTGCAGGGTTCTTGGGCCTGTAGAGGCTCCAATATTTAAAATTAAAAGGAATTATAGAAACAGAATTTTAATTAGAGCAAAAAAGGATATGAATATTCAAAAAAAATTGTCTGAAATTCTTAAGATCCATAAGTCTACAAGTGGAATAAAACTAATAGTTGATGTTGACCCAATTAGCTTCAATTAGCCCTATAAAATAAGCCTTTTTTTAAATTCTGTAACTTGAACAGAATTATTTCGTATGGTATTTAATCGGCAATTTTAAAATAATTCTTAAGAAAATAAGGAACATATTGACTGATCAAAAAGTAACATTTGCGAGCACAAATAGTTATTCTCAGGCATTGTATGAGCTTGGAAATGAAACTGGCTCATTAAGTGAGATTGAGCAACAAGCTATAGCTATCCTTAAATTGGTTTCAGAAAATGAAGAAGTTAAAAACTTTATTAAAAATCCAACAAATAAAATTGAACAACAAGCAGCTGCCTTTGATTTAATTTCAGACAAATTAAATTTAAATAAATTATTAAAAACATTTTTAAACTTTGTAATTACCAAAAGACGACTATTTTATATAGAAAAAATAATTGAAGACTTTATCGATACTTGTTCAAAAAATAGAGGTGAGATAACAGCAGACCTTTCATCATCTAAAGAATTAAATGAAACAGAAATATTAAAAATTAAAGACGAATTAGCTTCTAATTTTGGAGCAAATATAAAATTAAACTATAAATATGACCCAAGTTTAATAGGCGGTTTAATCATAAAAGTTGAAAGTACTATGATTGATACATCTATAAAGAGTAAATTAAAACAATTAGAAACAAAAATGATAGAGGCATAAATGGAAATAAATCCTTCAGAAGTTACAAAGATACTAAAAGAACAAATAAAAAACTTTGGTGACAAGGCAGAGGTATCAGAGGTTGGACAAGTGCTATCAGTAGGCGATGGTATTGCAAGAATATATGGTTTGAACAATGTTCAAGCTGGAGAAATGGTAGAATTTTCTGATGGATCTAAAGGAATGGCACTAAACTTGGAAAGTGACAATGTTGGTGTTGTAATATTTGGAGATGATAGAGCTGTAAAAGAGGGAGACACTGTAAAAAGAACTGGAGCAATTGTTGATACTCCAGTCGGAAAAGAATTATTAGGAAGAGTAGTTGATGGATTAGGAAATCCTATAGATGGTAAAGGAGCTTTAGATAAAGATATAAAAAGAAGCAGGGTTGAAATTAAAGCACCAGGAATTATTCCAAGGAAATCAGTGAGTGAACCAATGCAAACTGGATTGAAATCAATTGATAGTTTGGTTCCTATTGGAAGAGGCCAAAGAGAATTAATTATTGGAGATAGACAAACTGGAAAAACAGCAGTTGCAATTGATGCAATAATTAACCAAAAAAAAATTAATGAGTCTGGTGATGAAAAACAAAAATTATATTGTGTATATGTTGCAATAGGTCAGAAAAGATCAACAGTAAGGCAAATAGAAAAAACTTTACAAGAAGCTGGAGCAATGGAATACACAACAATTGTTGCCGCAACTGCATCAGATGCTGCTCCTCTTCAGTTTTTAGCTCCATATACAGGTTGCGCTATGGGAGAATATTTTAGAGATAATGGAATGCACGCACTTATCATCTATGACGATCTTTCGAAACAAGCTGTGGCATACAGACAAATGTCATTATTGCTTAGAAGGCCCCCGGGAAGAGAAGCATATCCGGGAGATGTATTTTATCTTCATAGCAGACTACTTGAAAGGGCCGCAAAATTAAGTGATGAACATGGTGGTGGATCTCTTACGGCACTTCCAATAATTGAAACTCAAGGAGGAGACGTTTCAGCTTTTATACCAACAAACGTGATTTCCATTACAGACGGCCAGATATTCTTAGAAACTGAACTTTTTAACCAGGGTATAAGACCCGCAATTAACGTGGGATTATCAGTGTCAAGAGTTGGATCTTCAGCACAAACTAAAGCAATGAAAAAAGTTTCAGGTTCAATGAAACTTGAGCTGGCACAATACAGGGAGATGGCAGCATTTGCTCAGTTCGGTTCAGATTTAGATGCATCTACTCAGAAACTATTAAATAGAGGTTCAAAATTAACTGAACTTCTAAAACAAAGACAATATTCACCGATGACAGTTGCGGAACAAGTAATTTCAGTTTTCTGTGGTGTTAGAGGTTATTTAGACGATATTGAACAAAAAGATATAGGGAATTTTGAAAATAAAATTATCGAAAAATGTAAATCAGAAAAGCAAGATATAATTAATTCAATTAACGCTTCTGGAAAGTTAGAGGAAGATAGTGAAAAAGCACTAACTGAATTGATTGTTGAACTTAAAAAAAACTTTAATTAAAAAATATGGCAAGTTTAGATGATTTAAAAAAAAGAATTTCTAGTGTTAAATCAACACAAAAAATTACAAAGGCTATGAAAATGGTTGCTGCAGCAAAACTTAGAAGAGCACAGGAAAGTGCGGAAAGAGGAAGACCTTATTCTGAAAAAATGAATAATGTAATTCTAAACCTTTCTAGCGGCTTGTCCGATAAAGAAAATGCTCCAAAATTACTAACTGGTACAGGAGAGGATAAGATTCATTTATGCGTTGTTATGACTGCAGATAGAGGGCTTTGTGGTGGATTTAATTCAAATATAATTAAAAAAGCAAAAACATATTTTAAAAAATTGTTTGATAGTGGAAAAACGTTAAAAATTATTACTGTGGGTTCAAAGGGTTATGATCAACTTAAAAGAGTTTATAAAGATAATATTATTGAAAACATATCATTCAAAGAGTCTAAAAATGCAAACTATTTTGATGCTGATAAAGTTGGTAAAATCATAATCAATAAATTTGAAAATAAAGAATTTGATGTATGTACTATTTTTTATAACCAATTTAAAAATGTGATAACTCAAATCCCTCAAGAGCAACAAATAATTCCTTTAAAAATGACTGAAGATGAAACAAAGCAATCAGAGGAGAGTTATGAATTTGAACCCGATGAAGATGAAATTTTAGGAAATTTATTACCTAAGAACATTTCAACTCAGATTTTTAAAGCGATGTTAGAAAATTCAGCTAGCGAACAAGGTTCAAGAATGAGTGCAATGGATAATGCAACTAGAAATGCAGGTGAAATGGTTGACAAATTGACTATTCAATATAATAGAAGTCGACAAGCGGCAATTACTAAAGAACTAATTGAAATTATATCAGGAGCAGAAAGTTTATAATTATGAGAAAAGGAAAAATTACACAAATTATTGGAGCGGTAGTAGACGTAAAATTTGACGGAGAACTGCCAGAAATTTTAACTGCACTAGAGTGTGATAATAGTGGCAATAGATTAGTTTTAGAAGTTGCTCAGCATTTGGGAGAGTCCAGTGTTAGAACAATTGCAATGGATGCAACTGAAGGTCTTAAAAGGGGAGATGATGTTATAGATACTGGTGCTCCTATAAAAGTTCCAGTAGGTCCAGAAACACTTGGTAGAATTATAAATGTAATTGGAGAACCTATTGATGAAAAAGGTGATGTAAAGTCATCTGAAAAATGGCCTATTCATAGAGCTGCCCCAGAATTTAATGATCAGTCAACTGAAACAGAAGTTCTTGTAACTGGAATTAAAGTTATTGATCTTTTAGCTCCTTATGCAAAAGGAGGAAAAATTGGATTATTCGGAGGTGCCGGTGTAGGTAAAACAGTTCTTATTATGGAATTGATTAATAACGTAGCAAAAGCACATGGTGGTTTTTCAGTATTTGCTGGCGTAGGTGAAAGAACAAGAGAAGGTAATGACCTTTATCATGAGATGATAGAGTCCGGAGTAATTAAACCAAATGAAGCTGGATCAAAAGCTGCATTGGTTTATGGACAGATGAATGAACCTCCTGGAGCAAGAGCAAGAGTTGCCTTAACAGGATTAACAGTTGCAGAGTATTTTAGAGATCAAGAAGGCCAGGACGTACTTTTTTTTGTTGATAATATTTTTAGATTTACTCAAGCAGGTTCAGAAGTTTCAGCTCTTTTAGGAAGAATTCCATCAGCTGTTGGATATCAGCCTACACTTGCAACTGATATGGGTAACTTACAAGAGAGAATTACAACAACAAACAAAGGTTCAATTACATCAGTTCAGGCAATATATGTTCCTGCTGATGATTTAACAGACCCTGCACCAGCAACTTCATTTGCACACTTAGATGCTACGACTGTACTATCTAGACAAATTGCTGAAATTGGAATTTATCCTGCTGTGGACCCTTTAGATTCAACCTCTAGAATTTTAGATCCTAGAATAGTTGGAGACGAGCATTATAGAGTGGCAAGAGAAGTACAAAAAGTTTTACAAACCTATAAATCATTACAAGATATTATTGCAATTTTGGGTATGGATGAATTATCTGAAGAAGATAAACTTACTGTTGCAAGAGCTAGAAAAATTCAAAGATTTTTATCTCAACCATTTTTTGTAGCTGAAGTATTTACAGGTTCACCTGGAAAATTAGTAGATTTAGAGTCTACTATCAAAGGATTTGATGCAATTTGCAAAGGTGAATATGATCATTTACCAGAAGCTGCTTTTTATATGGTTGGAACAATAGAAGAGGCAGTAGAAAAAGCTCAAAAAATGGCAAAAGAAGCTGCCGCATAATGAGCGAAAATTTTAATTTAGAAATTGTTAGTCCGGAAAAATCTTTCTTAAAAAAAGATAACGTTAAAGAAGTAGTTGTGCCAGCTTTTGAAGGTGAAATGGGAATCTTGAAAGATCACATTTCAATTATTTCATTTTTAAAACCGGGTATCATAAAAATTAGCTCAGGGAATGAAGAAAATAGTTTTTATGTAGATGATGGAATAGTGGAATTCAAAGATAATACTCTTTCTATACTGACTAGTAATATTTTTGATATAAAAAACTCTGATAAATCTAAAATTCAAGATATGATTAAGGAAGCAGAGAAAGATCTTTCCAGCGACAAACTTGATGATCAAAAAAGATTTATTATTTCTCAAAAGGTTGAAGTATTAAAATCTTTAAGTCTAAATTAGTTTATTTAATTCATTTTTAATTTTTTCATATACATGAAGCTTAAATTTAACCACTTTATCTGTGATATTTTCATAGTTAATCCATTTCCACTCTAAGAATTCAGGGTGCTTAGTATTTAGATTGATTTCATTATCTTCACCTAAAAATCTCATAATGTACCATTTTTGAGTTTGTCCTTTAAATTTCCCTTTCCAAATAATGCCCAACAAGTTATCTGGTAGATGGTAGGTTATTTCATCTTCAATTTCCTGAATTAATTCTACGGTTTTTATGCTTGTCTCTTCGTTTAATTCTCTGTAAGCAGCTTTTAAAGGATCTTCTCCTTTATCTATTCCACCTTGTGGCATTTGCCAAAAATCATCTGGATTATCAATTCGTTTTGCTACAAATATTTGATTATTTTTATTTAATAAAGCCACTCCTACACCTTTTCTAAGTGGTAAATTACTAAATTTTTTATCCATTAAGTAATTTTAATGCAAACTCTAATTGATTATCAGTATCAGTATCAATTCTAAATTCATCTGAACTTTCAGCTATAAAGATATCTGGACTAACTCCAACCTCAGATATTGAGTCTCCAGATGGAAGATAATACTTAGAAACTGTCAATCTAATTGCTCCATTATTTTTTAGAGAAATTATTGATTGAACTGAACCTTTACCATAAGAACTTTCTCCAAGTATGATTGCTCTTTTGTGATCTTTTAAAGCGCCAGCAACTATTTCTGATGCTGAAGCAGACCCATAATTTATAAGTACTATTAAAGTATCTCCATTAATCAAGTCACCTTTTTTTGCAAACCATTTTCGATTATCTGATTTTTTTTTACTTTTTGTAGAAACTATTTCACCATTATCTAAAAAGAAATCTGTAATTCTAATTGCTTGATTTAATAATCCTCCAGGATTATTCCGTAAGTCTAAAATATATTTATCTATATTTTTATTTTTTTTAAAATCTTTAACAATATCTTCAAGTTGATCTGAGCTGTTATCATTAAAAGATGTTAATCTTACATATCCTATACTGTCTTCTAATACTTTTGATTTAACTGATTTGATTTCAATAATATCACGAACAATATTAAAAGTTAGAGCTTTTTTAGTACCAATTCTTCTTACTGTAATTTCAATTTCGCTACCAACTGGACCTCTCATTAAATCAACAGCTTCGGATAAGGTTTTTCCTTGAACTTGTATACCATCGATTTTTACAATGTAGTCTCCAGCTTTAACACCAACTGTCTCTGCAGGAGAACCATCGATGGGAGAAATTACTTTTACTACTCCTGCTTCCATACCTACCTCAATACCCAATCCACCAAACTCACCTTTAGTTTCTGTTTGCATTTCTTTAAGCATTTCAGGAGACATGTATGAGGAATAAGGATCTAATGATTGCAACACCCCATTAATTGCAGCATCCATAGCATCACTTTGATTTATATCTTCTACATATTCTTTATTTATTTTTTCTAAGACTTCACTGAACAAGTCAATTTTTTTGTAAATATCAGTTTCATTCGCTAATAATATTTTGAAATTAGATAAAATGAATATCAAAAAAAAAAAAGTGTATGATATTTTTTTCATATCATTAATCTTTCTTTGGGAATTAGTTCAGACCACATTTTCTCTAATTCGTAAAATTTTCTTTTTTCAGGATTAAAGATATGTATAACTAAGTCTATGCCATCTACTAATTTCCAATCTTTAGAATCTTTTCCTTCAATTTTACAATTTAAAATTCCATTACTTTTTAATTCTTCGTAAACTTGCTCAGATAACGCTTGAATATGCCTAGATGATGTTCCACTAGCTATTATCATATAGTCAGCAATTGAAGATTTACCTTCTAGATCTATAGAAACGATATCGAGGGCTTTATTGGAGTCTAACTTTTTGATTATTTTATTTTTTAAATCTAAGGAATTATCCATTAATTATAAATACAGTATCAAATTTTTCTTAATTGAGAAGATGAAATATTTACTTTTTTAAAACTAATAAATTTTAGTTTATTTTTATCTATTTGCTTAAAAGCTAATGATTTCAAAGCTTTAGATTTATAAGGGTATCTATCAAATACAAGTATATTGCACTTTTTAGAAATATCTCTCCATTTTTTCCATTTATGAAAAGTTATTAAATTGTCAGCACCTAATATTAAATATAATTCTGTATTTATAAGTTTCTTTTTTAAATAGTTTAGAAGATCATATGTTTTGTTCGATTTAGTATATTTCTCAAAATAATTAACTTTAATAAATTTATATTTTTTTGTAAATTTTTTTGAGGCCTTTATTCTTTGGGTAAGTTTCGCATTACTAATTTTTTTAAATGGGTTTTTCTTTGTTATTGCCCAAATTATTTTTGATAGTTGAAATTTTATTTTTGCTTCCTTTGATATTTTTAAATGACCTAAATGACAAGGATCAAAAGTTCCACCAAGAATTCCTACTTTTTTTATTTTTCTAATCAATTTATTTTCTTATTTGACCTTTGCCATAAATTTCATATTTATAACTTACAAGCTGCCCTAATCCAACAGGACCTCTTGGAGGTAGATTATTTGTTGATATACCGATTTCAGCTCCGAAGCCAAATTCACCACCATCTGCAAATTGAGTCGATGAATTATGAATTCCTATTGAACTTTTGATATTTTTTAAAAAATAATCTGCTGCTCTTTTATCATCAGTAATGATAGCATCGGTATGCATGGTTCCAAATTGATTGATATGTTTAACTGCTTCATTTAAATTTTTAACTACTTTTGCTGAAATGTTTGCTGACAAGTATTCTATAGACCAGTTTTTATTATTTATTAAATTAGATTTGCCAGCAAATAATTTTTTTACAGTTTTGTCTCCAAAAATATTACAACCTTTTTTTTGTAAATTTTTTAAAACAGGGTTAATAAATTTTTTAGCAATATTCTCATGAAATAATACTGTTTCAGTTGCTCCACATATGCTTGTATTTCTCATTTTTGCATTTTCTAAAACCTCTATAGCCATTTTCATTTTTGCCTTTTTATCTATAAAAGTATGACAAATTCCTTCTAAATGTCCTATATATGGAACCGTAGATAATTCATCTACTTTTTTAACTAATGATTTTCCTCCTCTTGGAACTATTAAATCGATGTAACCTTTCATTTTAGAAAGCAATTTATCTACTATTTTTCTATCTTTTTTGTAAATAAATTGAACATAATTCTGATCAACTCCACAATTTTTTAAAGATATTCTAAATAAATTTGAAATTATTTTGTTTGTATTAAATGCTTCTGATCCACCTCTTAAAATAACAGCATTCCCTGATTTAAAACAAAGACTAGCAATATCTGAAGTTACATTCGGCCTACTCTCATAAATTACAGCTATTACGCCAATTGGAACTGTAACTTTTTTGATAATTAAACCGTTCGGCCTTCTCCACTTTTCAAGAATTCTATTAGTAGGGTCTTTTATTTTAATAATTTGATTTATAGATTTAATAATATTATTAATTTTTTTTTCATCTAACTCAAGTCTTTTTATTAAATTTTCTTTAATTTTTTTTTTTTTAGCAAATTTTATATCTTTATGATTTTCCAGTATAATTTTTCTTTTATTTTTCTTTAATAAGTTTGAAAATTTTTTTAATACTTTGTTTTTTTTTAATGGATCAACTTTGGTATCAAAAGCTTTTCTAGAGTTTTTTGTAATTTTTTGAAGATTTAATGTCATATTATATTTCTACCATATCATCTTTATGAATAACTTCAGACTTAGATACATATCCAAGAACTTCACTTATTTTACTAGAGTGTTGACCTTTAATCCTTACAATTTCATCAGAATTAAATGAACTAAGTCCTCTTGCATGTTCATTCATATTTTTATCTAAAATTTTAACATGGTCTCCTTTATTAAATTTTCCATTTATACTTTTAATTCCTGCAGCGAGCAGACTTTTGCCTCTTTTTAAAGCTTGAATAGCGCCTTCATCAATAATTAACTCTCCCTTTGGTGAAATTGAACTAATTATCCATTTTTTTCTAGCATCTAATTTTGAAACCTTCGGTAAAAACCAAGTGCAGTTGTTATTTTGAATAATGTTATTTATAGGTCTATCAATCAAACCATTTGCAATAGCCATATAGCAACCAGATATTTGACAGATTTTTGCAGCTTCAATCTTCGTTTTCATTCCGCCGGTGCCGTGTTCACTAATATTTTTTGAAATGTAGTTTTCAATGTTGGTATTTATTTCTTTAACATTGTTAATTAGTTTTGCCTTTTTATTTAATTTTGGATTTGCATCAAATAAACCATCTACATCAGATAATAGTATTAAACAATCTGAGCCAGAAATTTGTGCGACACGGGAAGCCAACCTATCATTATCACCATATTTTATTTCAGATGTAGCGATACTATCGTTTTCATTTACCAAAGGAATAAATCCAAGATCAAATAAATTATCAAATGTACGTTTTGCATTTATTGCCCTTCTTCTTATTTCTGTATCTTCAAGTGTTAAAAGAATTTGAGAAAGATTTAACTTAGATTTCTTGAATATTTCATTGAAAAGATTCATAAGTTCAATCTGACCAATAGATGCAACAGCTTGACTTTTATCAAGTTTTAAATTTTTTTTGCTTATATTGAGTTTTTTACAACCTAAAGCAATAGCACCAGAACTAACTATAATTACTCTTTTTTTATTTTTAATTAATTCTTTAATATCTTTTGCAAAATTTAATAACCATTCTTTTCTTATATTTTTTTTATAATCGATTAATAGAGAAGAACCTATCTTTATAACTATTTGCTTAGAATTATTTAAATACATAACCTAATAAACCTGATTTAAATTTAGCAATTAGTTCTTTATCTGTATTAGATAAAATATTCA
>QCGH01000002.1 GCA_003280005.1 Pelagibacteraceae bacterium AG-365-D07 | reverse complement strand
TTATTCCATTATACAAAAATGTAGTTGATACAACTCTCTGCACAACATTATCTAATGATTATGGTGTTAAAGTTTCTACGGTAGAGCATTTAATGGGAGCACTTTACGGATTAGGTATAGATAATTTAGTGGTAGAGATAAACTCACAAGAGCTTCCAATTTTAGATGGTTCAGCAAAAATTTTTGTTGAGAAAATCTTGTCTGTTGGAATTGAAATATCTTCGACACCAATCAAGTTAATTAAAATTAACAAAAAAGTTTGTTACCAAGAAGGAACAAAAAAAATATCATTAGATAAATCTAAAGTTTCATCTGAAATAGATTTTGAAATAAAATATCAAAATCAAATTATTGGTATGCAAAGAAATAAGGTTAATGTATTTAATGATGAACTCAAAGAAATTTTTGAATCTAGAACATTTTGTTTATATGAAGATGTTGAAAAGCTAAAACAAAATGGATATGCGCAAGGTGGAAGTTTAGACAACGCCTTAGTAGTTGATAAAGATAAAGTTTTAAATGAAACAGGATTAAGAAATTCAAAAGAGTTTGTTAATCACAAAATATTAGACTGTATGGGAGACCTATATTTATCAGGTTATAGAATTGTTGGATCTTTAATTTCTACAGAAGGGGGCCACGGCCTTACTAATAAAATATTAAGAAAACTTTTCAGTGATAATTCTAATTTTACGATCATAGAGATTAAGGAAAAAACTTTACCTTATCAATTTTTAGATAAATCTTATCTTAAATCAATTGCATAAAAATAGAAAAAAATTTTATTTCTGTTAATAAATATGTATGCAAAAAACTATAATTATCCTTTTAAGTTTTTTTTTCTTAATAGCTTCATGCGCTAAAGAGGAAATATCAAATATAGAGGTCATCAAAGAAAAGCAGATTGATTTACAAATGATAGATGCTTATCAAGAAGGTCTTAATGCCTTAGAAAATCAAGATGGCTTTACAGCAGCAAAAAAATTTAGTGAAGCAGAATTATTATTCCCTCAATCTGAATGGGCTCCACGTGCAGCATTGATGGCGGCTTACTCATATTTTACTCAAGAATATTACTCTGATACAATTTATGAGATTGAAAGATTTTTTAAAACATATCCACTTCACCCAAGGACAGATTATGCCTATTATCTTTTAGCTGTAGCCTATTATGATCAAATAGTTGATGAAACTAGAGATCTTGACTCAATTATGAAATCTAAAATATATTTTGAATATATAATACAAAATTATCCAAATACAGATTATGCTTTTGACTCAAAATTTAAATTAGGTTTAATCAATGAAATACTTGCATCAAAAGAAATGTATTTGGCTAGATATTATTTTGAAAAAAAAAAATGGATACCAGCTATTAATAGATTTAGATTTGTTGTAGAAAATTATAGTGAATCAGTATTTATTGAAGAAGCGCTTCACAGACTAGTTGAACTTCATTATAAAATTGGACTAGTAGATGAAGCCAAAAAATATGCTTATTTGCTAGGCTACAATTATCAATCAAGCGAATGGTATGAAAATACTTATAAGGTGTTCAATAAGAATTATAAATCACCTCAAATTAAATCAAATAAAGACAAAAGAAGAATAAAATTGATTGAAAGAATTAAATCTAAAATATTTTGATGGAAAAAAAAGAATCTGAAAAATTATATTTAAATAAAATAAAAGAGATTAATAAACACAATAAATTATACTACTCAGAAGATAGCCCGATAATCTCTGATAAAGAGTACGATGAATTAAAAAAAGAAATATTAGAATTAGAAAGTAAATATAGTTTTTTAAATCATAAAGACTCTCCCTCAAAAAAAGTTGGTTTTAAACCTTCAAAAAATTTTAAAAAGCAAAAACACAAAGTTCCCATGTTATCTTTGTCAAATGTTTTTGACAAAGAGGATCTGATTAATTTTGAAAAAAAAATAAAAAATTATTTAAACCTAAAAAAAGATCAACTTTTTGAATACTCAGTCGAACCAAAAATTGACGGAATATCTGCATCTTTAACTTATAAAGATGGGGTTTTGATTCTTGGTTTATCAAGAGGAGATGGGACTGAAGGGGAGGTGATAACTGAAAATCTTAAAACTATTTCAGACATCCCTAAGAAAATTAATTTTAAAGATTTTCCGAAAAATGTTGAAATTAGAGGAGAGGTTTATATAAAAAAAAATGACTTTGAGAAATTGAAAAATAAATTCGCAAATCCAAGAAATGCTGCATCTGGATCACTAAGGCAAAAAGACTCATCCGAAACAAAAAAAATACCATTAAAATTTATTGCATATACGTTTGGTTATTTTCAAAATAATAATTTTTCAAAACAATCAGACTTTTTAAAATCATTGAAAAAATGGGGATTTAAAACAAGCAAGTATAATAATACAATTACGAAAATTAATGATTTAATAAAAAACCATAATAGCGTTGAGGAAAAACGTTATGAATTAGAATACGATGTTGATGGCCTAGTTTATAAAATAAATGATCTGAAACTTCAAAATAGATTAGGATTTGTTGGTAACGCTCCAAGATGGGCCGCAGCACACAAATTTTCTGCTGCATCATCTTTTTCAAAAATATTAAATATCGATATTCAAGTTGGTAGAACAGGGGCTCTAACTCCAGTTGCTAAAGTAGAACCAGTAAATATTGGCGGGGTAGTTGTTTCTAATGCAACATTGCATAATGAAGACGAAATTAATAAAAAAGATATAAGAATAGGCGATGTAGTAAAAATTGAGAGAGCAGGCGATGTAATACCGCATGTTGTAACTGTAGATTTATCGAAAAGAAATGAGAAAAATAAGAAATTTAAATTTCCAGACAAATGCCCATCGTGTGGTTCAAAAGTTGAAAAAGAATTTAACAATCAAACAAAAAAATTTGATGCAGTAAAAAGATGTTCTTCAGAAGGTTATACTTGTGAAAAAATAGCCATAGAAAAAATAAAACATTTTGTTTCGAAAGAGGCATTGAATATAGATGGTCTTGGTAAAAAAGTTGTAGAAAAACTCTGGGAGAAAAATTTTATTAGATATCCACAAGATATTTTCAGATTAGATTATGATAAAATAAAAAGCTTAGATGGGTGGGGCCAGCAATCAATTATGAACTTGAAATATTCTATAAACAGCTCAAAAAAAATTTCACTTAATAAATTTATTTACGCATTAGGAATAAGGCATATAGGACAAGAAAATGCTAAGCTAATCTCAAAACATCTACAAAAAAAACAAAATTTTTTGAAAATAAATAATAATTTTGATTTCAAAACTTTTTTAAATATTGATGGCATAGGGGAGATACAGATTTCGTCTTTAAAAAAATTTTTTTCAATAAATGAAAACTTGAATGTTGTTAAAGAATTATCGAACTACTTAATTATAGAAAATGAGGCTAACAACGTTTCAGGTAAATTAAGGAATTATAGTTTTATGATTACTGGTAAATTAAATGGTATTAGTAGAGCAGAGGTCAAAACGATTATAGAAAAAAATTCTGGTAAAATTTTGAGTTCAGTGAGTAAAAAACTTAATTATATAATAGTTGGTGACAACCCAACTACAAAAAAAGTGACACAAGCCAAAGCGTTAGGAACAAAAATTATTGATCAGAATGAGTTGATGAGGCTATTAAACTAATTTAAGAAGCCAATTTTTTTCGCTCCTATTTAGGTAAGGTGATATATATTTATAAACTTCCAGATTATATTTAAGCAAATAGTCTTTTTCTTTTGAAGTTAAAAGTTTTTTATCAATTAAATCGTTATCTATAGGAGCTAGCGTTAAATTTTTAAATTTCAATTTATTTTTTTTCTTTTCAATATATATTAAATTTTCAATTCGAATTCCAAACTTCCCTTCCTCATAATAACCAGGTTCATTACTTACAATCATACCTTCTCGAAGTTGAATAGAATTAAATTTTGATATTGCTTGTGGGCCCTCGTGTACGTTTGAAAAAAAACCAACACCATGCCCTGTTCCATGACCATAATCTAATTTAATTGCTTTCAATGATTTTCGAGCTTTTTTATCAATCAAATTACCTTTGTTTATTTTGTTTAAATTATTTGTAACTACAGCAATGTGACCTTTAAGAACTCTTGTAAATATTTCTTTTATTCTACTTGATGGTTTACTAAAACAAACAGTTCTGGTTACGTCTGTAGTTCCATACTTATATTGTCCTCCAGAGTCACATAAAAAAATATCACTTTTATAAATTTTTCTGTTCGTTTTCTTTGATGATCTATAATGAATTATTGCACTATTTGGTCCTGATCCTGCAATAGTATTAAAACTTGGATACAGATAATCTTTATTTTTTCTTCGAAATTTTTCCAATTTTTTTTCTAAATATAACTCATCAAACCCAAAATTTTTATCTTGTTTTATCCAATATAAAAATTTTGTAAGAGCCACTCCATCTTTAATATGTGTAGATTTCATACTTTCTATTTCAAATTTATTTTTTATTGATTTTAAGTGATAGATGGGATCTTCAAAACTTTTAATTACAAAATTTGACTGTATTAAACTTTCATAAAAAACTGAGCAGGATAATTTATCGATTGTAAAAGAAGTAGTTTTTAATTTTTGTATAATATCAAAAAAATTTTCAAAGGAACAAAAATTGATTTTTTTATAGTTAATTTTATTTTTAATTTTTTTTATTTTTTTTAAATCACTTAAAAAATATATATTTTTTTCTTTATCTATTATTAGTCTCACATTTGGAATTGGGCTACTTGGATTGTCGTGACCCCTTATATTTAATAACCATGCAACATTTTCTGGCGCTGAAATAAAAATACTATCACATTTATTTTTTTTTAAAATTTTGCTTAATTTATCTATTTTTGATAATGTAGTCTCCCCAACAAATTTATCATCTAATTTATAAAAAAATTTATTTTTTTTATTTTTTTCTGAATAAATTTCATCAACAAAATTTTTTTTGATTGGTACTAATTGATATTTATTATCAAAATACCTTTCTAATGTTGAGGATGTAAATAACTTGGGATCATATCCGATTTTTTTATATTTAATGGAATTCAATATATCTTTTGGGTAGTTATATGGAATTTCGACTATTTTAAAATTTTTACCACTCTCAAGCTTGCTTTGTATTAAATATCTCCCATCAACAAAAAGATAATTTAGATTATTTGTTATTATACTGAAGCCCGCAGATCCAGAAAAATTAGTAACGGTTTTTAATCTATCTGGGAAAGCATACTCATTAAAAAATTCGTCATTTTTTGGTATTATATATGCATCTAAACCGTGACTAGTTAACATTTTTTTAATTTTTAAAAGTTTACTCATGATTTAATTCTTTTTTGATATCTTAGCCAACCAGGACTTTTTATTTCACTTTCGTATTCAATATCTTGATTAAAATCAAAATCATCATTTTTATCTTGAATAAACTGATTATTTTTTTCAATATTTTGTTCTGGCAGCTCATCTATAAAACGAGATGATATACTATCAATCCAATCACCTTGATAAAATCTGTTCATTGAAAATGAAATATGGGCAATTTTTTTTGCTCTAGTGATGCCAACATATGCAAGTCTTCTCTCTTCCTCTAAACCGTTCTGACCTTTCTCTTCCATAGATTTTTGGTGTGGAAATAATCCCTCTTCCCATCCTGGTAAAAAAACTACATCAAATTCTAATCCCTTAGATGAATGCATTGTCATTAAATTAACTTTTTGGCCTTCCCAATCTTGATCTAAGGAAGTCGCTAAAGCCACATGTTCTAGAAAACTTTCAAGATTGTCAAACTCTTTCATGGCATTTAAAAGTTCTTTTATATTCTCAAGTCTATTTTCATTTTCTAAATCTTTTTTATCCTTAAGCATTTGGCTATATCCAGACTCATCCAAAATTATTTGTAATAATTTAACATGACTAATTTTTTTTTTTAGATCAAACCTCCATTTATTTAAAAGGTTTAAAATTGAGTTTATTCCTAATTTTGGTTTTGGTTTGACTAAATTTAATTCAATCATTTTTTTAGCTCCATCTTCAAGAGAAAAACCTTTATCTTTAATAAAATCATAAATACTTTTTATAGTTGTTTCACCTATAGATCTTTTAGGTACATTTATTATTCTTTCAAATGATAAATCGTCTTTTGGTTGATTAACGATTCTTAAATATGCTATACAATCTTTTATTTCAGCTCTTTCATAAAACTTTATTCCCCCAATAATTCTATATGGTAATCCAATTTTTAAAAAACGTTCTTCAAATTCTCTAGTTTGAAAAATTGCTCTTACTAATATGGAAATATTATTTAATTTAAATTTATTTTTTAATTTTTCTATTTTTTCCCCAATTCCTATTGCTTCATCTTTTCCAGATCTATAGCTATCTAAATAAACATTTTCACCATCTTCACCATCTGTGAATAAAGTTTTGCCAACTCTGTTTTCATTATTAGAGATAAGGTTTGATGCAACAGCTAAAATATTTTGTGTCGATCTATAATTTTTTTCAAGTCTTATTATTTTTGTATTTTGGTAAGTTTTATCAAATTCTAAAAAGTTTTTTATCTCTGCACCTCTCCAACTATAAATAGATTGATCGTCATCACCTACACAGCAAATATTATTATTTTCCATAGATAACAATTTGAGCCACTTGCTTTGAATAAAATTTGTATCTTGATATTCATCTACCAATATATATTTAAAATTTTTTGAATACATTTTTGTTATATCAGGATATTTTTCAAAAATTTTAATACAATGAAGAATTAAATCGTTAAAATCACATGCATTAAGATCGATTAATTTTGATTGATAGATTTTATAAATTTTGAGAAATGACTCTTCCAATCTTTCACTTTTTTTTAAAGCAACATCCTCAGGATACCAACCTTTATTTTTCCACTTTTCGATTATATTCAATATATAATTTGGGGATATTTTTTTTGTATCTATATTTTCAGATTTACAAATATTTTTAATCAATTTCCTTTGATCATCTTGATCAAGAATAGTAAAATTATAATTTAACTCAGCTGCCCTGGCGTGCTTTCTCAAAATTTTTACACATATGGAATGAAATGTACCAACCCACGGCATACCAAATTTTTTTTTTTTTAAATTGTATAAGATTCTACTTAACATCTCATTTGCGGCTTTATTGGTGAACGTAACAGCCAAAACTTCATTTGGGGATGCTTTATTAGATAAAATAATATGGCAAATTCTAGATGTTAAAACCTTAGTTTTTCCTGAACCCGCTCCTGCCACAATTAATAGAGGTCCATCGAGGCGAGTAACAGCTTCCTTTTGTTTTTCATTTAAATTATTTAAATAATCAAAATTTAACATTTCAAATTTAAGTTGTATAAGTATTTTTTAAATAATGAAAAAAAACCTATTTACATTTCCTTTTAAAAGTAATTTTTTTAAAGAACAAGATCCTTTTCATCTAGTTATTATATTTTTTATTATCTTTTTTGGCACAGCCATCTTTTTTTCAATACCTACATTCTATGATTATACAAAATACAACCTAAAAATTGAGAAAACGATTAATAAGGAATTTAAAATCAATATGAAAGATTTGAAAAATATTTCATATAGATTTGTCCCATCTCCACATTTGTTAATTAAAAAAGCAAATCTTAAAATAAGAGATGATGAAAAGGTTGCCATTTCTGAGTTAGAAGATATCAAAGTATTTATTTCAATATTAGATCTCTATAAAAAAGATACTTTTAATATTGATAGGATAGAAGTTAACAAATCAAATTTTTATCTTAATAATCTTTCATTGAATAATTTTATTTATAATTTGAAAAAAAATATTGTAAAAAAATTTATAATTAAAAAAAGTAATATTTTTTTTAAAGACGAAAAAAATGAAATTATTTTAATTTCTACAATTAAAAATTTTGAATATAAGATCGACTTTATAAATTATAAGAAAATTTTAGATATCGAAGGCAATATTTTTGATGCTGACTATAATTTTAGTTATATAATTGATTACAAAATTCCAAATATTCAAAATATTAACCTAGAACTTAAGAATCCAAATATTAACATTAAAAATGAATTGATAGAAGATAAAGATTTAATTGAGCAATTGGGTAAATTAAATATTTCGTTTTTAAGTCAAAAAAATTCGATTAATTATAAAATTAAGAAAAATTACATTAATTTTTTTAAGCAGAATTTAAAAAATTCTAACTTTGATTTGACTGGTTCGATAAATTTCGAACCATTTTATTTTGATCTATTAGTTAATTTAAAAATGATAAATTTGGAGGATATTGAAAACTTACTTTATAATCTTTATAAGAACCAAAATTTAAAATTTGAAAATCTTTCAGGTATATTTAAAATAAATTTTGATAAAATCGATAGTAAATTATTTAATTCAGGGAATTTGGGTTTAAAAATTGAAAATTCTAAAATGAATATTGATGATAATGATTTTAATATTAATGACTTTGCAAGCTTGAAAATTATTGATTACGAGTATCTTGAAAATGACGATCAAATATTGCAAATAAAAATTAAAGTTGATGTCAAAAATCTTCCAAGACTTAATAGGTTTCTATTTAACTATCAAAAAGACAAAATTAAATCGAAAGAATTTTTTGTTACTTATCAGTATAACAATAGTGACAATACTAGTTATATATCACAAATATCAAATAAAGGTTTTAATAATAATCCAGAACTTTATAGATTTAATAATATACAACAATTAAAAAATATATTTAAAGACGAAAATTTTTTTAATTCGGACTAATCATTTTTTTTGGATCAACTATTTTTAAATATTCTTTTTCATCAATCAAACCACTTTTGATTGCTTCATATTTTAATGTTGTTCCATTTTTTAGTGCTGTTTTTGCAATACTTGCTGCATTATCGTATCCAATCTTTGGGGCTAATGCCGTTACTAACATTAAAGAATTATCTAAATCTTTTTGAATTTTTATAACATTGGCTTTAATTCCTTTAACACAAAATTTTGCAAAATTATTTGAACTGTCAGCTAAAAGATCTATAGATTGGAGAATATTGTGAGCTATTAAAGGTTTAAATACATTTAGTTCAAACTGCCCCTGTGATCCAGCAATAGTAATTCCACTATGATTTCCTATTACTTTTACACAAACCATTGTAACAGCTTCTGACTGAGTGGGATTTACTTTTCCTGGCATAATTGATGAACCTGGTTCATTTGCTGGCAGTATCAATTCTCCATATCCTGCTCTTGGTCCTGATCCTAGATATCTAATATCATTAGCTATTTTCATTAAACACACAGCAGCAGTATTTAAAGTTCCAGAAAAATTTACAATTGCATCATGAGCAGCTAAAGCTGCAAATTTATTTTTTGCTGGTTTAAAATTAATTTTTGTTATTTTACTAATTTCTTTACATACTTTTTTATCAAAATTTTTTCTAGTATTTATTCCAGTTCCAACAGCCGTTCCCCCTTGTGCTAAGAAATATATTTCTTTTAAAGCATGATTTATTCTTATAATTGTATCTTCCAACTGTGATTGGTAGCCTGAAAATTCTTGCCCAAGTGTCAAAGGTGTAGCATCTTGAAGATGAGTTCTTCCAACTTTAATTATACTTTTGAACTGCTTTACTTTTCGTTTAATCTCTTTATTTAACAAATTAAGTGATGGTATTAATTTATCTTTGGCTTCAAGTGCAATAGCAATATGCATTGCGCTAGGAAAAACATCGTTTGTTGATTGCGATTTATTCACATGATCGTTGGGATGCACAGGTTTTTTTGAGCCCAATTTTCCACCTAGAATTTGAATAGCTCTGTTTGCAATAACTTCATTAACATTCATATTTGTTTGAGTGCCCGAGCCAGTTTGCCAAACCTTCAGAGGGAAATGATCATTAAGTTTTCCGGTCATTACGTTTTCAGAAGCTTTGATAATTGCATTTGCAATTTTTGGATCTATCTGCTTTTCTTTTTTATGAACTATAGCGGCTGATTTTTTAATTATTGCAATTGATTTAATTAAAATTGGTCTAACTTTAAATTCTCCGATATCAAAATATTTTTTAGATCTTTGAGTTGACGCTCCCCAATACTTATCCACAGGTACATTAATACCTCCTACGCTGTCATATTCTTTTCTTGTTTTCATAATTTAGTTTAAGGTATTAAAATGTTATACATTAAAAAAATTAAAAATCCTAGCAGTTGAAAAATAAGGAGAAAAAATGACAAATTTCGAAAAAGTAGGTTTGTTTATGAGTACATTTGGACAAGAGGTCAAAAAAAAATCAGAACTTTCTAGTGAAAAAATTAATTCACTTAGATTAAGCTTGATCCAGGAAGAGCTAGACGAATTGACTAAAGCAATGAGAGAAAATGATATTTTAGAAGTAGCCGATGCTCTTACAGATATTTTATATGTCACATATGGTGCAGGTCATGCTTTTGGGATTGACCTTGACAAATGTTTTGATGAAGTTCAAAGATCTAATATGAGTAAGTTAAGCAAAGAAGGTAAGCCAATTTATAATGAACATGGAAAGGTTATGAAAGGGCCAGATTATTTTAAACCAAACCTATCTAAATTTATTACAAAAGATTAAGACCAAAAAGGTTTTATTACTTTAATTTTTGCTTTGCCAGTATTTAAAACTTCGTTAATTTTGAAGTTTGGATCTTTAAATTTAAAAAGCCCAAAAGAAAATTTTGAACAGTTTACAATTCTTCCTATTTCAGTATCATTAATTCTAATTGACTCATTTTCAGATAAATTTCCTTCAATTATTTCAACTGGATAAATTCTTTTTGAAATTTTTTCTTTTAATTTCATCCTAGCAGTGTTTTCTTGACCAACATAGCAACCTTTTTTAAAATCGATTGCATTTAATTCCTCTGAATTTGTTTCTAAGCCAAATATTTTATTTTGAAAATTTTCTGTATCCGAATTCGGAATTCCTAGTGAATGACTTAATTTATAATATTCTTCAATATTAGATATTTTCAAATTTAGTTTTTTTGCTGATAAATATAATTTTTCTAAATTAATAATTATTCTTGCACCTAATTTTATACATCGAGGATCTAATATAACTGGATCTTCTCGAAATTTAATAGTCATTCCAGCATTAATATTTTTTTCAAAATCTGAAAAATTTTCTTTTAATAATGCCGCAACCACAAATTCATTTGAAAGATTTGCAATTTCTACTTTTGAACGTAATTTGTATAGTGTTAATTGCTTATATAGATCATCTATTTGATATTTTGGACAATCTAAAAAATATCCATTTTTATGCTTCGCAATTATAAATTCAAATAAGTATTTTCCTTGGGGAGTTAATAGATATGAGAAACAACTTTGAGCATCAGTGACTTTGACTAGATCATTACTGATTATATTTTGTAAATAATTAAAGGCATCATCTCCATTAATGTAGATTATTCCTCTATCCTCTAATATATAAATACTCTCTTTATTCATAATTGATTATTAATTAAATATAATATAGTTACTTTTTTATTAAATGTTAGACCTTATAATTAAGAATGGACAGTGTTACATCGATGGAGAATTAAAAAATGTTGATGTAGCTGTAAAAGATGGAAAAATTCAGAGTATTGGTAAAATCAAAGACGAAGCCAAGGAAACGATAGATGCCAAAGACCAAACTGTTTTACCAGGATGCATAGACACTCAAACCCATTTCAGAGAACCTGGATCAACAGACACTGAGGATCTTAATTCAGGAAGCAGAGCAGCAATTGTTGGAGGCATTACAAGCGTGTTTGAAATGCCAAATACAAATCCCCCAACATCAAATATGAAGGAGTTTCAAAGAAAATTAGATCTCGCCAAAGATAGAATGTATTGTAATTACGCTTTTTATTTTGGTGCAACGGCTGACAATGCAAAAGATTTAGCAAGTTTAAAAAATTTAGAAGGTTGTTGTGGTATTAAACTTTTTGCAGGTTCGTCTACTGGTAATTTACTAGTTGCTGAAGAGAATGACATCGATAAAGTCTTTAAAAATAGCTCAAAAGTTGTTGCAGTACATTCTGAAGATGAATCTATTTTAAATATAAATAAAAAATTGATCAAAAAAGGAGATGTTCATACCCATCCAACTTGGAGAAGTGTAGAATGTGCAATTTCATCTACAAGAAGAATTGTTAAAATAGCTGAGCGTTACAACAAAAAAGCTCACATTCTACATATTACAACGAAAGAGGAAATTGATTTTTTATCACAACATAAAGGAAATATAACATTTGAGATTACTCCCCAGCATTTAACTATGTACGCTCCGGATTGCTACAACAAACTTGGAACTTACGCTCAAATGAATCCACCATTAAGGGATAAATCCCATTATGACAGATTATGGTATGCAGTTAGAAATAATTTAAATGATACAATAGGCTCTGATCACGCTCCACATCTTAAGGTAAATAAAGATAAAGAATATCCTAACTCACCATCAGGAATGCCAGGTGTTCAAACTATACTCCCAATAATGCTAAATCATGTAAATGAAAAAAGATTGACATTAAATCAATTAATTAATTATGTATGTGAAAACCCTATTAAAATCTTTGGAATTAAAAATAAAGGATTTATCAAAGAAGGTTTTGATGCTGATTTTACAATTGTTGATATGAATAGAATAATAGAAATTAAAAATGAAAATATCGAAAGTAAATGTAAATGGTCTCCATTTGATGGAGATAAGTTTAGAGGTACTCCTGTCGCAACAATTATAAATGGCGATATAAAGATGATGGAAGGAAAAATAATTGGAGATCCAACTGGTAAACCTTTAGAGTTTAATTAATTACTTTAGATGAATACATATTAACTAAAGTTAGACCTATAACAATTAAAAATAATCCCATAATAACTTGCCAACTTAATGTTTGACCATAAATAAAGTAGCCTAGTATTGCAATTGTAAAAATGCCTAGCCCACACCAAGTTGCATAAACCACTGCCAAAGGAAGCTTTGAGACAACAATCGATAAGCAAAAAAATGCACAGGTATAAAATACAATAAGGAAACCAGTAGGTATTGGTTTACTGAAACCTTTTGTTATTGGCAGGAGCATTGTGCCCGCAACTTCAAAAAAAGTAGCAGCAATTAAAATTAAATAAGTTTTAATCATTATTTATAATTTCCTACAAATCATTATATCATGCTCTATACTCCATGATAATTGATTTTTATCACACCAATCCACAATAAGTTTTTTATTTGGATAATTTTGAAAATTTTTGTCAAATAGACGTATATCATCTATTAAAATATTTATTTTTTCAAATTTTTGTAAATATTTTTCTACTAATTGTAATTCATTTAATATTGATGTTTCTGAATTTTTATGACTAAATGTATTTTTCTGTCTTATATGATCAGTACAAAGATGTGCATCTAGATATATACAAACATTTTTATAATTTAAGCCTGACTCTAATGCGGTTAATAATAAATTTTCACTATTACCATATAAAAATTCAATATTTTTTAAGTAACGTAGTTTTTTTTTTGTGTTTTCATGTAAATATTTGTCTGCCTCAATTGTTATTGTTTTTTTTGAAATACCAGACAATAGTTTTGTTGTATTTCCGTAATAAGTACCTGTTTCAATCCATAAACAATTTTCAAGATTATTATTGATAATTATTTTGTGTTTGATTACTTCAGGCGAAGGAGGGCTGAATTGTCTTTTTTTCCAATTTTTAATTGATTTAATATTTTTGAATGTCCAAAATATAGTTTTTAAAGTATTTACAGCCATGAAGTATTTTTTAGATTAATATTTTACTTTTAATTAACACTTCTCTTATTTCATCTAAAATTACTGGGTCATCAATTGTCGCAGGCATTTTATATTCTTCTTTATCAGCAATTTTTCTAACTGTTCCTCTTAATATTTTACCCGATCTTGTTTTTGGTAATCTTTTAACAACAATAGCAGTTTTAAAAGCTGCTACTGGACCAACTTTATCTCTTACCATTTGAATACATTCTTTTGAGATAGTTTCATTGTCTTTTGTAACACCAGCCTTTAAAGCAATTAGTCCAATAGGCAGCTGACCTTTTAATTGATCTTTTATTCCAATAACTGCGCATTCAGCAACTGATTGATGTTCAGATAATACTTCTTCTATAGCACCAGTTGATAATCTATGACCCGCAACATTTATAATGTCATCAGTTCTAGACATTATCCAAACATAACCATCCTCATCTATATGACCCGCATCATATGTTTGATAATAACCTTCATAGTTTGTCATATAATTTTCTTTGTATCTTTGATCTGCATTCCATAAAGTAGGAAATGTCCCTGGTGGCAAAGGAAGTTTAACAACTATATCACCCATCTCATTTGGTTTTGCTAGAGAGTTATCTGGTTTAATAATTTTAACATCGTAACCAGGTACAGGTTTGCAAGCTGAACCATATTTTGTTTTTTGCATTTCAATTCCTGTACAATTTCCACTTATGGACCAACTTGTTTCAGTTTGCCACCAGTGATCAATTACTGGAACTTTCAATAAATTTTCTGCCCACTTTATAGTATCTGGATCGGCTCTTTCTCCAGCCAAAAATAATGATTTAAAAGAACTTAGATCATATTTAGAAAAAAATTTTCCTTCAGGATCTTCCTTTTTAATTGCTCTAAAAGCAGTAGGAGCAGTAAATAAAGATTTTATTTTATAATCTGAAATCATTCTCCAAAAAACACCAGCATCAGGAGTTCCCACAGGTTTACCTTCGAATAGTACTGTAGTACATCCTTTAAATAGTGGAGCATAAACTATATAGGAGTGGCCAACTATCCAACCAATATCACTTGCAGACCACCAAACATCATCTTCATCGATGTTATATATATTCTTCATAGTCCATTTAAGAGCAACAATATGCCCCCCTATATCTCTTACAATTCCTTTAGGTATCCCTGTTGTGCCAGAGGTATATAATATGTATGCAAAATCGTTTGATCCCATTTCAACACAATCTTTATCTTTTGCATTAGATAATGCCTCATCCCAACTTATCTCTATTGGAGCATTTAATTTCACCTCATGATCTTTTCTTTGAAAGAATATTGTTTTTTCTATTTTGTGATTTGCTAGTTTTAGTGCTCCATCAACTAATGGTCTATACTCAACTGTTCTTCCAGGTTCAAAACCACATGATGCTGTGATTAAAAGTTTTGCTTTACTATCATCAATTCTACTTGCAAGCTCGTTAGAAGCAAAACCACCAAATACTACAGAGTGAATGGCTCCAATCCTTCCACATGCAAGCATCGCTACTACTGCCTCAGGTATCATTGGCATATAAATAATAATCCTATCACCTTTTTTAACTCCAAGGTTATCTAAAGCACCTGCAAATTTTGATACTTTTGCTTTTAATTGATTAAATGTGAACTTTGCTTTGTTACCAGTAATTGGACTATCATATATCAAAGCAATCTTTTCACCTCTGCCTTGTTCGATATGATGGTCCAAAGCATTATAACAAGTATTTGTTATTCCATCCTTGTACCATTTATAAAAAGGTGGATTAGACTTATCTAAAATTTTAGTTGGTTTCTTAAACCAGAAGATATCTTCTGAAACATTTTTCCAAAAATCTTCAGGATTTTTTATAGAATTCTCGTAAATTTGATTAAACTTTTGACCCATTATGATTTGTTAATAAGAACCATTTTAATATAGATTTTATGTTACAGGTTGTATTTAATTTTAAAAAGTAAGTAAAATCAATACTTTTTAATGTTCAAAAAAACTTTTAATAAACATATATATTTGTTATTAAGCCCTATCTTTGGAAAGACCAATATGGTCAATCCTTAGTTTAAATTTAAACTAAAATAAACAAAAGAGGGAGTTTTTAATATGAAAAAACTTAAACTTTTTGCGCTAGCAACTGTCGCTCTATTGGGCTTATCAGGTGCTGCAAACGCAGAAACTGTTCTCTTGGCTGCTGATGACTTTGTTGGAATTTCTTTTTGGGTAATTTCAATGGGTATGTTAGCTGCTACTGCATTCTTTTTCATGGAAAGAGGATCAGTTGCATCTGGATGGAAAACTTCAGTAACAGTTGCAGGTCTTGTAACTGGTATTGCATTTATCCACTACATGTACATGAGAGGTGTATGGGTACAAACAGGTGAGTCACCAACTGTATACAGATACATTGACTGGCTAATCACTGTGCCACTACAGATGATTGAATTCTATTTAATTCTTGCAGCTGTAAGAAAAGTACCAGGTGGTATCTTCTGGAGATTATTAATTGGATCTTTAGTGATGCTAATCGGTGGATACTTAGGAGAAGCAGGATACATCAATGCACTACTTGGTTTTATAATCGGTATGGCTGGATGGTTCTACATCTTATATGAAGTATTCTCTGGTGAAGCTGGAAAAGCAGCGGCTAAAAGTGGTAACAAAGGATTGTCTACAGCTTTTGGTGCAATGAGAATGATCGTAACAATAGGTTGGGCAATTTACCCATTAGGTTATGTATTCGGTTACTTAACTGGTGGAGTAGATGCTAATTCACTTAACGTGATTTACAACTTAGCAGACTTTATTAACAAAATCGCTTTCGGTTTAGTTATTTGGGCTGCTGCGATGCAAAACACATCTGCTAGAGCAAGATAATTAATATTATCTAACTTTATATATAGGGCGAGTATGTTTTAACATACTTGCCCTATTTTTTTTAATCACTATATAAATATCATGGCTAAAATCACCTATATTGAGAATAACGGTAAATCTCATACAATTAATGTGGAAAATGGACTTACAGTGATGGAAGGGGCGGTTCAAAATGATATTCCAGGGATTGATGCTGATTGTGGAGGTTCAATGGCTTGTGCTACTTGCCATGTTTATGTCAAAGAAGATTGGTTTAATAAATTACCTCCCAAACAAGATGGGGAAGATGATATGTTAGACCAAGCATATGAACCTAAATCAAATAGTAGACTTAGCTGCCAATTGATAGTTTCAAATGAATTAGATGGTTTGATAGTAAATTTACCACAAAAACAAGTTTAATGATAAAAACAGATGCATTAATAATAGGAGCGGGACCAACAGGATTATTCACGGCACATCAATTAAAATTAATTGGTTTAAATTGTGAGATAGTAGACAATTTAGATAAAATTGGTGGTCAGTGTATAGAACTTTATCCAGATAAGCCAATATATGATATTCCCGCGATACCAGAATGTACTGGTGAGGAATTGACTAAAAATCTAATTGAACAACTAAAACCATTTAATATAAAATTTCATTTATCCGAAAGAGTTGATCAGGTTAAAAAAGTTAATGATAATTGGAATGTTCAAACTAATAAAGGTACAGAATTTAGCACACCTAATGTAATTATTGCTGGAGGGGTAGGATCTTTTGAACCACGAAAATTTGCACCTAAAGAATGTGCAAATTACGAAAATAAATCAATTTTATATTCAGTTAAAGATAAGTATATATTTAAAGGAAAAACTGTTTCTATTTTTGGAGGTGGAGATAGTGCGTTAGATTGGGCAATAGAGCTCTCAAAGGATTCAAAAGTGAACTTAATACACAGAAGAGATGAATTTCGAGGAGCACAACTGTCTGTAAATAAAGTTAACGAGCTAAAAGAAATTGGGAAAATTAATTTATATACTAAGTATCAATTAAAATCAGTAAATGGCAAAAATAAATTAGAAAATATTGAAATAATCAGTGACAATAAAGAAGTAAAAAAACTTGATACAGACTATGTTTTAGGTTTCTTTGGTTTAATCATGCAATTAGGTCCAATAGCAGAATGGGGTTTGAATATTGATAAAAAGACTGTTGCGGTAGATACAGAAAAATTTGAGACTAATCAAAAGGGAATTTATGCAGTTGGTGATATTTGCTCTTATCCCGGTAAGCTAAAACTTATTTTATCTGGCTTTCACGAAGGTGCTTTAGCAGCTAGAGCTTGTTTTAAATTAGCTAGACCAAATGAAAAATATAGATTCGAATTTACAACATCTTCAAAAACAATAAAAGATAGATTAGGTGTTAAATAGTGATTGAATTATACTCCTCAGATACTCCAAACGGCAAAAAAATAAGTATAATGCTTGAAGAAATTGATTATGAATACAAGGTTATTAAATTAGATTTATCAAAAGGAGATCAATTTAAAACTGAATTTAAAAAAATGAGTCCCTTTTCAAAGATACCCGTGATTGTTGATAAGACAAATAATCAAGAAACCGTATTCGAGTCAGGAGCAATATTAATTTATTTAGCTGAAAAAAGTGGAAAGTTTTACGATAAGAAAAATAAATCGACAATTGATCAATGGCTTATGGCACAAATGGGAATAGTAGGTCCTTTTGTAGGTCAGTATCATTATTTTTATCGTTTTAATAAAGGATTAAGTGAAATTGGAGAAAAAAGATATTACGAAATTACCAAAAGTATTTATGACATTTTAAATGAGCGTCTTACAAATAATAAGTTTCTCGCTGGGGAAAATTACTCAATTGCAGATATTGCTACATGGCCTTGGATTGCAAGACACCACTGGCATGATATCGGATTAAAAAAGTACTCATATTTGTGTGAATGGTATCAAATGATAGCTGAAAGACCTGGTGTAATAAAAGGATATAAATTTATGGATCAAAGTTCAGAAATTCCTAAACCTTAATCGTCAGCGTAAACTTTTTCCTCTTTTTCATGTTTTTCTTGAGCAGCAATGCACAAAGTAGCAACAGGTCTTGCAATTAATCTTTTTAGACCTATCGGCTCTCCAGTATCTGCACAAAAACCATAAGTTCCATCTTGAATTCTTTTTAATGCAGAATCTATTTTTGAAATAAGTTTAATTTGTCTATTAATAGCTCTGAATTCTACATTTTTTTCAGTATATGAACTTGCTTGATCAACTATATCTGCAGAAGTACTATTATCATCTAATGATCTGTTATAAATTGCTTCATTGCTAGTCCTTTTTAAATCAGTTTTCCAATCTTGTAGTTTTTTTTTAAAAAATGCCAAGTGTTTTGGGCACATATATTTTTCAGTTTCTTTAGGAGTGTATGTTTTAGAAATTTTTACCATCTCAATTTTTAAAATCCGGTGAATATATTCAACAATAAAGTACTGTCAAGAATGCATTAATTGTATAAATTGCTAAAAATGGCTCTAAATAAAAAAAAAATTTTAAATTTATTTTATATTTTTATAAGTATTCATTTAGTTCTCTGGACAGTTGTACCTTCGTTTGTAAATCAGAATTTACCGCTAGATACAATCGAGGCTCTAGCATGGGGAAGTAATTTAGATTGGGGTTTTAATAAACATCCTCCACTGAGCGCATTCTTCACTGAATTTTTTTTTAAAATATTTGGACCACAAGATTGGGCTTTTTATTTTTTGAGTCAAATCTTCGTAATTATTTCCTTTTATTTTGTATTTAAATTATCAGAAGAAATATTTAATGATGTAAAATTAAGTTTTATTTCTGTTCTTTTATTAGAAGGAATATATTTTTATAATTTCACTACTCCAGAATTTAACGTAAACGTTGCTCAACTTCCTTTTTGGTCATTAACAGTTTACTTCACATGGAAAATTTATAATAAAAAGGAACCCAATATATATGATTTATGTTTATTAGGTTTGTTTGCAGCTCTTGGTTTTCTTACAAAATATTTATTTTTATATCTATTAATTTCGATCTACTTGTTGTTTTTTTATTTAATATTTGTAATCAAAGAGAAAAAATTTCAATTTAAATACTTAGTAACTTTAGAAGTTTTTTTGGTACTTTTAGTTCCTCATATTATCTGGTTAATCAATAACGATTATATGACAATTACCTATGGACTAGCCAGGACTGGAACAGAAGAATTCGAATTATTAAATCATCTAAAAAATCCACTGTCTTTTATATTAAAACAATTTGGTATTTTAATTCCTTTTTTTGCACTTTGTTTTTTTTTAATAAAAAAAATAAAATTGAAAATTAATTTAAAGGATAAAAAATTGTTTTTTTTAATTTTTATTAATCTAGTTCCTTTAGTATTAATGTTAATTACATCAATAATCACAGGATCAAAAATAAGAACTATGTGGATGACTCCTTTTTATTTATTTCAAGGTGTACTTGTAATTTATCTATTTAAAAATCAAATTAATCTAAAAAAAATTAAAAATTTTTTAATTTGTTTTGTTTTTTTATTTTTATTGTCCCCTTTTTTATATGGATATATTTCAATCCTAAAAGATGATAAGCGAACTGATTATCCAGGAAAACAAATAGCAGAAAAAGTTCAGTTCGAGTGGGATCAAAATTTTGATGAGCCAATAGAATTTGTTATTGGTAATGAATGGAATGCTGGAAATCTATCATATCATCTAAAATCTAGACCTAAATGGGAGGGTTTTATGTTGGGTAATAATATTCTCAATGAGGCCAAAGAATATATTTGCATAGATGAAATTTGTGTAGGAACATACAAATAAATTATGAATAATTTTAACAATGTTGAAAATTTTATAAAAAAAGTTCCAAAGTCAGAACTCCACTTACATATAGAAGGAAGCTTAGAACCTGAGTTGATGTTTAAACTATCAAAAAGGAATAAAATTGAAATTCCTTTTAAATCAGTTGATGAAATTAAATCAGCTTATAATTTTACTGATTTAGACTCATTTTTAAAAATTTATTATGAGGGATCAAATGTTTTAATTAATGAAGAAGATTTTTTTGATCTTACTTGGGAATATATTTTAAGATGTAAAAAAGATAACATCGTACACACTGAAATTTTCTTTGACCCACAATCTCATATACCAAGAGGTATAAATTTTGATACAGTTATAAATGGAATTCACAAAGCATTAAAAAAAGCAAATGCGGAGTTTGGAATTACTTCAAAAATTATAATGTGTTTTTTAAGACACTTAGATCAAGAACAATGTTTTGAGGTTTTAAACCATGCTGTAAGACATAAAGATAAAATTATTGGCGTGGGTCTAGACTCTTCAGAGAAAGGAAACCCTCCACAAAAGTTTAAAAATTTGTTCGAAGCTGCAATTAAAGAAGGTTTTTTAACTGTAGCTCATGCAGGAGAGGAGGGACCCCCAGAATATATTTGGGATAGTTTAAATTTACTTAAAGTAAAAAGAATAGATCATGGAGTTCAATGTTTAAAAGATGACAAACTTGTAGAAAAACTTAGACAAAATAATATTCCTCTAACCGTATGTCCTTTATCGAATATAAAACTTTGTGTCTTTGATAAACTTGAAAAGCATAATTTAAAAAAAATGCTAGACAAAGGTCTTAGAGTGATGGTTAATTCAGATGACCCAGCTTATTTTGGAGGATATTTAAATACAAATTTAATTGAAACAGCAAAAGCTCTACAATTAAGCCAAGAGGATATAAAAATTTTAATTCAAAATTCATTTAAATCATCTTTTTTAGATGAAAAAACTAAAAATAATTGGTTGAGTAAGATATAAATTTTAAATTATTTAAATGAAAATTAAAATTTTAATTCCTGTCTATAATGATTTTCAATCTGTATCAAAATTGGTCAATGATATTAATTCTATAATATCAAATCTAAATGAAGAATTCTCAATAATTATAGTAAATGATCAATCAAATGAAAAAACTGAAATTGATGTATCAAATCTTGATAAAATAAATTCTATTAAAGTTGTAAACATTAAAAACAATCAAGGTCATGCTAGATGTATAGCAACAGGTTTAAAATATATTTATGAAAATGAGGAATTCGATTATTTAATCCCTATGGATGGAGATGGAGAAGACAGACCTGAGGAAATTGGAAAGTTTATTGATTTTTTAAAATATGACTCCAAAAAACCTATTGTTGGTGAAAGAATTAAAAGATCAGAAGGAGCAATATTTAAATTTTCCTACAATATTCATAAATTAATTACATTTATCTTTACTGGTCAATCCATCAAGTTTGGAAACTATACATGTTTACCAAAATCAACAGTTGCAAAAATGATTAACGAAAAGGCTACCTGGAGTAGTTTTTCTGGATCATTAACAAAATTAGAAAAAAATAGATCTACAATTCCATCCATTAGGGGTGAGAGATATTTTGGTCCCTCAAAAATGAGTTTTTATAACTTAATAAAACATTCATTATCAATTATTGCTGTATTTAAAACTAATGTAATAATTCGATCAATTTTATTCTTTTTAATTTATATATTTTTAATGTCTAAAAATATAACTTACATAACATCGATTCCTCTTATTGCAGTAATTGGTCTTGTAATTTCAGTTTTGGCAATTTCGAAAAGAGAAAATATTAATGAATTAAATGATTCTTTATCTAATATTGAAAATGTAGAAGAAATTAAATCAAATTAAATCTTTAATAAAAAACAAAAAAAAGATATTATTTTTTTAAAAATAAGTGTGGTTGTGCTCACTTGTAAAAAAAGGGACAACAAAAAACGAGCATAATCTATGAAAAAAATATTACTAATCATTACTTTAAGCTTATTAACTTCAAGCAATCTATTTGCTGAGAATTTAAATTGGTTTTTTAATAAGTGGCTTTCTGAAAACGGACATCATCAATATTTAAATGAGCAAGGATCTCACAATCTAAATATCAAAATAAAAAATAAAGCATTATCATCTACTAATATTGCCTATCATTCAAACCCAAACAGAGATACGCTGATTTATTATTTATGGAAATATTCATATAGAGATAGAAGTCAACATTTAAAAGAGTTTAAACCGACAAATAGTTCCTACGATTTTAAATTCAACTTAATTGAAGATAAATTTGTAAAAAAGCAAATGAAAACCAAAGGTATCCTTAGTTATTTATATTATCAAGATGGTGAAGTATTAATTGACGAACTTTCTCCTAAAGAAAGACTGGGAGAGTTTTTGAATAATGAAACAAAATTTTATTCAATGTCAATGGGTAAGTCAGTAACTTCTTATTTAGTAGGTCACGCAATATGTGAGGGTTATATTGATGGAGTTGATGCTAGAGTAAATGACTGGCCTATAATAAAAGATTCTCTTTATCATGATCAAAAATTAATTAATTTTTTAAATATGAATACTGGTGATCAAAAATATATCGACGAGTTTGAAGATGGTACCAGTAAATTAGGCCCATATGAAGATAGGGATATTGCAACAACCATGCGTCATCACTTTAACAACCAAAATACAAAAAAATCTAAGGAAAGATACAATTACAATGGATTTGTCACTCAGTTAATTTTAAACTATATGAAATTTAAAATTGGTGAAGATTATGACAAATTTTATAGCAGAGTTTTCAACGATAAAATAAAGATCAAAAATAGCATTCGTTATGGCTATACTAGTCTTAAAGAACATTTTGGAAATGGACATCCTAACATAATGGCAACGAGATTTGACTATCTTAGAATAGCAAAAGCTATAATGGATGATTATCAGAATGATACTTGTGTTGGAAAATATTTAAAAGAAATTTATAAAAGAAGAATACCAAAAGGAAGCAAAGAAAAAGAAGAGCCCTTATTTAATCGTACAAAATCATACGGGGGTCAATTTCATATGGATTTTCCAGGATTAAAAGACAAAATTATATTTGGTATGGGCGGCTATGGCGGGAATATGATTTTAATTGATGTAGAAAATTCAAGAATACTGGTTGTTAATTCTCTCCATTATAATAATAAAAATTATAAATATAATCACAAAAAGCTACTACACGATCCATTCAAAAAAGGTAAACAAATAAATTGAAAAAATTTTTCGTATCAATAGTTTTTAGTTTGTTAATTTTAGAAAGTACAAATTTTTCTAAAGAAGCCAGTGCAAGAGAAATTACAAATCTGCAATGGAAAAAAAGTGTCGCTTATGGAAAGAAACTTTCTAAATTTAGGGAAACTGTTACTTCTCCAGCTTTAGGCAAAAAAGCATGGAAAATTACTTTGCTTCCTAGAGATTGTGGTAGAGACAAAGACGGAGATTATTCTGATTGCAAAAATAATGGCAGAGATGCTGTTGTTGGACATGGAGGAGGAGATCGAGCAAGAAGTGAATATTCTACATCAAGCAATAGATACACAGGAGAAAGATGGATTTCTGTAAGTATATATTTGCCAGCAGATTTTAAATCAGTTGAACCTATAAGTACTTCTCTTTTTCAAATCTACGAGTGGGGAAATACAAATCAACAAAGGCATCCAAGGATGATGTTGAGAGTAAAAAATGGGGTTTTGGAACCCAGATATTTCCCAGTAAATGGCCACGATGTTTCAGGAAAAATAATCAAACATCTTTTTATTGATGAGATGAGAGATAAATGGACCACAATTATATTTCATACAAAAATGGGCAAACCACCTGGAGAAGGATTTTCAAAAATGTACGTAAATGATGTTCTTTATAACGATTATGATGGGAGAACAGGTTATGGAGGTCGATTTTTTAATAAATTTGGAATTTATCATAGTTGGATTTCTAGATGGAAAGATGAAGTGCATGGAGAATATCCAACACAGGTCGTTTATTATGACAATTTATTTAGAACAAACAGCAAAGAAAAGCTTATAAAATTAATTCAAAAATAATGAAAAAAATTTTAATTTTGATTTTAATCTTTTTTACTAATAATGTATTTGCAAACCAAGAAGAGATAAAAAAAATGGTATATAAAAGCGAAAGTTATAATCTTGGTTTAAATAAGAAAGATACCACCATTCAAGGAATTAAACTTAAACCAATTACAAAAATTGAAGCTTTTAAACATTCTGTCAAAAAAAATTATGGTTGGACAAAATATGGAATTAAAGTTGTAAAATCTTCTGACGGACTACCAGTGAGATTTGGTGATACTTCAATAAGATTTGAACTTCATTATGATGATTGTGGTTTCTTGTATTATGATGGAAAGGAAAGAGATTGTATTAGATCAACTCCTCATCATCGGGTTGAATTAGGACAGGGTCAAAATAGAGATACAAGTTTAGGATACAAACATAAACAAGATTACTGGTATACAGCCTCTTTTTATTTTCCAAAGGAGCATAAATTTTATCGAAAGCAATCAGTATTTCAATTTCACTCAAGTGAAGGACCATACCATCCTCCATTTCACTTAGAAATTTTTCCAAGAGAAGGTTTGATGGCTAAAATTAGTACTTCAGAAGGAGTCTATGAAGACAGAGAAAATGCTTGCGGAGGAAGCGTTAAACAAAAAATAAATTATTGTGAAAAAGCAGCACTGGATTATCTAATTATGAGTCCTGACGAGCTAGAGGACAGTTTAGGTAAATGGACAGATTTAGTAATACATGCAAATTGGGACAAACGTGCATCTGATGATAAAAAAAATAAAGGTATGATTGAAGTATTTCTTAATGGAAAAAAAAAATTACATTATGAAGGTCAGTCCATGTGGGATGTTGGCTTAACAGTGATGCAATTTGGCATTTACCAAAGTAAAGAAGCAAAGACTTTTAAAGGAAAATCCGGGACATTGCAGGAAATGAAAGATACTCCAACCATTATGTTTTATGATGAAATATGGGCTAAAAAGAAGTGTAAAGATCTTAAATTAGAACGATTAGGTTATTCATGTGAAAATTTAGAGAGCCAATCCGATGACATTACTAGACCTTTCAGTGTATTTAGACATCAACAGCAGGAATATATTGTCATTGTAAAAAATAAAATTGATAAAAATGTTTTAATTAAACTGAGAGGTTTGGATAAAGAAAGTTTAACTGAAAAAGCCATGAAAGAGTGTACTGATAAAAAAAAAGAAGGTTGCTACGTTCATTACTCAAGTCAGGTTGCTTTTGGTCAATAAATTAAGTTCTAATAGTTGGTAGACAATAAAAATCAGCGGTATCTATTTTAGAAGAGTACTGTCTTCTCATATTCCATCTTTTTTGAACACCTGCACTTGCAAGACTTAATGTTGATCTTCCATATCTATAATTAGTATTATCAATAGATCTCATTAAACTATTTATCCTCTCATCTTTTTCTGATGAGAATAAATTTTTCTTTCCTTCAGCGTTTGATAAACCTGTTAGCATGACACCTGCTTTTTGATAACGATATCCATTTTTAAAAATACTATCTAAAATTGACATCGCTGCTTTAACAGTTTCAATGCTATTATTTGTTGCAATTGGAAAATCTACTGTCTTCGAATTTGAGTAGTAGCCAAAGTTTCTTTGAAAAGGACTTGTTCTAACAAATACTGTGATTGCTTTTGCAACTAAAGACTCTGATCTAATTTTCTCAGATGCATTTAAACAATAATTTGCAACCGCCTCTCTTAGTTCTTGAAATTTTTCAACTCTTTTTCCAAATGATCTTGATACAACACAACTTTTTCTTTTTGATGTTGTAGTCTCAAGATCAATACAAGGAATTCCTCTAAGTTCCATTGCAGTTCTTGAACTTAAAACATTCGAACTTTTTTTAATCCAAGTGTTTGATTTATTCTTAAGTTGTTTTGCATTATAAATTCCATGCTTTTGATAAAATTTAGTTAATTGCTTTCCAACTCCCCAAACATCATTAATTTCTACTTTCTCTAAAATTGGATCAATATTTTCAATTCCAATTAAACTAGTCACACCTGATTGTGTTTTTTTTGCGATATGGTTTGCAACTTTACTTAAGGTTTTTGTTTTGGCAATTCCGATACTAGTTGGTATACCTGTCCATTGTAAAACTGTAGCTCTAATCTCTTTTCCTACTTTTTCAACTTCTTGATCGGTAAAATTAGATAAATCTAAAAAAGCTTCATCAATTGAATAAATTTCAATATCAGAATTAAATCTTTTGAGAGTTCTCATAACTCTCCTTGAGATATCTCCATATAATGAATAGTTAGATGAAAAAACTTGTACATTATTTTTTATGATAATATCTTTTCCTTTAAAATAAGGTTCGCCCATTTTAATACCCAAAGCTTTTGCCTCGTTAGACCTTGATATTATGCAGCCATCGTTATTAGACAAAACAACAACAGGTTTTTTTCTTATTTTAGGATTGAATAATCTTTCACAAGAAACATAAAAAGAATTACAATCAACTAGTGCTATTTTTTTAGTATACTGAGTGGATGACATAAGTAACTACTCCCCATATAAAAACATCTTCTTCTTCATTAATTAAAATTCGATCATCAAAGTTTTTAGAACCTGATGTTAAAAATTTTTTGTCTCTTTCTTGGACCAATGTTTTAACTACAAGTTCATCATGAACATTTGCAATAACAGTTGAAAATTCTCTTGGTGTTAAACTTTTATCAACTACCAGCAAATCACCATCATCAATTCCCACATCCACCATTGACTTTCCTTGAACTCTAATAATGAAGGTCGCCGGAACATTTTTTATTAAATGAACATTTAGATCTATATCTTCCTCAATATAGTCCGTTGCGGGAGACGGAAAACCGGCGCCCGCCTTATGTAAATAGTATGGTATTGTTAGTTTCATAAATGTTCTTATTTTGTTCTCATATATTATTATAGAAGTTATCCACTAGTGTCAATTAGGTTGTATTTTGAGTCTGTAAGTGAATCAAAAGTGAATCAAAACGTGAACATTGAAACTACATATTGTGCTATTGTGGATAACTTAAACCAAAGGTAGTTTAAAAACATATTAAAATGAAAAAAATTTTATCAATTATTATCTTTAATTTAATTATAACTTCCAATTCTATGGCAACTGAGCAACTTAAATATGAGACAATAGATGTAAATGAAGTTTATGAAATTAGAAAATATTTTGATCGTTTGGTTATTGAAACAGAAACCTCTAATCAAAATAGTAGTTTTAGAAAATTATTTAATTACATTTCTGGGAGCAATGAAAAAAATCAAGAAATTAAAATGACAGCGCCTGTTACTCAAATAGAAAAAAATGGCAATATGACAATGCAATTTTATTTACCATCAGAATTTGATGAAAATAACACACCAAGTCCATCTAACTCAGAGGTAAAAGTTTTAAATATGAAAGGTGGTTATTTTGCTGCTATTACTTATTCTGGACGGGCATCTGACAAAAATTTTTTTAAACACAAAGAAATTCTAGAAAATCAATTAAATGAAGACGAAATAACAATATTAAGCCCACCTATAAGGGCAACTTACAATTCACCCTTTACTTTACCCATGCTGCGAAGAAATGAAGTAATGTTTGAAATTGAAAGAAAAATATAAGGAGAAACTATGAAAAAATTATCATGTCATTGTGGAGTAGTAGAGGCTGAGGTTAATGTGCCTGAAAAATTTGAAAAGGTAATGAGGTGTAACTGTTCAATATGTAAAAGAAAAGGATATGTGATGTCACCAATTGGTGAAAATGATATGAAAATTATAAAAGGCGAAGATAAGTTAACTTTATATCAATACTACACAAATACAGCTAAGCATTATTTTTGCTCAATATGTGGAATCTTCACACACACTAGACCAAGAATTAATCCAAAACTTTACATGATTAATATAGCTTGTATTGAAGGAGTTAATCCGTTTGAGTATGAAAATGTTTCAGTAAATGATGGCAATAACCATCCACTAGATCAAAAAAAATAATCTAACTATGAAATCTGTTGAAGACTGTTACAAAAAAGTAAAATCTAATTGTTTTAAATTTATCTTTTCGCAAGAGACAAAAGAAAATAAATTTAAAAATAAAGATAGGATGTTAAAGAAATTTTTAATTCCTTTTTGTTTTTGGATAAATTCAAAAGTTAAAAATAAAAAACCTTTTATTTTAGGTTTAGCAGGTGGACAAGGAACTGGCAAAACTACAGTGACATCGATTGTTACAATTATACTTAAAAAATATTTTAATTTAAATGTATTTAAGATTTCAATAGACGATTTTTACAAAACAAGAAAAGAAAGGTTAAATTTGTCAAAAAAAATACATCCCTTACTTATGACACGAGGCGTTCCTGGCACACATGATGATAAAATAATTTTAAAATTTTTTAAATCAGTTAAAAAAAATAAATTTAAAAAAATTAGGGTTCCAAATTTTGATAAATCTGTAGATGATAGGTTTTCAAAAAATAAATGGTACAAAGTTAATTCAAAACCAGATGTGGTTATTTTAGAAGGTTGGTGTGTTGGTGCAAAAGCTCAAAGCATATCTAGAATTAAAAAACCAATTAACTCATTAGAAAGAACTAAAGACCATAATTTGAAATGGAGAAAGTTTGTAAATTTAAAACTGCAGAGAGAATATAAAAAAATATTTTCTGAACTAAATTCTTTAATTTATTTAAAAGCAAAAAATTTTAAAATTCTTCAACAATGGAGGATAAAGCAGGAAAAGAAATTATGGATTAATTCTAAAAAGAAAAAGAACCTTAAAATTATGAGTAAAGGCGATGTAATTAATTTTATGCAAACTTACCAAAGAATTACTCAAAATATGTTTAAAGACGCGCCAAAATATGCCTCGATTATTTTTAAATTAGACAGTAAACATCAAATCAATTCAGCTACTTATAAAAAAAAATGAAAAATACATTTGCCGCATTATTTATAACATTATTACTTTTTGGAAATGCTTCCGCACAAACAATTTTGGAGGCCTTGAAGGAAGCATATAACAGTAATGTAGAATTAAATGCAGAAAGGGAGAATTTAATTGTATCTGAACAAGATCTAAAAATTATAAGAAGTGAATATCTTCCAAGTGCCACTATTACAACTTCAAAAAGTCAAGAGGATACAAATAAGCTTACAAATCAATCTGGCGGAGATGCATCAATAAATGATGTTGATCCACTTTCAAATTCAATAAAATTAGAGCAAACTTTAATTGATTTTGGAAGAGGAGCAGATTATCAAAAGAAAAAAATTGGAATTGACTTAGCTAGAGCTAAATTACTGAATAAAGAACAAGATATTTTATATAAAGCAATTGATGCTTATTCTGGTCTTGTCGCAGCAAAAGAAAAAGAAGAAATTAATAGAAAAAATGTTGAACTAAAAATATCTCAATTGGAAACAGATAGAATAAGATTAGAAAGAGGAGAAGTTAAATTATCTGATGTTGCGCAATCAGAGTCTTCATTAGCAGGTGCAGAGGCTCAATTCATTCAATCTCAAAATGAAGTCGTTACTAGTAAATTAAATTACGAGAATGTAATCGGAAGAATAGATGTAAATACTTTAATTAAATCAATACAGGCAATTGTAAATATTCCAACGAGTTTGGAAAATGCAATTGAATTATCAAAAACAAATAATCATGATGTTAAAATTGCTGAATTAGAGTTAGAGCAAGCTGAAAAAGATATTATAATTGCAAAATCAGATTTAGCACCAACAGCAAGCTTGTCTCTTGAAAGATCCTATACTGAAGATCTGAGCACCACTTATGATGAGAGAGAAAAAGATGTTTTAAAAGCTACAGTCAGTTGGCCGTTTTATTCTGGTGGAAAAAAGTTTGCGACAATAGATAAAAATCAAAGCATTAAAGTAAGGCAAAGATTACTTTTAGATAATGCAATTAAAAATAATTTAACTGAGGTTACAAGCGCCTGGGCTAATCTTCAATCATCTGAAAGTTTTTTAAATTCTGTAAGAGCACAAGTTAAAGCCTCTGAAATAGCAAACGAGGGAATTACAGCAGAGTATTTAAGCGGAGCAGGGTCAAGATCTACATTAGATGTAATTCAATCTAACTCATTATTATTAAATGCACAAATCTCGTTAACAAATGCTGAGAGAAATTATCTTCTTGCTCAGTATAATCTTTTAAAATCAATTGGACTGCTTACAAGCAGCTATCTAAACCTTAAGTAAATCAACCCTTTTTAACAAAAAAAATATTTTTATTGCAAATGAGAACAAAAGTAGTACATAATAAAATATGATTCGACTGTTAAAAAACGTAAAAAAAGAGGCAAAAAATGACTAAAAATAACTTAAAAGTGGTGAAATCCACAAAAGATAAAGAATTGGAAAATAAAGAAAAAAATAAAGCTTTAGACGCAGCAATTAGCCAAATTACAGATACTTTTGGAAAAGGCTCTGTAATGAAACTTGGCCAGCAAAAAGCTATGGATGTAGAATCAGTTTCTACAGGCTCTTTAAGCCTAGACTTGGCACTTGGAATTGGTGGACTTCCTAAAGGAAGAATTATTGAAATTTATGGACCAGAATCGTCTGGAAAAACAACATTAGCATTACAAGTAGTTGCTGAGGCTCAAAAAGCTGGTGGTATTTGTGGATTTGTTGATGCAGAGCATGCATTAGACCCAGTTTATGCTAAAAAATTAGGCGTAAATACTGAAGAATTATTAATCTCTCAACCAGACACTGGAGAGCAAGCATTAGAAATTACTGATACATTGATTAAATCAGGCTCAATGTCAGTACTTGTTGTTGACTCTGTTGCGGCTTTAACACCAAGAGCTGAAATAGAAGGTGATATGGGAGATCATCATGTTGGTCTTCAAGCAAGATTAATGAGTCAAGCTTTAAGAAAACTAACAGGCTCAATTTCACGAACAAATACAATGGTTATTTTCATTAACCAAATCAGAATGAAAATTGGTGTTATGTTCGGGAGTCCAGAAACTACATCAGGTGGCAACTCTTTAAAATTCTACTCTTCTGTTAGAATGGATATTAGAAGAACTGGTGCAATTAAAGATAAAGATGAAGTAATTGGAAATACAACAAGGGTAAAAGTTGTGAAAAACAAAGTTGCGCCGCCATTTAAAGTTGTTGAATTTGACCTAATGTATGGAAAAGGAATTAGCAAAACAGGTGAGTTGATTGATTTAGGTGTTAAAGCTGAAATAGTTGAAAAATCAGGTGCTTGGTATGCTTATAAAGGTGAGAAAATCGGACAAGGTAAAGAAAATGCAAAACTTTATCTTGAACAGAATCCAAAAGCTGCTGCTGAAATTGAAATGACAATAAGAGAAAAAGCTGGATTAATTTCTAAAAAAATTGAAGGAAATCCTATCGAAAAAGAGAAAGTGGCACCTGCTCAAGAAGAAGCACCTACCAAAAAAAATTAGCAGATAACTTTTAGTTGTTTAAAAGGGCGCTCGAAAGGGCGCCTTTTTCCCATATAGACGTGTAGACATAGAAAAAAAAAGCTGTATTTTTAGAGGATATGGCAAAAACACTTAATGAAATTAGAACTACTTTTCTCAAGTATTTTGAGAAGAATAATCACACCATTGTGGAGTCTAGTAATTTAGTTCCCAATAATGATCCTACATTAATGTTTGCTAATTCAGGAATGGTCCAGTTCAAAAATGTATTCACTGGACTTGAGAAAAGAGACTATGCAAGAGCAACTACTTCACAAAAATGTGTAAGAGCAGGTGGAAAACATAATGATCTTGAAAATGTTGGTTATACTCCAAGACACCATACATTTTTTGAAATGCTTGGTAATTTTTCATTTGGAGATTATTTTAAAGATCATGCAATAGAACTTGCATGGAATTTAATAACTAAAGATTTCGGAATTGATAAAAATAGGCTCTATGTAACAGTTTTCCATGAGGATGATGAAGCATTTAATTTTTGGAAGAAAATTGCAGGCCTTAGTGAAGATAGAATAATTAGAATACCAACTTCGGATAACTTTTGGTCAATGGGTGAAACAGGTCCTTGCGGTCCTTGTTCTGAGATATTTTTTGATCATGGTGAAAAATTAAAAGGAGGTCTGCCAGGAACTAAAGATCAAGACGGAGATCGTTACATAGAAATATGGAATCTAGTATTTATGCAATTTGAGCAAATTTCAAAAGACAAAAGAATAAATTTGCCAAAACCATCTGTTGACACCGGAATGGGACTTGAGAGAATAGCAGCTTTATTACAAGGAACTCATGATAACTACGAAACAGATCACTTTAAAAAAATTATAAGCGCCACATCCGAAGCTGTTAAAAAAAATCCTGATCAAAATAATTTATCAAGTTTTAGAGTTATAGCTGATCATTTAAGAGCTAGTTCATTTTTAATAGCAGAAGGTGTTTTGCCATCTAATGAAGGAAGAGGGTATGTGCTAAGAAGAATTATGAGAAGAGGGATGAGACACTCTCATTTGCTTGGATCTAAAGAGCCAATTTTTTACAATATATTTAAAACATTAATGAATGAAATGTCTGGAAATTATAATGAACTAAAAAGAGCCGAAGCATTGATTAAAGAAACCTTAAAGATGGAAGAAGAAAAGTTTTTAGTTCTTCTTGAAAGAGGAATGAAAATTCTAGATGATGAAATTATAAAAATTGACAAAGTCTTACCAGGTGAAGTTGCTTTTAAACTTTATGATACTTATGGTTTTCCATTAGATTTAACTCAAGATATTTTAAAAAATAAATCACTAAAAATAGATAATAAAAAGTTTGATGATTTGATGAAATATAGCAGAGAACTTGCAAAAAAAAATTGGAAGGGCTCTGGTGATAGCGCTGTTGACGATATTTGGTTTGCGATTAGAGACAAATTAGGAGCTACAGAGTTTCTTGGATATGAAACCGATCAAGCAGAAGGAGTTGTTCAATCTCTTTTAAAGAATAATGAACAAGTCAAATCTTTAAAAGTTGGTGATGAAGGTATGATTATTTTAAATCAAACACCTTTTTATGGAGAATCTGGTGGACAAGTAGGTGATACAGGTGAAATAAGTACCAATAATTTTAAATTTAAAGTTTTAGATGTCCAGAAAAAATTGGGTGATCTTTTTGTTCATTATGGAAAAGTGATTTCTGGTGAAATTAAAATTAGTGAGAGTGTCGAATTAAAAATTGATATTGAAAGAAGAGAAAACATTAGAGCTTATCATTCAGCAACACATTTATTACATGAGTCATTGAGAAGAGTTTTGGGAACGCATGTTACTCAAAAAGGATCTTTGGTCGAGGCAGATAGATTAAGATTTGATTTTAGTCACATGAAACCAATATCTCCTGAAGAGTTAGAGAAAATTGAAAGATATGTTAACTCCATGGTTGAGAGCAAATCTGCTGTAAAAACAAGGCTAATGACACCAAAAGAAGCTGTAGATAATGGTGCACTAGCTTTATTCGGAGAAAAATATGGAGATGAAGTTAGAGTTTTATCCATGGGAGATGAAAATAATAAATATTTTTCTACAGAACTATGTGGGGGAACACACGTGAGAAACACAAGTGATATTGGTAAATTTAAAATTGTAAGTCAATCATCAATTGCAGCAGGAGTTAGAAGAGTAGAAGCTTTAAGAGAAAAACAATTAGATGATTATCTAAAAAACAAAGAAAAATTATCTGATTTATCTGCGCAGAAAAATCAAGAAGCTATTAAAGAACTTTCAGGAAAAATAATTAAGTTAGGCGCCAAACCTTATTTGGATAAAAAAAATCCTGCAGAAATTATTAAAGATTTAACAAAGCAGTTAGATAATTTATCTGTTGGATCAATTTTAGATAATAAAACAAAAAATATTATTAAAGATGAAGCAATCAATGGAATTAATGTTAGATTTCAAAAAATTCAAGATCTTCCTCCTAAAGAGTTAAGAAAATTAGTTGATAAAGGTAAAAAAGAATTAGGTGAAGGAATTGTTATTATTTTTGCAAGCAAAGATGATAAAATTGGTTTAGCTGTAGGAGTCACAAGTAGCTTAATTAAAAAATATAACGCTGTTGATTTTGCAAAAAAAGGCTCTGAGATAATCGGAGGAAAAGGTGGAGGGGGTAGACCAGATTTTGCCCAAGCAGGTGGAGTTGATACTTCTAAAATAGATGATGCTTTAGAAAAGCTTAAGTCTTTAATTTAACTTTTTTTTTAATCTTCCATCTAACTCATCTAAAAACTGATTAGTAGTCTGATATTTTGTAGATGTGCTTAATAAAATAGCTAAATCTTTAGTCATCGACCCACTTTCAACAGTTTCAATACATACTTTTTCTAAAATATCAGAGAATTTAATTAGTTCACTATTATAATCTAATTTACCTCTATGAGCCAAGCCTCTTGTCCAAGCAAAAATTGATGCAATTGGATTTGTGGACGTTTCTTTTCCTTGTTGATGCATTCTATAATGTCTAGTTACTGTTCCGTGTGCAGCTTCAGCTTCCATAGTTTTTCCATCTGGTGCCAATAGGACACTTGTCATTAATCCTAAAGAACCATACCCTTGTGCAACTGTATCTGACTGAACGTCACCATCATAATTTTTACAAGCCCAAATATATTTTCCACTCCATTTCATCGCGCAGGCTACCATATCGTCAATTAATCGATGTTCATATGTAATTTTGTTCTTTTTAAATTCATTTTTAAATTCTTCATTAAATACTTTTTCAAAAATATCTTTAAACCTTCCGTCATATTTTTTTAGAATCGTGTTTTTCGTAGATAAATACACTGGCCATTTTTTGATTAATCCATAGTTAAGACAGGATCTTGCAAAATCTTCTATAGATTTATCTAAATTATACATTGATAAAGCAACGCCAGGTCCGTTAAAATCAAACACTTCAAATTTTTTTTCATCTTTACCATCTATTGAAGTCCATTTAATTTCTAACTTCCCTTTTCCAGGAACTAAAAAATCTGTTGCTCTATATTGATCACCGAATGCGTGTCTTCCAATAACAACAGGATCAGTCCATGAAGGAACTAGTTTTGGAATATTTTTACAAATTATCGGCTCCCTAAAGACTGTTCCTCCAATAATATTTCTTATAGTACCATTTGGTGATCGCCACATTTTTTTTAATTTAAATTCTTCTACCCTAGCTTCATCTGGTGTAATTGTTGCACACTTGATTCCAACCCCAATTCTTTTTATAGCATTTGCACTATCAGCAGTAATTTGGTCGTTCGTTTTGTCTCGACTTTCCATGCCAAGATCATAGTATTCAATTCCTATATCAAGATAAGGAAGTATTAGTTTATTTTTTATAAACTCCCAAATTACCCTAGTCATTTCATCACCGTCTAATTCGACGACTGGGTTTTTAACCTTAATTTTGCTCATATTTTAGGTATATATTATTTACAGACAGTGATTTATATACATGTTTAAAAAAAATTAGCAATAAAGGTTATGATTAGTAAAATTTTTCCGAAAATACACGCTGAGGGATATAAGTTTTTAGTTATATTCGGGATTGCTACATTGATATTATATTTTATTAGTTCTTTTTTTGGATTAATAGGTTTAGTGTTAACTATCTGGTGTTATTATTTCTTTAGAGATCCAGAAAGAAAATCAATTAACAGTGAAGAATATTTAGTAAGTCCTGCAGATGGAGAAATAATTAAAGTAGAAGAGGTTAATGGACCTAAAGAGTTAGGCTTAGAAAATAAAAAAATGACAAAGATTAGTGTTTTCATGAATGTATTTGATTGTCATGTAAATAGATCACCATGCTCAGGTTCAATTTCAGAAATAAACTATGTAGCAGGTAAATTTATTAACGCTTCTATGGATAAAGCAAGTGAGGATAATGAAAGGTGCTATTATAAAATTAAAAACTCATTTGGAGAAGATGTAATTGTAGTTCAAATAGCAGGTTTAATTGCAAGAAGAATTGTAACCGAATGCTCTAGAGATGATGTTGTTCAACAAGGATCAAGAATTGGAATGATTAGATTTGGTAGTAGAGCAGATATATATTTTGAAAATTATAAGCCTCTTGTTAAGTTAGAGCAAAGATCATTAGCAGGCGAAACATTACTAGCAAAAAGATAAATGGAACCTAAAAAGAATTTCAAAATTGTACCACCAAAAAATCCAAGAGTATTGTTACCTAATATTTTTACTTTAGTGGGTGTTTGCATTGGACTGACATCAATCAAGTTTGCATTTGATGGTAGATTTGAAATGGCGGTTATAGCAATTATCGTTGCAGGTATTATTGATGGTTTAGATGGAAGAATAGCAAGATTAATTGGTGGGGCATCTAAGGTTGGAAAAGAATTAGATTCTCTTACGGATGTAATAAGTTTTGGAGTTGCACCTGCATTTATAATGTATTTCTTTGTTATGAAGGATTTGGGAAGAATAGGTTGGTTAATTTCATTAATTTATGTTGTCTGTGTAGCTTTAAGATTAGCGAGATTTAATATCAGCTCAAATGCTGAACCATCATGGAGAGATAATTTTTTTGAAGGAGTGCCTTCACCAGCAGGAGGGATTTTAGTTTTAATACCATTAATATATAGTTTCAGTGAAATTCAATTTGTAGATATAAACTATAATATATTTGTACCAACTTTATTTTTAATTATTTCTGTACTTTTAATAAGCAAAATTCCAACATATTCATTAAAAAAAATTGTAGTAAAAAGAAGTACCACAATATTTTTGTTATTTAGCATAGTGCTATTTTTTGGATTACTTCTTATTTTTACATTTAACACAATTTTAATTACAGCTTTAATATATCTTTTGATTATACCAATAAGTACAATGCATTATCTGTCATTAAAGAAAAAATTTTTGACACAATTTGATGATAATGATGACCATGAAGATATACTTTAATGAAAGATAATACAATAGTTTCACTTGCTGACGCAAATTATTTTGAACTTTTAAACGAACTAATAGACTCAATAAAAAAACAAGATCAATCAAAATCTGTTGCAATTTGTATACTTGATGCTGGACTAACAGATGATCAAAAAAAAATTCTTTCATTAAAAGTTGATGAAATAAAAAATGCAGAGTGGGATATTGAAGTTCCTGGATTTAAAGTGAGAGGAAAAGAATGGTTAAAAAGTCAAGTTTCAAGAGCTTTCCTGCCTAAATATTTCCCTAATTATAAAAAGTATTTATGGATTGATTGCGATGCATGGGTTCAAGAATGGTCATCAATTGAACTTTATTTTAAAGCTTGTGAAGATGGCAAACTTGGAATTACTCAAACTATGGCCCCTGGTTATAGAATAATGTCAAAAGTAAAATGGTTATTTGGTAAATTGGCAGTAATCAAATCTCAAAATTTTAAGCATGCAATTAGTTCTAAAATTGAAATTGAAAAAGCTAGAAAATTAGCTTTTGCCCCGCACATCAATATTGGTGTTTTTTCCTTAGAAAAAAATTCGAAATGTTGGAGTATTTGGCAAGAAAATTTAAAACAAACTTTAAGAGCGGGTCAAATATTTGGTTCCGAAGGATTGGCGATAAATATGAGTGTTTATATAGATGAAGTTGAAACAGAATTTTTACCTATAAACTGTAATTGGATAGCTAGTAATTTACTTCCTAAATTTGATGAAAATAAAAGTAAATTTGTAGAACCATTTCTGCCAAATCTTTCAATAGGAATAATGCATCTTGCAGCCGGTATCTGGAGAGATGGAAGAGATATGAGAATAGATAAGTCAATCAAAATAGATATTGAAACATTAAATAAAAATAAAATTTCAAAAAGTTTAAGGTATTCACCTAATTGAAAAAAAACAAAATATCAAAAGAATGGATTAATCGACAACGCAGAGATATTTACGTAAAAAAATCAAAACAAGAAGGTTTTAGGTCAAGAGCGGTTTATAAGTTACAAGAAATTAACGATAAGCATAAGATTCTTAAAAATGGTTTATCGGTAATTGATTTAGGTGCTGCACCTGGAGGATGGTCACAATTTGTAATTCAGAAATATAAAAAATGTAAACTTCTATCCATAGATTTAAAAGAAATGGAACCAATCGGTAATTCATATCAAATTGTTGGAGATTTTAACGAAGAAAGTTTAAAAAAAAAAATCATTACTTATTTTAATAAAAAAGTTGATCTTGTTATGTCAGATATGGCTGTAAATACCACTGGAAATAAAAATTTGGATTCTATAGTTACAGGAGAACTGTGTTTGGAAGCCCTAAGATTTGCTAAAGACCAGCTCAAACCAAATGGCGCTTTTGTATCAAAAATATTCATGGGATCTACTTTTAGTGAAATCGTAGGTGAGGCAAAATTGAACTTTAAAGAAACAAATATTTATAAACCTCCATCAAGTAGAAAAGAGTCTAAAGAAAGTTTTATAATATGTAAAAAGTTAAGATAGACCACTTTTATTTAGAAAAGAATCGTATATAAAAGATTATGGATCCCATCAAAGAAGCACTAACATTTGACGATGTAACACTTGCCCCTAAATATTCCCAGGTTTTGCCTTCTGATGTTGATACGAGTATAAAGCTAACCAAAAATATAAAACTCAAACTTCCATTATTATCTTCTGCAATGGATACTGTCACAGAATCAAAAATGTGTATCGCAATAGCCAAGGCTGGAGGAATTGGAGTTATCCATAGAAATCTAGATATAAAAAAACAAGTAGCCGAAATAAGAAAAGTAAAAAAACAGAAGTTATTGGTTGGTGCCGCTGTTGGAGCTGGGATAAATGAATTTACGAGAGCAAAACATGTTTTAAATGAAAACATAGATTTAATTGTTGTTGATACAGCTCACGGCCATACAAAAAAAGTTGCGGATATAATTAAAAAAATAAAAAAAATTAAACCAAAAAAAACTGCCTTATGTGCGGGTAATATTGCAACCCCAGAAGCTGCAAAATTTTTAATTAAATTGGGAGTTGATATTATTAAAGTTGGAATAGGACCAGGATCAATTTGTACAACAAGATTAGTGGCAGGAATTGGAGTCCCTCAGCTTAGCGCAATTTTAAGTGTTAGAGATGGTTTGGGTAAAAGAAAAACAGCAATAATTGCAGATGGTGGAATTAAATTTTCAGGAGATATCGCAAAAGCTTTATCTGCTGGCGCAGATGCTGTCATGATTGGATCTTTATTTGCAGGGACTGATGAGGCACCAGGGAAAATTATTAAAAAGGAAGGAAAATTATTTAAAAGCTTTAGAGGGATGGGGTCAATTGGAGCAATGAACAAAGGTTCAGCTGATAGATATTTTCAAAAAAAACAAAACGATAGTTCAAAATACGTTCCAGAGGGAGTTGAAGGTTTTATAAAATATAAAGGATCAGTTTCAAAAATTATCTATAAACTAGTAGGAGGATTAAGGTCATCCATGGGTTACCTAGGTTGTAAACAAATAAAGAATCTTAAAAATAAACCAAAATTTGTTAAAATAACAAAAGCTGGTTTCTATGAAAGTATGGTACATAATATCGATAAAGTAATTAGATAAATGATCAAATTTTTTTTCATAACAATAGCGTTTAGCTTGCTTTTAATTGGAAATTCATATTCAAAGGAAAATTTTTTTGATGAAGCTAAAAAACTGTTTGAAAAAGAGAAATACAATGATTCCAAATTTCTATTTCAGAGAGATATAGTGTTTAATCCAAAAAAAGCAGGATCTTATTTGTATTTAGCTAAAATTTTCAAAATAGAGGAAAATTTAAAAGAAGAAGAAAAAAATCTTATGACAACTCTTTTGTTGGATCCAAAAAATGAGGAGGCTATTTATCTTTTAATGAATATTGAAATAGAAAGATCAAATTTTGCCAAAGTAAAAGATCTTAAAAAAAATTTTGAAAAAGTATGCTCAAAATTGTGTCCAAAAATTTCTTCTATAAATGAGAAATTGAAAAATTTTGATACAAAAAATGAATCTTAAAAGTGACTTATCTAAAATCTTAATAATAGATTTTGGTTCACAATTTACACAACTTATTGCAAGAAGAGTTAGGGAGCTTGGAGTTTATTCTGAGATTATAAATCACAAGAAAATTAATTTGAAATTAGATAAAGAACAAATTAATGGAATAATTCTATCCGGAGGTCCTTTAAATGTTTACCAATCAAAAAAAGTCAAATTTAATAAAGAAATATTTAAATGGAACAAACCAATTCTTGGAATTTGTTTTGGACACCAAGTAATTTCAAAGGAGCTCGGTGGCAAAGTTAAACAAGCAAAAAATAGAGAATTTGGTTTAGCAAAACTTAAAAGATTAAACAAAAGTGAACTTACAAATAATTTTTTCAACAAAAGTGGAATAAATAATGTCTGGATGAGTCACGCTGATGAGGTTACAAAATTGGCAAAGGGGTTTAAAGTTGTTGCAAAAACAAATACATCCAAGTTTTCAATAATTGAAAATAGAACAAAAAACTTCTATGGAATTCAATTTCATCCAGAGGTTTCGCATACAGAAAAAGGGAAAATTATAATTAAAAATTTTATTTTCTCTATCTGTAAAATGAAACGAAACTGGACATCAAAAAATCAAAAACAGCTATTAAATCAAGAATTAAAAAAAAAAATTGGAAAATCAAAAGTAATTTGCGCTTTATCAGGAGGTGTTGATAGCAGTGTAGTTACTAAGTTAATCCACAATGCTATAGGGAAGCAATTAATATGTATTTTTGTAAATACAGGCCTATTAAGAAAAAACGAGGAACTTCAAGTTGTTAAAACATTTAAGAAGAAATTTAAAATTAATCTAATTTATGTTGATGCTAAAAAATTATTTTTAAATAAACTCAAAAATATTAAAGATCCTGAAAAGAAAAGAAAAATAATTGGAAATTTATTTATTAAAATTTTTGAAAAATATGCAAATAAAATAAAAAATGTAAAGTTTTTAGCTCAAGGTACTCTTTATCCAGATTTGATTGAAAGCAAATCAGTAACGGGAAGTCAAACATCTAAAATTAAATCTCATCATAATGTTGGTGGATTGCCCAAAAAAATGAAGCTTAAATTAGTCGAACCTTTGAGATTACTTTTTAAAGATGAAGTTAGAAAATTAGGTTTAGAGCTTAAACTATCAAAAGATATTGTATTAAGACATCCATTTCCTGGCCCGGGTTTAGCAATAAGAATTCCGGGAGAAATTACAGAGAATAAAATTAATATATTGAAAGATGCGGACAGTATTTTCATAAACTCATTACGAGAACACAAACTATATGATAAGATATGGCAAGCCTACGCAGCTTTACTGCCAGTTAAAACAGTTGGTGTTATGGGTGATAACAGAACCTATGAATATATGTGCTTACTGAGAGCAATTACATCTGAGGATGGTATGACTGCTGATTTTTTTAGTTTTTCAAAAGATTTTATGCAACTTGTCTCTAATAAAATAGTTAATAATATAAAAGGTATTAATAGAGTAGTTTACGATGTAACTTCTAAACCTCCAAGCACTATAGAATTAGAATAATGAATAATAAAATAAAAAAAATTATTGATAAAAAAAATAAATCTAAGTTAGTTTGTTTAACTGCGTACTCGAAAAATATTGCAGAAATAATAGACAAACATACAGATATAATCTTGGTTGGGGACTCACTTGGTTCTGTACTCTATAATTATAATACTACAAGAAAAGTAAATCTTAATATGATGATAGAGCATACTAAAAGTGTAAGAATGGGTGTTAAAAAAAGCCTTTTAGTTATTGATCTTCCATACAACACTTACAGAAATAAATCAGAAGCTCTTAAAAATTCAAGAAAAGTTATCCAAGAGACTAAGTGTGATGCAGTTAAAATAGAGGGAGGAACTAGAATGAAACATATAGTTAGTTATTTAGTAAAACATAAAATTCCTGTCTTAGGTCATATAGGGATAACACCTCAAACCGTAAAAGGAAAATTTAAATCAAAAGGCAAGACTGAAATTGAAAAGAAAAAATTAATTAGAGATGCTAAAGCATTAGAAGAAAGTGGTGCTTTCGGTATAGTTTTGGAATGTATTTATAGTGATATTTCAAAAAAAATAACAAATTTAATTACTATCCCCACAATTGGTATAGGTGCATCAGTAAATTGTGATGGTCAAGTTTTGGTTACCGATGATGTTCTTGGTTTAACTAATGCAAAAATTAAATTTGTAAAAAAATATACAAATATTAAAAAAATAATCAACTCTGCAGTATTGAAATTTAAAAAAGAAGTAAAATCAAGCAAGTATCCAACAAAAAAATATTCCTACTAAAAGTATTTTAAAAATTCCTCATTTATTTTTAATATTTCTAAATCTGCCAATCCACTTATTACTAACTGTAATGCAACAATTAAAATGAAACCAAGACCTACATATGCAATCCATAAATGTTTTTGAATATAATTTGCCAAGTATGTTGCTAGAGCACCAGTTAATATTACCGATAATACAAGACCAAATATCATATACTCAAAATAACCTTTAGAGGCACCAACTACTCCAATTACATTATCAAAGCTAATTGTGATATCAGCAAATAAAACTTTATATACACTTTGGATGTAAGATGGTTCTTTAGATTTTTTAGTTGGAGACTTAATTTTTTTAATTTCAAATAAATCTTTTCTTAAATCGTTAACAATCCAGATTAAAAGCAATCCACCTAATATTTTAATAAAGTAAAATTTAAATAAATAAGTTGCAAATAGAGCAAATATAATTTTAAAGATTAATGCTCCACCAACTCCCCATAAAATTATCTGCTTTCTATTTTTGGGAACAAAGTTAGCAGCAATTAATCCAATTATAATTGCGTTATCAGCAGCTAAAATTATATCTATAAATATAATTTGTGTAATTATTACAAGTTCTTCAACCAAAGTTCTTTATTAATACTTAGATTTTTTCTTTCCTTCAATGATTTCTTTTAATTCTTCAAATTCTTCACAATTACAATTTTTTAGAATATTCAAACGTTCTTTTGCTAGGTTTATTCTTCCTGTTGCAACATATAATTCTCCTAAATATTCGTTAATTCCTATGTGATTAGGCTCAATCGCAAGTCCTTCTAAATAATATTTTTCTCCAGTTTCAAAATCACCAAGTTTCCTTGTGGTAAAACCTAAATAATTTAAAGTATCTGCTTTATTAGGAATTTCTGTATTTGATGTAATTAAAAGTTTTTGTGCTTTCTTATATCTTTTTTGAGCTTTATCAGTTTTACCTTTTTCCTCATATTTTTTTGCTTGTTTTACATATTTCACAGCTTTTTCATAGTCGGTTTTAGAGGCGCTACTGTCACCACTTGAACCAGCTGAAAATGACGGTTGAATAAATGTTAAAACGAGCAAACTTGCTAATAATAAATTTTTCATATTTGTTTAAATTTCTCCATTTTATTTAAAGGTTTAAGTATCAATCCATTTTTAACTAAATTATCCTTGATAGATTTTGCAGTTTCTAATGAACTAACATTATCTCCATGTATGCACACAGAGTCTATTTCACAAGGTATCTGCTTTCCAGAGAGACAATTTATCGCTTGGTTTGTAACCATGCTTAAAACATGCTTTTTGGCTTGCTCTGGGTCTGTTATCAAAGCATTTGGGTTAGATCTTGATACAAGATTCCCGTTGTCCTCGTAATTTCTATCTGCAAATATTTCGCAAGCTATTTTCATATTTAGTTTTTTTGCAGCTGTTTCCATTTTAGACCCAGTTGGGACTAGATAAATTATATCTTTACCAATTTCATTTACTGCTTTTGCAACAGTAAAAGCTAGTTCTAAGTCCTCACATGCCATATTATTCAACGCTCCATGAGGCTTGATATGTGTAACGTTTTCATTATGGTTAAATGCAATTCTTTGAAGTATTTCATATTGATCAATTATTAATTTCCTTATTTCTGAGGAAGATAAATTCATTCTTTTTCTACCAAAGTTTTCTGGATCATTAAATGATGGATGCGCTCCAATACTAACATTGTTTTTTTTTGATATTTTTACAACCTGATCCATAGTTTCATCATCACCTGCATGATACCCACAGGCAATGCTAGCAGAATTGACAATGCCCAAAAGATAGGGGTCATTTTCATTATTATGAAGTTTAGATTTTTCTCCTAAATCACAGTTGATATTAATTTCCATAGCTTTTAAAAACTGATTATAACATAGGATGATTAAAAATATATTAAATCTTGGGGATGCGGCGGTTTATTGCGACTTTGGTAAAGATGTAAATCAAGAAATTAATATTAATGTAATTAATTACTTCAAAAATATTAAAGATAAAAAAATTGAAGGAATAACAAATATTACACCCTCTTATAATAAACTAATAGTATCATTTGATTTAGAAGTGACGTCATATTCAAAAGTAAAAAAAATAATAGAAAATATAGAATTAGACAAGAAATTTGAGAAAGAAAATAAACTAATCGAAATACCAGTATGTTGTGAAAAAGATTTTAAATTAGATCATGACAGACTAGAAAAGAAATTAGGTATTACATACAATAAAATATTAGAAATTTTTTTTAGTAAAGAATATTTCTGTTATATGACAGGTTTTATTGCCGGAATGCCTTTTTTAGGAGATGTTAGTGAAAAACTAAGAGCAAAAAGATTAAAAACACCCAGAGTGAAAGTTCCAAAAGGATCAATTGGTTTAACAGAACAATTTTGCAATATTTATACTTATGAAAGCCCCGGAGGATGGAACATCATTGGAAATACACCTTTAGAAATATTTAATAAAGAAAATCTAAGTGAGCCTGCATTAATTAATCCTGGTGATAAAGTTAAATTTAGTAGGATAACACAAGAGGAATATGACAAAATTAAAAGATAATTATTTTGAGATTAAACGGGCAGGAATAAATTCTACTTTTCAAGATAATGGAAGAACAAATCTTAATCATATTGGTATTCCGATAAGCGGAGTAATGGATAAAAGGAACTTTATACTTGCTAATGCATTGTTGAAAAATGAAACTAATACACCAGTAATTGAGTTTGCATACCAAGGTCCATTATTAGAATTTAATGGAGATAAAATATATTTTGTAATTACAGGAGATGTAAAATTTGAAATTATCAAAAATAATAACGAAAAAATTATTGGATCGCCATACAATGTGTATGCAATTGAAGATAAAGATCAAATTGATATTCAATCTACAAATAAATCAGTTTATGGATACCTATCAATAAGTGAAAATATTATTCTTGATGAAATTTGGGATAGTTTTTCAACAAACACTAAGGCAAAGATAGGTTCTAACAACGGCGAGAAGCTTTCAGATAATCAAAAAATTAAAATTAGTCATAAAAACAGAAATACAGCACTAACAAAGTTAAATTATATTGATAAAAAAATTGAATATATAAGAGTTATGAAAGCTACCAATTTTGATTATTTTTCAGAAAAAGCTAAAGAGGTTTTTTTTAAAAAAGAGTTTAAAGTTACGAAACTATCTGACAGAATGGGAATGAGACTAGAAGGTCAAATTTTGGAAAATGTAGTTAGCACCAATATTAAATCGGAAGGATTAGTAAAGGGAGTTGTGCAGGTGCCAAGCGATGGAAACCCTATAATAATGTTTGCTGATCATGGAACAATAGGGGGTTATCCCAAAATAGCAAATGTAATTAGTGCTGATTTCGATAAAATAGCTCAAATGACACCAGGGACCGCCATAAAATTTAAAGAGGTAAATTTAAAAGAAGCTGAGAAATTATTTAAATTGTACAATTTAGAAACAACTAATTTAATAAATCAAATTTCATGAATATATTATTAAAAGTTCCAGGTTATATTTTAGTATTCATGGGTGCAGTAACACTAAGTTTTGGAGGTTTAATTGTAAAATCATTTGAAGGCGCAACTCTATGGCAAATATTATTTTGGAGATCTGTATTTTTTTGTTTTGTTATAATTATTTTTTTATCAATTACTTATAAAAAACAATTTATTAAATCTATAATCAGTTCAGGAATACCAGGACTAGTTGGTGGAATTATTTTAGGCTGTGGATTCTTTGGATATGTATTTGCTATGCATAACACTACTGTTGCAAATGCTAATTTTATTATTCAGACCCAAACATTATTCCTTGCAATTTTTGGATACATATTTCTTAAAGAAACTATTTCTAAAATTACATTAGCTTCAATAATACTAGCTATATCTGGTATTACGTTGATGCTGGGAGACTCTTTGACATCGGGACAAATGCTTGGAAACTTAATTGCTTTTATTATGCCAATATCTTTTGCAGTTCTTATTATTATCGTAAGAAAATATCCCAGTGTAGATATGGTTCCTTTGCAATTAATTGCAGGAATTGTTGCAATGATAATTGGATATTTAGTTGCTGGAAGAATAGATATTTCTTTACATGATATTTTTTTAGGATTTTTGGCTGGTTTTTTTCAAGTTGGGTTTGGTTTTATATTTATAACTATTGGAGCAAGAACAACGCCATCTGCTGTTGTGGGAATCATTATGATGTCAGAAGCAATTTTTGGGCCTCTTTGGGCATGGATATTTATAAATGAACAGCCGCCACTAATTGTCCTTATAGGTGGATCAATTGTCTTATTTGCTGTTTTCCTTCAATTCTTAAACAAATTTATTTCGAAAAAAGAGGCAAATTAAAGAATTTGTGATATATTAATTCTGCGGAAGAGACTACTTCAATGTAGAGCCGAAGGAGCAACCACCCCGGAATCTCTCAGGCAAAAGGACCGCGCATATTAACTCTGGAAAAAGAACAGAAGTTCTTGCCGAAGGAGCAAAACTCTCAGGCCAATAGACAGAGGGGGCGAAAGAGTTAATATGATAAAAAAAACATCATTATATAATCTTCATAAAAAGCATAATGCTAAGCTTATAGAATTTGCTGGTTATGAAATGCCAATTCAGTATAAAGATGGAATTATCCAAGAGCATAAATTTACGAGATCAAATTGTGGAATTTTTGACGTATCTCACATGGGACAACTATTTATTTATGGCAAAGAAAATCTTACAAAAGATCTTGAAAATATTTTCCCAATAGACCTAAAAAAACTAAATCTAAATCAAAGCAAGTATTCTTTTTTAATGGACGAGAATGCGTGTATTCATGACGATTTAATAATAACTAAAATTTCAGAAGGTTATTTAATAATACTTAATGCAGCATGTAAAGAAGATGACTTAAGAATAATTAAGAAAAAATTAAATAATAACTACGATTTACAATTAAAGGAAGACCTTTCATTAATTGCTCTACAAGGACCAAGAGCAAAAGATATTTTAGAAAAAAAAGTAGAGGGAGTAAGTAAATTAAAATTTATGAATGGAGGAAATTTTAAATTTTCAGACATTAATATATTCATTACAAGATCAGGATATACAGGTGAAGATGGTTTTGAAATTTCAATTAAAAATAATTATGTAGAAAAATTTGTGGAGGAAATGCTCAGTAATGGATCTAAAATGATTGGATTAGGCGCAAGAGATACACTTAGAATGGAAGCGGGATTATGTCTTTATGGTAATGATATTGATAAGAATACAACTCCCATAGAAGCAAATCTTAAATGGGCGATTTCTAAAAACAGAATTGATACAAACTATCCTGGGTCTAAAATTATTAAAAAACAAATTCAATCAGGTGTAGAAAAAATTAGAGTAGGAATAAAGCCAGAGAATAGAGTAATAGCTAGAGGAAATACAAAAATTTTTAGCAATGAAGATAAAGAAATTGGAAAAATTACAAGCGGTACTTTTGGTCCAAGTGTTGATCATTCAATAGCGATGGGTTATGTTAATAATCAGTATTCAGATTTAAATACAAAATTATTTTTAGAGGTAAGAGGAAAAAAAATACCAGCAAATGTATGCAATTTACCATTTTACAAAAAAAACTATTTCAAAGGAGAAATAAATGTCTGATATAAAATATTCGAAAGAGCACGAATGGTTAAAGCTTGATGGAGATATTGCCACTATTGGAATTACAAAACATGCAACAGAAATGTTGGGTGATATTGTCTTTGCTGAGCTACCAGAAAAAGGTTCGAGTGTAGAGAAAAATGGTACTGCAGGAGTTGTAGAGTCAACTAAAGCTGCAAGTGATGTTTATACTCCTATAAGTGGAGAAGTAGTGGATACTAATCAAACTATAGTAGACGATCCTTCAAAAATTAATGCTGACCCAGAAGGAGAAGCATGGTTTTTTAAATTAAAAATTAAAGATATTAAAGAGCTAGATGCTTTAATGAACAAAGATGATTATGATAAGTTTGCGAAAGAAAGTAGCCAGTAATGTTAGAAAATAATAAAAGTTTCTTTAGAAGACATATTGGTAATTCTGAGCAAGAACAACAAAAAATGCTTGATCAGCTTGATTATAAGAATATTAAAGACTTAATATCAAATACGGTTCCAAATAATATTCACTTTAAAGAGCCTTTAACAATTGGTGAGCCAAATTCGGAGTATGAAGCGCTCAGAAAACTTAAAAATATATCCAAACAAAACAAGATTTATTCAAACTTTTTAGGAATGGGTTATTACGGAACCTACATACCTAACGTAATCTTGAGAAATATATTAGAGAACCCAGGTTGGTACACATCTTATACGCCATATCAACCAGAGGTAGCCCAAGGTAGATTGGAAATGCTATTAAATTTTCAACAAATGATCACTGACTTTACAGGTATGGATATTGCTAACGCTTCGCTTTTAGATGAAGGCACAGCCGCTGCTGAAGCGATGGGTATGAGTCATAGATTGAACAAGAAGGATAGTAAAATAGTATTCTTGTCAGAAAATTGTCATCCCCAAACTATTGATGTTGTTAAAACAAGAGCAGAACCTCTTGGTTTAAAAGTTATAACAGGTGTCAACGAAAAAGATTTGGAGAGTATAGCTGGAGATATAGTCTGCGGAATAATTCAATATCCAGGTAGTCTTGGTGAATTAACAGATCCAAGCGAGATGATAAGTAAAATTCATAAAAAAAATGGAAAAGCCATTTTGATTTGTGATCTTTTATCATTAGCATTAATCAAAACACCTGCCGAATTAGGGGCAGATATTGCAGTTGGCAGTTCACAGAGATTCGGTATTCCAATGGGGTATGGTGGTCCCCATGCAGCATTTTTTGCTACAAGAGATGAATACAAGAGATCCATGCCAGGAAGAATAGTTGGTGTATCTGTTGATAGACACGGAAATAAAGCTTTCAGGTTAGCATTACAAACTAGGGAGCAACATATAAGAAGAGACAAAGCGACTAGTAATATTTGTACAGCTCAGGCACTTTTGGCAATTGTCGCTGCTGCTTATGCAATTTATCATGGACCCGAAGGCATCAAAAATATTGCTGAAAGAGTTTCTCAATTAACAAACAACTTTGCCAATAAGTTAAAACAGTCTGGCTATGAATTATATTCTGAAAGTTTTTTTGATACAGTAACTATAAAAACAGGTGATAAGACCGACAAAATTTTTCAAAACGCATTGGATCAAAAGGTAAATATAAGAAAAGTAAATTCAAATATGTTAGCAGTATCATTTGACCAGAAGAAAAACGTTTATAGAGCTAACCAATTGTTAAAAATATTTAATTCAGCTGAGTCAATTAAGGAAAATCCAACCGAAAGTTTACCAAACCTTCCAAAAAAAATGCTTAGATCTTCAAGTTATTTAGACCATCCAGTATTTAATAATTACCATTCAGAAACTGAAATGCTTAGATATTTAAAAAAGTTAGAAGATAAAGACATTGCGTTGAATAGATCTATGATTGCTTTAGGTTCTTGTACCATGAAGTTAAATGCAGTTGCAGAAATGATACCTGTATCATGGAGAGAATTCTCAGAACCACATCCATTTACTCCAGTCGAACAAATGGATGGGTATAGAAATTTATTTACAGATATGAAAAATTGGCTGAGATCTATTACAGGTTTTTCCGGTGTATCATTACAACCCAATGCAGGTGCACAAGGTGAGTATGCAGGTTTAATGGTTATTAGAAAATTTCACCTACAGAATGGAAATAATAATAGAGATGTTTGTTTAATACCAAGCTCAGCTCATGGCACAAACCCTGCAAGTGCACAAATGGTAGGCATGAAAGTTGTAGTGGTTAATTGTGATAAGGAGGGAAATGTTGATGTTGAAGATTTAAAAAATAAAGCTGAAAAACATTCTGAAAATTTAGCTGCATTAATGGTTACTTACCCTTCAACACACGGAGTATTTGAGGAAAAAATTACTGAAATTTGCGATTTAATCCATAAAAATGGAGGTCAAGTTTATATGGATGGAGCAAACCTAAATGCACTTGTTGGTGTAGCAAGGCCTGGAAATTTTGGACCAGATGTTTGTCATATTAACTTGCATAAAACTTTTTGTATTCCCCATGGTGGTGGTGGACCAGGAATGGGGCCTATTGCTTGTAAAAGACATTTGGAACCATTTCTTCCTAATCATCCAGTTATTAAAGATTGTGGGCCCGTCTCAGGAATAGGATCTATTTCAGCCGCTCCATGGGGTAGTGCTAGTATTTTAGCTATTTCATGGATGTATATTAAAATGATGGGTTCAGAAGGACTAAAAATCGCAACAGAGAATGCTATTCTTAATGCAAATTATATAGCTCATAGACTTAAAGATCATTTTCCAATTTTATATAAAGGCAAAAATGGAAATGTAGCACACGAATGTATAATTGATATTAGACCAATTAAAAACGATACAGGTATAACTGAAGAAGATATTGCTAAAAGACTAATCGATTTTGGATTTCATGCTCCAACAATGTCCTGGCCTGTAGCTGGAACTATGATGATAGAGCCAACTGAAAGTGAAAGTCTAAGAGAATTAGATAGATTTTGTGATGCCTTGATAACAATTAAAAAAGAAATAGATAAAATAAAATCTGGGGATTATGATAAAGTTGATAATCCAATTAAAAATGCTCCACATACAGACGTAGAATTGGTTTCAAATGAATGGAAACATAAATACTCAAGAGAAGACGCTGCTTATCCTGCTGGATATTTAAAAGAAAATAAATTTTGGCCACCTGTTGCAAGAGTCGACAATGTTTATGGTGATAAAAACTTATTTTGTTCATGTCCTAGCATGGATGAGTTTAAAGAAGATGCCGCTTAATTTTTAATGAAAATAGCAGTCATTGGATCGGGAATATCCGGGTTAAGTGCAGCCTATTATTTGTCAAAAAAACATAAAGTTGACCTTTTTGAAAAAGATGATCATTTTGGAGGTCATTCACACACATTAGATCTTAATATAAATAAGAAAAAAATATCAGTAGATATTGGTTTTATAGTTTTTAATTATAAAACTTATCCTAACCTCATTAATTTTTTCAAAGATAATTCAATAGAAATAGAAGAAAGTAATATGTCTTTTTCAGTGTCGGTGAAAGATACAAATTTTGAATACTGTGGCAAAGGTATTTCAGGTATTTTTTGCAATACATCAAATCTATTTAACTTAAAATTTTTAAAAATGTTTTTTGATATAATAAAATTTTATAAAAAAAATGAAAATTTCAAGATAGATGATAATAATTTAACTCTTGGAGATTATTTAAATAAAGAAAAATTATCTAAAGAGTTTATAGATTATCATATTATTCCAATGGTTGCTGCAATTTGGTCAATGCCACCCTATGAAGCCAGTCAAATGCCATTAAGATTTTTTTTAAAATTTTTCCAAAATCATGGTTTATTTAAATTAAAAAATAGACCTAAATGGTACACTGTTTCTAATAGAAGCAGAACATATGTAAACAAAATACTTAATAAAATAAGTGGAGAATATTATAAAAATTATAAAATTAATTTAATCAAAAGATATAAAGAAAATGTAGAAATATTTTATGGAGATAAGAATGAGTTCTTTACTTATGATAAAGTAGTAATTGCAACACATGCAGATCAGGCATTATCTCTATTAGAAAACCCATCAGAAAATGAAAAAAAATTGCTTTCAAATTTCAAATACAAAAAAAATTTAGCTGTAATTCATACAGATAAAAACCAAATGCCCAAAAATAAAAAAGCCTGGAGTGCTTGGAATGCAAAACTAAATAAAAATGTTATAGAAAATTCATCTATAACATATTGGCTAAATCTTTTACAAAACTTAAAATTTAATGAAGATATTTTTTTATCGCTCAATCCTTTTGATGAAATTGATGAACAAAAAATCCTAAACAAAGTAATGTTTACACACCCATATTATGATAAATTGGCACTTGAAAACCAAACTAGATTAAAAAAACTTCAAAACGTTAATAATACCTTATTTTGTGGGAGTTATTTTGGATATGGATTTCATGAAGATGGAATTACATCTTCAATAGATATGTTAAAATCAATTAATGATTAAGTATTCTAAGATTTATTCGGGACAAGTAATACACAAAAGGTTTAAACCTAAAATACATCATTTTAAGTATAAGGTATTTAGTCTATTAATTGATTTAGACGAAATTAAAGAAATAAATAATAATTTAAATTTTTTTTCGTATAATAGATTTAATTTAATTAGCTTTTTTGACAAGGATCACGGAAATAGAGATGGAAGTGACGTTAAACAATGGGTGAAAGAAAATCTAATTAAAAAAAATATCAAATTTAATAATTTTAGAGTAGAAATTCTTTGCTATCCAAGAATACTTGGTTACGTATTTAATCCACTTTCAATCCTGTATGTTTATAATGAGAGTAACGAATTAATCTCAATTTTTTATGAAGTAAAAAATACTTTTGGAGAACAACATACTTATATTTTTGAAACTAAAGATCAAAAATTAATTAAAAATAAATGTTATAAAAAGTTTTATGTGTCACCTTTTATTGATATGGAATGTGAATATAACTTTAGTGTGACAAGGCCTGGTAACTCAATATCTGTGATAATTAATCAAAACGATAAAGAAGGCAAGCTTTTATTCGCATCACAAGATGGAACAAGACATAATTTAACCTCTAAAAACCTAATTATAAACTATTTAAAACATCCATTGATGACTTTTAAAGTAATAGTTGCAATACATTATGAAGCATTCAAACTTTGGTTTAAAAAAGTAAAATTAGTAAAAAAGAAAATAAAAATTTTTAATAAAATAACTTTTGAAACAAATGAGTTTAAATAATATTTCAGACAAAATAGTTTTTAGTATGTTGAAGCATATTAAACATGGCGTACTAGAGCTTACAAATCATGATAATAAAAAATATATTTTTGGAACAGAATCCAGCGGTCTAAATGTTAATATAAAGATTAATAAACCCGGCTTCACTTACAGAATAATTAAAAGTGGAAGTGTGGGATTAGCAGAAGCTTATATGAGGGGTGATTTTGAAACGAATAATCTTTCTAACTTAATAGAATTAACAGCAAAAAATATTAATATAATTTATAAATTTTCAGGAGTATTTGATTTTTCAGTAATTAATTTCTTTAAGAATTTTTTGATAAAAAATACCAAAAATAAAAGCAAAGAGAACATTGCCAAACACTATGATCTAGGAAATAATTTTTTTTCTTTGTGGTTGGATAAATCTTTAACTTATTCAAGCGCAATATTTGATAATAAAAAAAAAGATTTAGAATCTGCTCAATATAATAAATATTTTAAATTAATTAATTTAATTCAACCAAAGCCGGGTGATAGAATTTTAGAAATAGGATGTGGCTGGGGCGGATTTGCTGAATATGTAGGTAAAAATTTAGATGTAAAGTTAGACTGTATTACAATTTCAAAAAAACAATATGAATTTGCTAAGGAGAGAATTTATAAAAACCATTTAAATCATAAAATTAACATAGAATTAAAAGACTATAGAGACGTAAATAAAAAATATAATTCAATAGCATCTATTGAAATGATTGAAGCGGTAGGCCAAAACTATTTGGATAGTTATTTTAAAACAATTAAAAATAATTTAAACATTAATGGCACAGCCGCCATTCAAGCAATTGTAATTGATGATAAGCTATATAAAAGATATAAGACAAAAGAAGATTTTATCCAAAAATATATATTTCCAGGGGGTTTTTTGCCGTCAAAAAATAGTTTAGAACAACTCTCAATAAAAAATGGTTTGACACTTGATTTGATGAACTCATATGGCGAGCATTACTCTGATACCTTAAAAATTTGGCGAAATGAATTTCAAAAAAAATGGGATTTAATTTCAAAGCAAGGATTTGACTTAACTTTTAAAAAAATGTGGGATTTTTATTTGTCATATTGTGAGGCAGGTTTTAAATCAAAAAATATTGATTTGATACAATTCTCACTACAAAACAAATAAATATTTTATGAAAATTTATAAATTTTTTAATTTAATTTTATTGATAATTTTTACTCAATTTATTACAAGTTGTTCATCAAATAGTTCTATGAAACCAGAAGATTTTAAAGATAAAAAACCGAGATTAATAATTGAAGAATATTTAGCGGGTGAAGTAAAAGCTTGGGGTATTTTACAAAATAGATCAGGTAAAGTTACAAGACAATTTTCTGCAACCCTAAATGGCAAATGGGACGGAACACAATTGATTTTAGATGAGACGTTTAACTGGGATGATGGAGAAATTCAAAATAGACAATGGAAAATTAATAAAATTGATGAACATAATTACGAAGGAACAGCAGGTGATGTGGTTGGAAAAGCAAAGGGATTTTCATTTGGACCAGCATTTAAATTTGAATATGTTTTATTAGTTCCAGTAAAAGGGAAAGAAATGAAAATCACTTTTGATGATTGGATTTTTATGCAAGATGAAAAAGTTGCTATCAATAGAGCAAAGATGACAAAATTTGGAATTAGAGTTGCTGATCTAACTGTAGTTTTTGTAAAAGATTAATCCTTTTTTTGAAACTTTGTCCCTTTTTTTACTAGATTAAAATATAATTTACTTGGCAACAATTTAAAAAACTTAAGAGTTAAAGTTAGTTCTTTAGGGAAATGTATTTCAAAATTATTTTTTTTAACTAATCCTTCAAATATTTTATCTGCTGCAAATTCCGGAGTTTTCAAAAATGGCATTTTAAAATCATTTTTATCTGTCATTGGTGTTTTTATAAAACCAGGTGAAACTAAACATACTCTTACATTATGTTTTTCAAAATCAAAATATAAACTTTCTGCTAAGCTAATTAGTGCAGATTTTGATGGTCCATATCCTGTTGTATTTGGTAGACCTCTATAGCCAGCAATAGATGATACTATAGTTATAATTCCAGCTTTTTTATTTTTAAAATATTCTTCAACAGCTTTAATGCAATACAAAGTACCGAAAAAATTTACTTTAAAAACATTCTCTATTTGTTCAACATCTATATCTTTTTCTTCTTTTGGACTCCAAGTTCCTGTTGAAAAAAAACAAATATCTATATTTCCAAAATGTTCCTTTATTCTGTTAAATACTTCTATACACTTCGCTTTATCAGTAACATCTAGTGGAAAAGATTTTATATTTTCATTAGATTCGGAAATCTCATTCAATAAATTTTCTCTTCTAGCTGAGATTGCGACATTCCAACCCTCTTTGGCAAATTTTAAGGCTAATGATTTGCCAATACCGCTACTTGCGCCAGTTATCCACACTACTTTTTTATTCATAAATTAATATTGTATTTAATTATTAATTTAATTTATGCTAGTAATTTATTCATATGAATGATGTTGTAGTTATAGGCGGGGGTATTATTGGTGCTTCTGCCGCTTATTTTCTCTCAAAAGAGGGTCGAAAAGTAAAAGTTATTGAGAGAGACCCAACTTATAAAAATGCTTCTTTTCCACTGTCTTTAGGCGGTTTTAGAAGACAGTTCTTTCAAAAAGAAAATATTCTATTAGGTAAATTTGCTAAAGAATTCATATTTAATATTTCAGAGACTTTAAAAACAGAAAAAAATCCAAATCCAACAGCAAGTATGGTTACAAATGGATATCTACTAATGTTTGGTCCTGAACATGCTGATGAACAATATAAAGCATTAGAGAATCATAAAGCATGTAATGCAGGCACAAAAAATATTAAAGGAACCGAACTTTCAAAATATTTTCCTTATGTAAATTCTGACGGAATAGAGACCGCAACTTTTACTGACAATAAAACTGAAGGTTGGATTGACCCATTTATGTTTCATGCAGCTTTAAAAAGTAAGGCAATTGAATTAGGAGCAGAATTTATTAAAGGCGAAGTCAAAAGTTTAAATGATATTAATGCAAAAACAATTGTTTCAGCAGCTGGTTGCTGGACTAAAGAATTGTTAGACGATATTCCAGTAGTTCCTCAAAAACATACAGTTTTTAGAGTAAAGTGTCCCAAACATATTCCAGAGATGCCATTAACTGGAGATTTAACTACGGGGGTTTATTGGAGGCCTGAAGGAAAAGAATATTTAGCAGGATCACCTATTTCTGTATTTGATGCAAATGATTTAGAACCAGCATGGAATGATTTTGAAGATCTTGTTTGGCCAGCGTTGGCTAAGAGAATACCTGCTTTTGAAGAATTGAAATTAACTGGAGGTTGGGCTGGATATTATGATTGTAATAAACTCGATAATAATGCAGTTGTAGGAAAGCATCCTAAATATGAAAATGTTTATATGGCCACAGGCTTTACGGGCAGAGGATTGATGCAAGCTCCAGGAATAGGGAGAGCTTTAACGGAGTTGATAACTACTGGTTCCTATCAAACTATAGATATAAGCGCTTTTTCTGTTGAGAGAGTTTTAAACAGTGAAGTTAGACACGAACCATACGTATTATAATTTTTTTACATATATACCCATAACTCCGTTGAATATAGAAACACTAAATATTATTAACTGTCCTTTTAAAGTATAAAAATCAAACATTGGATAAGATCCAAGAGCAATACTTAATAAAATATATGTAATTGCAAAAGGTTTATAAAATTTTTTTAATAAATCTACCATTTAGGTATATTTATCTTACTTCAGCTTCAGTTTCTTTTGGGGTAATTTCAGTTTTAAATTTATTTGATATTTTTTGAACATTAACAGCAGATACTTTATATTCTGCACATTTAGTTTCTTCATCTTTACCATCACCTGTAACCATATTAACCATATGCTCAGGGAAATGGAAAGTTGTGAAAACTATTCCCTCTTTTACTTTATCAGTAACTTCAACTTTTAGTGATACTTCACCTCTACCAGAATACAATCTTGCGATATCCCCACTATTTAATTCTCTACTTCTAGCATCATTTGGATGTAATAATAAAATATCTTCATCTACAATTTTAACATTCTTCGTTCTTCTTGTCATTGTTGCGGCATTATAATGTTGCAAAACTCTGCTAGTAGTTAAAATTAAAGGATATTCTTTTTTGTTATTTTTTAATTCAGTGGACTCTTGCCAGTTGAAAGATTTTAGTCTTCCTTTTCCCAATTTAAATTCTTTTTCATGTAAAATTTTTGTATCTGTTCCGTCCTCTTTTACTGGCCATTGTAAACCTAATTTACCGAGTCTTTCTCGAGTAATACCTTTAAAGAATGGAACAACATCAGCTACTTCGGCTAATACTTGGTCTGCGTCGTATGTGGGTTGATCATACCCTAGTTTCTGCATCATGTCGGTTACAATAACTCCGTCGGGTTTAGTTCCTGGCAAAGGCTCTGCTGCTTTATTCACTCTTTGAACTCTTCTTTCAGTATTAGTAAAAGTTCCATCTTTTTCTAAGAAAGTAGTCCCTGGTAATACTACATCAGCTAATTTCGCAGTTTCACTCATAAAAATTTCTTGCACTACTAATAAATCTAGAGACTCCATAGCTTTTATAACATGAGCACTATTAGGATCAGTTTGAACAATATCTTCACCAATTATCCATAACCCTTTAACCTCCTTATTTATAGCTGCATCAAAGATTTCAGGAATTTTTAGTCCTGCTTTAGTTGGATGCACTACTCCATATTTTTCTGTATAAAATTCTTGAATTTTTTTATCTGCTACTGGAAAATAACCTGCGCCCTGATGCGGTTGACATCCCATGTCTGCAGCACCTTGAACATTATTTTGTCCTCTGAGTGGATTAACACCTACACCTTTTCTACCGATGTTTCCTGTTATCATAGCAAGGTCTGCAATGAGCATTACTGTTTTTGAACCCTGTTCATGTTCAGTAACCCCTAGTCCATGAAATTCCATTGAATTATTTGCTGTTGCATATGCAATTGCAGCTTCTTTAACTAATTGTTTCTCAACACCCGCTACATTTGCTAAATGATCAACATCTAAACTATTTATATGATTTAAAAATTCTTCGAATCCCTCTGTTCTTTTTTCAACAAAATCTTTATTTAATAAATTTCCTTTTACTATGAAGTATAGCATCATATTAAGCACAGCTACATTTGAACCAGGTTTTAATTTAATATGATAATCAGCAAGTTTTGCAAGCTCAGTTGTTACTGGGTCTAATACAATCAATTTTTTACCCTTCATAACTTGTTGTTTAATTTTTGCTCCAGTCACTGGATGAGCATTAGTTGGATTTGCACCAATTACTATAAATAAATCTGCATGATAAATATCTTCAGTAGAATTTGTTGCTGCTCCTGTACCAAAAGTTTGCTGCATCCCCCATGCAGTTGGAGAGTGACAAATTCTTGCACAACAGTCTATATTATTTGTTCCAACTACAGCTCTTATCATTTTTTGGAACACATAATTTTCCTCATTTGTACATCTTGCGGAAGAAATTCCTGCAATTGCATCAGGACCGTTTTCCTTCTTAATTTTTTCTAATTTATTTTTAATATACTCGTAAGCTTCATCCCAGGTAGCTTTTTCAAATTTCCCACTTCTTTTAATAAGTGGACTTCTTAATCTATCAGGATGGTCATAAAAACCAAAAGCATATCTACCCTTAATGCATGTATGTCCTGCATTAACTTCTGTTTCTTTTGGTGTATCAATTGCAACAACTTTTCCATCTTTAATAGACGCTTCTAGATTACATCCTACTCCGCAATAAGAACAAGTTGTTCTAACTTTTTTATCTACTTTTGCAGATTTTGATTGAAATACATCAGATATAGCATCTGTTGGACATGTATGTGCGCATGCTCCGCAAGATACGCATGACGAGTCTCCAAACATCATATCGTTGTCCGTGGTTATCCTAGACTCAAATCCTCTTCCACTCATTGTTAAAACAAATGAACCTTGAATTTCATCACAAGCTCTTACACATCTTCCACAGTTTATACAGTTATCTAAATTCATTCTCATGTATGCATGAGATGTATCTTTTGGAATTCCTTTGTGTTGTTTTGGGTTATTATATCTATGTTCTTTAATTCCTAGATCATTTGCTACAGTTTGTAACTCGCAGTTTTGATCAACTTCACAAGTGCTACAATTCATTGGATGGTCAGAAATTACAAGTTCTACAATGTTTTTTCTTAAACCTTCCAAAGTTTCATTATTTGTAAACACATGCTGATTTTCACCTATTGGTGTATGACAAGAAGCAACAACCTTTGTGGGACCATCTTTTTCTAAAGCAACCTCTACCGAACAAACTCTACATGCACCGTAAGGTGCTAAATTTGGATCATCACATAGTGTAGGTACTTTTTTTTCCCCAAGGTAGCTTTTAACAAATTTTAAAATAGAAGTATGGTTTGGACCTATTTCATAAGGTTTTCCATCTATATATGCAATTTTTCTTTTTTCAGAGCTCATTAATTGTCTTTAAGTATATCATTTTTCATTTCATCACCAAAATATTTTAAGATGTTCATTATAGGTGTTGGTATAGCTCCACAAAGTGCACATAAACAACCTTTTTTCATAGTGATTAACAGTTCATTTAGTAATTTTAATGGAATTTTTGATGTTCCTTTTTTCAATTGATCGAACATTTCCTTTCCTCTATAAGATCCGAGTCTACCTGGAAAACATTTGCCACATGATTCTTCGGCTGAAAATTCAAATAAATGGTGAATATATTCAGCCATGCTAAAATTTTTCGGTATACTAACAACACTAGCATGTCCTAACATAAAGCCTGCAGCTGTAAATTCTTGAAAATCTAAATTTAATTTTTCAATTTCTTTTACTGGAACAACTCCTCCTAAAGGTCCACCAATTTGAAATGCTTTTACTTCTTCTTTTAATCCTCCACCAAATTCTTCAAATATTTTTTTCATTGGAGTTCCCATATCTATTTCATATACGCCTGGTTTATTAAAAAAACTATCTAGACATACAAGTTTAGTTCCTGCAGATTTTTTATTTCCTATTGATGAAAATTTTTCAGCACCATTTAATAATATTCCAGTAGCTGCCGCTAAAGTTTCTACATTATTTACTACTGTTGGTTTTTTATATAACCCTTCTGTTACAGGAAAAGGTGGTCTAACATCTACTTCAGCTCTTCTTCCTTCTATTGAAGCTATTAATGCAGTCTCTTCACCACATATATAAGCTCCCTGGCCTATACATATATTTAAATCAAAAGAAAAATTAGTGCCTAAAATTTTATCACCTAATAATCCTGCTTGTTTTAATGCATTAATACTTCCATTAATTGCTTCAATTGATTTTGGATATTCGCCTCTGATGTAAAGTACTCCCTCATCACTTCCAATTACATAACCACAGATAATCATCCCAAATAAAACTTTTAAAGGTTGATCTTCTAATAAATATCTGTCGGAAAAGGCACCAGAGTCACCTTCATCTGCATTACACACTACATATTTTTTTTCAGACTTTGCTTTGCTACAGAAATCCCATTTCATTCCAGTTGGAAATCCAGCACCACCTCTTCCAGTTAAATTTGATGATAATAGCGAACTTACAATTTCATTTTTATCAGTTTTGATGAATTTATTTAAACTATCTTTAAATTGATCAAGATTTGATAATTTATCATCCATCAGAAAACTTGTTGTTGCAAAACTCTTAGAAAAATATTTTTCTTGTTTTATATTTTTTCCACTAATAATTTTATCTATTTGATTAATATCGTTTCCGGCATAATTCTCCCCATCATAATGAAATGCATGATTTTCATAACAATGACCTAAGCAAAACATCTCTCCTACTTTGTCTTCACCAAGTTTTTCTTGTAATTTTTCCTTTAAAGTTTCTTGTGTGCCAGCACACATACATGCACTACCATTACAAACAAATGCTTTTTTTTCCCTATGAGATGGTCTTAAAAATTCATAAAAACTTTCAGCCCCGTGTATTGTGGAAACGCCCATTTTATATTCATTAGCAATTTCCTTCATACCACTGTCATTTTTCGATTTAAGTGATCTTTCAGATATTTTTTGGAAAAGGTTATTCTTTAGACCAATTCTCCCAGATAGATTGCTTATATTTTTTGACATATTTTAATTTAGCTACTTAATATAATTCTTTTCTTATTACTATAAATATTAAAGCTACTCTCTTTTACAAAACCTAATAGAGTCATGTCAAAACGTTTAGCAAGATCAATGGCGAGACTCGTGGGCGCACCCACACCAGCCATAACCCCAATATTGCCCATTAAACCTTTCTGAACTAATTCAAAATTCAACCTTCCAGAGCAAGCAATGAATTGTTTTTCTGGATTAAGTATTTTTTTAGAAATCGAATGACCAATAAGCTTATCCAATGCGTTGTGTCGACCAACATCCTCCTTGATTGCAATGACATTTCCTTTCACATCAATTAAGGCACTAGCATGTATGCCTCCTGTTTTTGAAAATTCGGATTGTTTATTCATCAATAATTTAGGCGACTGTAATATAATTTTTTCATTAATTAGGGGGAATGTTAAATCTAGTTTATTTTCTTTAATTATCTGAATGGCATCTAGTGAAGTTTTTCCACATACCCCACATGAAGAGTTTGTCACAAAATTTCTTTTTAATTTTCCTATTTCTATATTATCTATATTGACAATTGTTGCTTCAATTACATTTTGCAAATCATAGTCACCAGAAACTTCCCCTTTGTGTTCTATAGACTCAATATCATTAATATTTTTAATTATTCGCTCATTAAATAAAAAACCTTTAATTAAATCTTCATCATTACCAGGCGTCCTCATTGTAATTGAAATATTTTCTACTTCCCATTTATTATTTTTTTTATATTTAAGACGCATCTCTAAAGGCTCTTCAACAGAAACAGAATCCTTTATTTCTTCTAATTTTGAATTTTTCAATTTTGAGACGTTATATTTAATATCCATTTTATTTAGGGTATTTTTTTTTTAATACAAATCTATTTAATACTACACCAAATACTAAAACAATAATTGAACCAAGTATTATTGGACTAATTAAATATTCAAATGATACACTGCCAATAATAACAATAATTGGATTTCCACCTGCAGGTGGGTGAGTTACATTTAATAAAATCATAAAACAAACTCCTAATCCTGTAGCTAATGGAATTGTAATAAATATAGGAAGAGGAATAAATTTTAAAACTATTATACCTATAAAGGCAGTTAAAAAATGTCCAAAGAAAATATTTTTAGGTTGAGCAAATGGACTTTCTGGATATCCATATAATAAAACCATAGATGATCCAAATGATGCAATTAAAAATAAGCCAAATGGTGTTTTGTAAGTAAGATATGTTAAAGCACCAATAGTAATAGTCGAGAAAAGGCCAGCCAAAATTGATTTCAATAAATGATCTTTTTCCATTTTATAATTTTAAAGCTTTTGTAACAGTTTTAAAAGGTAATAGAATACATTCTTTTCTTGAAATATTTTTCTTATCAAAAAGTTTTTCAAAAAGTTTCCATTCTTTATCAAATTTTAAATTAGTGTTTTTAAAAAAAATGTTTACAAATTCTATTAGTTCATTAACTTTAATCAAAGATTTATTTTTTGATAATTTAGATAATAAACTAGCAGACGCTTGGCAGTAAATACAAGATTTACATTGATAACCCATGTCTAAGATTTTTTGATCTTTAACTATTAGGCTTATTTCAATTTCATCACCACACATTTTACTTTTATATTTTGATTTATGCGTAAAATTTTTAATATCTTTATTGTTTTTTGTATCTGCTGCTATTTGTAAAATTTCAAGATCCATTTATAAAACTTTAATTAAAAAATTATTTGATTTATATTTCTTTTAATGAAAGAGCACAATATTTTAGGTGTTATTTTAGCAGGCGGCAAATCGTCAAGATTTGGAAGCAATAAGTCTTTATCCAACTTGTCAAACTCAAAATTAATTGAACATGTTATAAATAAAATAAATAAATATTTTTCAGAAATTTTAATTGTATCAAATGATAGTAAATTAATATTAGACGATCCAAATATTAAAATTATTAAAGATTGTAAAGAGGGTTACTTAGGACCTTTAGTTGGAATTTTGTCAGCAATGAAATATGCTAATCAAAGTAATAAATATAATTGGGTAATTACTTTCCCGTGTGACACACCTTTTTTCGATGAAATAATAATTGAAAAGATGATACAAAAAACATATTCAAAAAAAGAAAAAATTTTTTTAATTAAAGAAAAAAAACAAAGACATAATATATTTGGCACTTGGTCAACAAGTTTAGAAAAAATATTAGAGCAAGATTTAAATAATAATTATAGAAAAGTTGATTTATGGGCAGATAAAATTGGCTGCAGCTATATAGAAAAAGATATAAAAAAAGAAAATGAGTTTTTAAATATTAACACAAAAGAGGATTTAGAATTAGCAAAGAGAATATATAATAAAAAATGATTTCATACAAACAGGCTATTAATAAATTAAAAAAGTTTCATCTTCCCATAAAATCTGAAATTATATTTTCTAAAGACTCCTTATATCGTATATGTTCTGAAAATATTTATAGTAAATCTAATTATCCAGCCTCTAATAACACCGCCTTCGATGGTTTTGCGATAAATTCACTTGAAACAAAAAATGCGAGCAATATTAAAAAAATTAAATTTAAAATATTAAAGTCAGTTGCCGCTGGAGATAACCCAAAAATTAAAAACTTATCCAAAAATACATGTATTGAAGTAATGACTGGTGCAGTTATAAATAAACCTTTCGATACAATAATTCCTTATGAAAAATCAAAAATAATTAGAATTAAAAATTTTAATTATTTAGTTATAAATAAAAAAATAAATAAATTTAATAATCTTAGATTTGCTGGTAGTGATTATAAAAAAGGTCAAATAGTTATTAAAAAAGGTGATTTAATAAAACCATCAGACATTTTAGTTTTAAAAACTCTTGGTATAAAACGTATTAAAGTTAAGAAGAAATTAAAAATTATATTTTTCCCCACTGGAAATGAAATTACAAATCAAGAAAAAATTCCAAATTGGAAAGTTAGAAATTCAAATGGAAGTTATATAAAGTCTTTTTCAAAAATTTTACCATTAAATATAATTGAAAAATCAATTTTAAGAGATAATGATGAAAAAAAGTTTTTAAAAGAAATCAATAAAAATATAAAAAATAAAATAGATATAATTATTACTATTGGTGCAGTTTCTGCAGGAAAGCATGATTATGTTCCAAGGATTATAAAAAAATTTAAGGGAAAAGGTTTTTTTAAAGGTGCAAAAATTAGACCTGGAAAGCCAATATTATTTTCAAAACTAAATTCAAATACTGCTTTTTTTGGGTTACCTGGAAATCCAGTCTCCACCGCAGCATGTTTTAGATTTTTTGTTTTACCTTTTATATTTAGATCAATTGAATATTTAGACAACTCTCCAATTAAAGCAAAATTAAAAAATAAATTTGAAAAGAAAAAAGAATTTACAAGGTTTGCTAAAGGAAAAATTACAGTTTCAAACAAGGGAAATTTAGAGTTTGAGGTTTTTAAAGGTCAAGAATCTTTTAAATTAAAGCCATTATCTAAATCAAATGCATGGGGACAATTTAATAGTGGCCAAGTTAGGTTTAAAAAAGGAGATTTAATAGATTGCCATACAACTTTTGGTGTTAATTTCTTATAATTTTAAAATTAATTTTGTTGTTAAAAAAATTAATAAATAATAGAAATTGGCATGCTTGATATAAAAGATGCAAAAGTTGCTATTCCTGTTGTTTTAATTGCTGGTCTTTTTTGGTCTTTTGGTCCTTATGTAGTTAGACATATTGATGAAGCCCAACAAGTTCCTTGGCAATATTTATTCACAAGAGGTATAGTAATATTTATAATTTTAAACCTTTTTTTGTACCTAGAGGAAGGTAAAGATTTTTTTTATAACTATAAAAAAATTGGAATTTCAGGTTTGATAGGCGGTGTTGGTCTTGGAATTGCAATGATTTCATTTATATATTCAATTACAAATACATCAGCTGCTGTAACTTTGCTTTGTCTTGCTGCCATGCCTTTTATTACTGCCTTGCTTGGTTTTATGTTTCTTAAAGAAGAAATCTCAACAAATGTTTGGGTTGCAATATCAATCGCTACAGTTGGAATAATAATAATGGCCATAGACAATACTAGTAATAATACTGTAATTGGTTTAGTTTTTGGACTTTTGTCTTCAATCGGTTTTGCAGTTTTTTCAACAACTCTAAGATGGAAAAAAGATACCCCAAAATTTACTACTGTGGCTATAGCTGGTTTATTTTGTTGTCTTTTTTCAGGAGCAATGATTGTCTTTAATGACTTAAATTTTTTGTCAACTGGTAAAAATCATGCTTTATTTGCAACACATGGAACTTTAGTTTGCCTTGGTTTAATTTTATATTCAATTGGATCAAAACATATACCTGCTGCCGAACTTACTCTTTTGTCATTAACAGAAGTGGTAGGTGGTATTTTTTGGGTTTGGCTACCTCTTCTAGGAATTAATGAAATTCCTTCACAAAGTACAGTTATTGGTGGATTTTTTATATTTCTTTCAATTATCTATTATAGTTTAATAATTAGAACCAATAGAAGATTTATTGGGCTAAATTAAATTTTTATGGAAAGACCAGATTTTTTTCAATTAAAGAATGGAAAAAAAGTCAAGTTACCATTTACAGAAAAAGAATACCAAAATAGATTATCAAAACTTAGAACAGTAATGTCAGATCAAGATATGGATATGACAATCCTAACTTCTATGCATAATATAGCCTATTACACCGGCTTTATTTACTGTTCATTTGGAAGACCTTATGGCTGTGTAATTACACAAGATAAAATTGTAACAATTTCAGCCAATATAGATGCGGGTCAACCATGGAGAAGATCACATTGTGACAATATAATTTATACAGACTGGAAAAGAGATAATTTTTTAAAAGCCATTGTATCTTTCATTGGAAGAAATGAACCGCCTAAAATAATTGGTATAGAAAACGATCATGTAACTTTAGAAATTAAAGAAAAATTAAATTCCATTTTTTCAGACTCTATTTTTAAAAATATTGCAAATCATTTAATGAAATTGCGTATGATTAAATCTGATGAAGAAATACAAATAATAAAAAATGGTGCAAGAATAGCCGATTTGGGAGCAGAGGAAATCATTAAACATATTAGACCGGGACAAACAGAGATTGAAATTGCAATTGCAGGCAGAGATAGAATGGAAAGAGAAATTGCAAAAACCTACCCCGAAGCAGAATACATGGATACATGGGTATGGTTTCAATCAGGTATTAATACTGATGGTGCTCATAATCCAAAAACAAATAGAGCTCTGGAAAAAGGAGATATCCTATCATTAAACACATTCCCAATGATATCTGGTTATTATACCGCTTTGGAAAGAACGCTATTTGTTGAAGAAATTGATGATGAGTCACTTAAAGCGTGGGAAGCAAATGTGCAAGTTCACAAAAGAGGTATTGAATTAATAAAGCCTGGGGTAAAATGTTCTGAAATATGTGAAGAATTAAATGATTTATTTGCTCAACTTGGCTACCTTCAATATAGAACTTTTGGCTACGGACACTCATTTGGTATGCTTTCACACTTTTATGGTAGAGAAGCGGGATTGGAGCTAAGAGAAGATATTGATACTTTGCTAGAAAAAAATATGGTGATATCAATGGAGCCAATGATTATGATACCAGAAAACAAACCTGGGGCAGGGGGATACAGAGAGCATGATATTTTAATTATTACAGATAAGGATAGCGAAAATATCACTAAATTCCCATTTGGACCTGAAAAAAATATAATTAAAAATTAAATGTCTGAAAAAACAAAAGTAAATAGCTGGAATGAGTGGGATCCGTTAAAACATGTAATTGTTGGAAGAGCAGATGGAACTTGTATCCCAGCACCTGAACCAGCATTAGATGCAAAAGTTCCAGAAGATTCTGATATGAGAGGAAAATATGGTCCGAGAACAAAAGATACAGTTGATAAGGCAAATGAACTTTTAGACAACTTTTCATCTATTTTAGTTAAACGTGGAATAAAAGTTGATCGTCCAACACCAATAAATTTTAATCAACCAAGTTCAACTCCAGACTGGAAATCAGAAACAATGTTTGGGTGCATGCCACCAAGAGATGTACTTTTGACAGTTGGAAATGAAATCTTAGAAGCAACAATGAGTTATAGATGTAGATGGTTTGAGTATCTTTGTTATCGACCTTTATTAAAAAAATACTACGATGAAGATCCTAATATGAAACATGAAGCAGCTCCAAAACCAAGATTAACAGATGCCGATTATAGAAAAGATTACTTATCAGACAAGATTGGAGTTCAGAAAAGATTAGAATGGACAGAAAAAAAGTTTTTTGTAACAACGGAAGAAGAACCATTATTTGATGCAGCTGATATTTTAAGATTTGGAAAAGACTTAGTAGTTCAACATGGTTTTACAACTAATTTAAAGGGAATTGATTGGATTAAAAGACATTATAAAGATCATAGAGTCCATGCAGTAAATTTTCCAGGAGATCCTTATCCAATTCATATTGATGCAACTTTTACACCAATTAAAGAAGGCTTAATTATTAATAATCCTCAAAGAAGATTACCAAAAGATCAAAGAAAATTATTTGAAGACAATGGATGGAAAATTGTAGACTCAGCGCAACCAGCACATAATTCACCTCCACCACTCTGTTATTCATCAGTTTGGTTATCAATGAATGTATTAGTTTTAGACCCAAAGACAGTATGTGTTGAAAAAAGCGAAATATACCAAGCTGATCAGTTAGATAAATTAGGAATGGAAGTTATTCCTGTAGAATTAAGGGATGCCTATGCATTTGGAGGAGGACTTCATTGCTGTACAGCTGATGTCTATAGAGAAGGTAAATTAAAAGATTATTTTCCAAAACAATAATTAATTTGGATTTTGTTTTAAAAAATTAATATATTTTATAACCTCCTCAAATTTTGTGTCAGGTATATCTTTATAACTTGCATTAAATTTACTTTTTACACAAATTGCAACATGAGCATATGGATTTCTTCCTTTTGGGTGATTTGGATGGTCAGGTAATTGTCCAACTAAATAATCACCAGCTTCTTGAATAATTTTCCAGAGTTTAGTTGAATTTTCCTTGTTCAAAATTAATGTTCAGATGATTTATCTACATTAAAAGTCTCTAATTTTGAGCTTAGTTCATTGCTTAGATCAGTTTCACCAGAATTCAATTGGTTTAATTCTCTTTGTTTTAATCTTTCTTCTTTTAGAATTTCTCTTCTTTCCTTCATTTTTTGCTCTCTATCAAATTGCTCTTCCCATTCTTTTAACTTCATAGACTCAATTTTCTTTTGCTCTTCTTCTTGAATCATAATTTCTTTTAAAAATTTTTCTTTTTTTCTTCTTTCTTTTAATTCCTTCTTATTTTGTTCCTCTTCACGAGCTTTAAGGTCAATATCTTTTCTAAATTGTTCCTCCCCTTTGATTTTTAACTCTTTTTCTTTTATTCTTAAATCTTTATCAATTAGTCCCAGATCTTCATCTTTTTTTACTAATCTTTTGTTTTCAATTTTTTGTTGGTCTTCCCGAATTTTTAATTCTTTTTCTTTTAACCTAAGTTCATCTTCTTTAAATTTTAATTTTGTACTTTCTTTAGTTAATCTTTCTTCCCATGTTCGCAAATCTTTTCTATCTTTTATAAGTTGATTGTTTTCTGCAATTTTTTTTAGTTTAATTTCCTTAATTTTCTTTTGTTCTTTATTTTTTTTGTAATTATTTAAAACATTTGTAAAACTTTTAGATGAAAATAATGATAGTTTTCCAGTATTTTTGATTTTAATTTTTTTACTTTTTCTCATAAATATTTTTTATTATTTTGATTTGACCAAAGAATTTAAATTTTTTCAATGGTACTTTTAATAATTTTTTTGATCTATGACTAATTTGAGTTCAACTATGAATTGTTTTGTTTTTCTTGAATATTATTCAATGTTTCTGGCGCATCTGGATCTAATTCTAACCCCGCCGGAGTAATTGTTGCAGGCATTGGTGTAAACGTGGAGTCAGGATTTTCTACAGTTTTTCTCACCTTCATTCTATGTATTCCAAAGACTCCAATTACTATATGGATCAATATTAAAAAAATAAAAAAGCCATTTAATCCAAACCATCCCATGAATATTGAACAAATGATGGGACCACTTATCGCACCTACTCCAAAAATTAATTGAAGTCCGCCACCTGCTGCAACAAATTTTTCTTTAGGTACAAAATCATTTGTATGAGCAAGGTTTAATGAGAACAAAGGCAAGCATAAAGAAGTATAGGCCCCAACAAATAGAAAAAATAATAATTTTTTGAGTGCAAACTCATCCATATAATAAGTATTTTGCAAAGGATCGCTTGAAGATAAAATTGAAAGAAATGCTAGAGCTGAACCACCAAGTGTAGTTATTACAATAACCTTTCTTCTATCATATAAATCAGAAAAATATCCTATCGGACCTTGTCCAATAACTCCTGAAATAGTAGCTATAAATAAAAGAATTGATGTTTCTAGAAGTGTAAATCCTGCTTTTGTTGCATACACTGAGATTAGGGAGAAAAATGCAGCATGAATCATTCCAGTTGCAAAAGAACTGACAGAACCTAAAGGTGAAATTTTATATAATTCTTTGACACTAATTGTTCCAATTTTTTTAAATTTGGGAGCAGGTCTTTTTGTTAGAAGAATAGGAACTAATGCCAAAGATAACAAAATTGAAACTAAAATAAATGGTTCATATGCATTTGGTTCGCTTACATTTAATAACAACATTCCTAAAGCTAATCCAAAATAAAGAACTATCATATAAGCAGATAATAATTGTCCTCTATTTTTGTTCGTTGCTCTATCATTGAGCCAACTTTCAGAAACCACATAACAACTAACCAAACTAATACCAGTTATAAATCTACTTATCGTCCACATGAATGGATTAACATATGCAACCGCAACTAATGCACTTAGCGATGCTAAAGATGCAAAAGCTGCAAATACTCTTATGTGACCAACTTTTTGGACTAAATTAGGTGTTGTTTTCGATCCTATAAAATACCCAACATAGTATCCTGACATAAAAATACCTATAGTAAGAACACTGAAATCTTCTAACACAGATCTTATACCCATGATTTGCATTTGAAGACCATGTGCAATCATCATGGTTCCTATACCAAGGAATAAAGCCCAAGATTTTTTTACTTCTTTTTGCATACAAAAATAATTTGCTGGCTAATTAGATTTTAATTGTGTTTTTTTAATGGCTAAAAAGGAATGAACTGCAATTGTTAGAATGATAATAGTACCACCCTGTATGGTTTCTAATGAGGGCTGTTCTTTAACAACCAACCATACCCAAATTGGTCCAAAAATTGTTTCCAATAAAAAAAATAGGTTAACTTCTGCACCAGTAATATATCTTGGAGCAATAGTTACCAAAACAAATGGTATTGCAACACAAAGAATACACATAGCTGGAATGATATAAATATCATTATTTTTTAATTCGAAGTTATCAATAAAAAATAATGCTACTAATGCAACAACCAATTTACCAACTACTGCAGAGGGAACAAGACTTACTTCTTTTCCAGCCCTAATAATAGTGGCTCCAGCAGCTAAGCCTGCAGCTGTAATAAATCCCAATATATCTCCAAAAATATTACCGACTTTTAGTGAATCATAAAAAATATAAAGTACACTTATAAATGTAATTACTATTGCAACAATAGTGTTTCTGTCTGGTTTTTCTTTTAGAAATATAGTCCCAAAAATTGCAGATAGCATTGGCGCCAAAGCAATCATTACCAAGGTGTTTGCAACATTAGTATTTTGAATAGATAATACAAATGTAATATTAGTAAGGGAAAAAGTAACTATATAGGCTGCGCCATAAATAGAATTACCGTAAAGTAATTTAAAAAAACTTAATCTGTAAATAATTAACATTCCAAAAAGCACAACAAAAAAAGGTATTGCTCCTCTATAAAAAACTAATCCCCATGTTTCTAAATTTGAAAGTCTTATAAAAAGAGAGTCTGGAGTTATGAACATCACAGCCACAAAGGCCATCAAAGAACCTTTTTGTTGATTTGTTAAATTATTCATTTCCTAATCTCTTTCCAAAATATTTTTGCTAAATTTATACCAGTCAAATCAAAATAATTTTTTAATCCAGTTGGAGAAGTAACATTTATATCTCCGTTAAGTTTTTCTGATATAAAGTCTATTCCAGCAAAATAAATTCCATCTTTTTTTAATTTTTTTGCAATTAAATTTGAAATCCTTTTTTCTTTTATTGTGAGTTTTGAAGAGCCAACCGTTCCACCTTTGCTTAAATTGCTTAAAAAAGAGCCTTTTTTCGGTATTCTTGAAAAAGATCCTACAACTTTGCCATTTATTATAAACACTCTTTTATCTCCATTTACAATTCCAGGTAAAAACTTTTGGCACATAACATAGCCATGTTTCTTTAAATATGTATTTAAAAAAGCTTTATTAATTCTGCCTTTTAAAAGTTTTATATTGTTGCCACCATGGCCATTGATTGGTTTCATAACTGACAATTTATTTTGTTTTATAAAATTAACTATATCAGAACTTCTTGATGAAAAGATTGTTGGGGGCATGTATTTTTTAAATTCATAAGAATATAGTTTTTCAGATACGTTTCTAATTGATGTTGGATTATTTATAATTTTAACACCTTTTAACCTATCTAAAAAATAGGTAGTCGTTATATAATTCATATTAAATGGAGGGTCCTGTCTTACTAGTAAATAACTAGACTTTTCTAAATTTATTGTTTTTTTACTTAGTAATTTATAAAACTTTTTTTGATCATAAAGTTTTATAAAGTTTCCAACTGCATATATTTGATTATTCTTAATAAATATGTTTTTTGGTTCGTAATAGAAAATTTTAGATCCCAGTTTTTGGGCTTCGATTGCCAAAAAGATTGTTGTATCATTTTTATAATTAAGTTTTTTTAAATTATCCCCTTGAATAGCTAATATTTTATTTTTCATTAATATTGAAGAAATTTTTGTCTTTTTGATACTGGGCCATGATTGCCTCTGCATTGGTGCTATTAGTATCAATAATAGTTTTAATATGATCTAAGAATTTAACTTCATTTTGTTTTTTGCTATTTAATTCATTTCTATTTACCAAGCCTTGTTTTGATATTTCAAATAAATCTTTGGACCAATCTAAAATAGATTTCTTTCCTAAAATTGTTTTTAAACCTTTTTTTGGCGAGTCTTTGTAGGCAGATATTATTTCATCTACGTTCCATCTTTTTACAACATCAAATACTTCATCAAGGTTTCCATATAATAATCCAATGAAAAATGCAGGACCAGCACACAGACAATCCCATCCACAAGCATCCATCGAACGAATCTCAATATATTTTTTTAATCTATTTTCTGTAAAGATTGTACTTAAATGGTCTGCAACATCTTCTTCATTAGGAGAAGCTTTTTCAATATCACCATCTATAAAATTTTGGAATGTTTTATTTTTAGCATCTATATATTTGTCATTTCTTTTTAAGAAGAGCATAGGATAGTTTAAACTAAAATCTGCATACTTTTCAAAATCCATATTCTCTAAAAATATTTTTGGCAATCCACCTCTATAAGTATTTTGCCAAGCGTAAGATCTATATGACAGATAACCACTTTTATTTTTTTCAACTATTCCTGAATTTGCAAATAGTGCGATCGTTATTGGAACTAATCTATTAACTACAAAAAATTTTTTACAAAAGTCTTTCTCAGATGTGTAATCTATATTTATTTGGGTCCCACATGTTCTATACATCATGTCTAAACTTAATTTTCCAAAAAGCGGCATAATTTTAGTCATTAGTTCGTATCTATTTTTTGGATTAGAGGGAACTTCTTCAATTTTGGATATTGGATCAAAGCCAGAACTAATTAAATTTAAATTTAATTTTTTTAATGATTGATTTAATTCAAATATATATCCTTGTGATTCACCGCAAGTTTGATGAATGTTTTTTAATTTTTCACCGGATAGTTCTATCTGATTTCCTGGTTCTAAGGTTATATTTTTATTTCCTTTTTTAAGAGCTATTATATTTATACCTTCCTTTACAGGCTCCCAGCTAAATTCATAGAGTTTTTCAAATAAATTTAATATTGATTGATAATCTGCTCTTTTATTTTCCAAAAAAACAAATTTTTCATGTTCAATACCTACCCCACAATCATTGGTTTCTTTAATACCAGATATAAAATAATTTATAAAACTGTCTTTTGTTATCATAAATTTTTAAAATAATTTTCTAATTCTTCTAAATTTTTTAATTTAGGTGAGCAAGTTTGTTTTTTACAAATTATAATATAATCTTCACTACTATCCTGTTTATATATAATTGAAGCTTTATCCATAAATTTTTTGATGACTTGTTGCCGAATTTTATCAACTGTATCAGTATTTTTTGAATTAATTGTGATAGTAATGTTATCCTCACATATGTCCAAAATTTTAATATAGCTAAACATTTGAGTAAAATTTGAGTTTATATGTGAATGAAAAGATCTAGATAACATATCAATTCTTTCGTTCCATTTTTTTTCAGGTGTAATATTGTTCAACTTATTAGCAATTAATAAATAAATACTGTTTCCATTAGGTATATTATTATCGTTTAGATCAATAGGTTCCACAAACAGATCATTGAATTGGATTTTATTTTTTTGTAAAACACCCTCACCAGAATTAAAAAAACTGCTCCAAGCCTCATCCATTAACTTTCTACATTTTTCTAATGAAGTTTGATTTTTTGTAAACTCGTAGTTACTTAATAAAAGCAAAGAAAAATAAACATAATCTTCTAAAAAAACATCAATTTGCTTGTTATCATTGTAACAATGAAATAATCCATTTTCATAAATCTGGATAAAATTCTCAATATTTTTTGTAGATTTTTCTAGCAAGACTTTATCATCTAATATTATTGACGAGTATAAGTTTACATATATCCAAAATGCATTTAAATCTGTTTGCACTTTATCGTCAAAAAAAGGTTTATTTCTTTTTTTTCTAATTCCTAAAAGTTTTAGTTCAATTTTTTTAATATTTGACTCTGTACTTATATTTGTATCTGTATTTTCAACTAGAATATTTGATCCTTCAAAATTTCCGTGTTCTGATATCTGGTACTTTTTTTTAAATATATCTAATTCATTTTGTAAAACATCTTTTAACTCTTGATATTTCCAAACATAGTATTTTCCTTCAATTCCATCACTATCAGCGTCATAAGCTGAACCAAGCAAACTGTTTTTTACTAGAAATTCAGAATTAATGAATTTTATAGTTTGTTTTAATTTATATTTAAAATAGTCACTTTCTTTAATGCTTAAATAATTATTTAGTAAACTTACATATTGAATATTGTCATAAAGCATCTTTTCAAAGTGAGGCACTATCCATTTTTCATCAACAGTGTATCTTGAAATTCCACCCTCTAAATGATCATAGATACCTTTTGATGATAAACTAAATATTAACTTTTCTACTACATCTAGATATTTTTTATTATTTGTTTTTTGGTAAAAATACAAAATTGCATCAAAAATATAAAATTGAGGAAATTTTGGAGCACCCTTGAAACCTCCATTCACTTCATCTGTATAACTTATAATTTTTTCAACATATGGCTCTAAGTCTTGTTTGAGAACTGCATTTTTTTGATTGATATTTCTAAATACATCCTTCATTTGTACTGCTTGGTTAAGAATTTTTTCTCTATTCTCTTGATATACTTTTGAGACATTCGCTAAAACATTGTTAAAGCTAGGTCTTCCTTGAAGTTCTTTTGGTGGGAAATAAGTACCGCCAGTAAACGGAACTGCATTTTCATCTAAAAACATTGAAAGAGGCCAACCCCCTTGTGCTCCTGTCAAAATTGCCAAACTTTTTTGAAATATAAAGTCAAGGTCTGGTCTTTCTTCTCTATCGACTTTAATATTTATAAAGTTTTCATTCATTATTTTTGCAGTTTCAATATTTTCAAAACTTTCATGAGCCATGACATGGCACCAATGACAACTTGCGTATCCAACACTTAGGAATATTGGTTTTTTTTCTACTTTAGCTTTTTCTAAACTACCTTTATTCCATGGAAACCAGTTAACAGGATTATCTTTGTGCTGTCTTAGATATGGACTCTTCTCGTTCTTTAATACATTTTCCATAATATAATTTTATTATAACTTAAAAAGTATAAGGTTTTCTTGAAAAAATCCTTTTTAACATCGGAGCAAAATGTTCAAGAGGTAAAGATTTATAATTAGGATCAAAACATCCTTGATCATAATTTTCACAGAAATCTATTGTAGCTTGATAATATTTGTGGTCTTTAAATTTTTCTCTTTTAAATCTATCGCCACCTAAATGATGAGCATAATAATAGGTTTGAAATAGTCCATGCATTTTAACTATCCAATGTGTCTTTTCGCTTACATATGGTTTAAGAATTGCAGCTGCGTACTCGGAATGATTCATTGGTGCCAATTCATCACCTATGTCATGCAAGAGTGCCGCAACAACCATTTCTTCACTTTCTCCATTATTAAATGCTTTAGTTGCACTTTGAAGAGAATGTTCAAGTCTTGAAACTTGATATCCTTCAAGTGTTTTATTTAAACCTGACATAAATTTAAGGATTCTTTCCGCAGTTTCGCCCGCATATTTTTTTTCGTGTTTGTCCAGGAAGAGATATTCTTCTTTAGTCCCATGCTTCATTTCTGTAAAACTAACTTTTTTCATAATTAATTATTTGATCCCGTGCTCAATAATGATAGCTGAGTTATTTTATTTTCACCTAATTCATCGATAATTTCAATAGGATAATCGCCTGTAAAATAATGATCAGTAAGTTGAGGGTAAGTATTATTTCTTTTTTCATAACCCATAGCCTTGTATAAACCATCTATAGATAAAAATTTTAAAGATTTAGCTCCAATATAATTACAAATTTCATTTACAGAATTATTAGCCGCAAGAAGCTCTTCTTTTGTAGGCATATCTACTCCATAAAAATCTGGGAACTTAATCTCAGGGCTAGCAATTCTAACATGAATTTCTTTGGCACCCGCATCGTAAAGCATTTTAACAATTTTATGCGATGTTGTTCCTCTTACCAAAGAGTCATCTATTAAAATTATGTTTTTATCTTTTATTGAACTTTTATTTGCATTTAATTTTAATTTAACCCCAAGGCTTCTAATTTTTTGAGCAGGTTCAATAAATGTTCGCCCAACATAATGATTTCTAATTAAACCTAAATCAAAATTGATTTTTGTTTTTTGACTATAGCCCAATGCCGCTGCATTCCCAGAGTCTGGAACAGGTACAACAAGATCTGCTTGAATATTATCTTCTAGAGCCAATTGCTCTCCAAATTTTTTTCTAAACTCGTATGTTGTTTTCCCATTTAAAATACTGTCAGGTCTAGAAAAATAAATATATTCAAAAACACAAGGTCTTGGCTTTTTAAGAGGAAAAGGTTTTATACTTTGTAATTCGTTATTTTCTATTACTACAATCTCACCATTTTCTACTTCTCTTAAAAATTTAGCCCCAATTATATCTAAAGCACAAGTTTCAGATGCTAACACATAAGAATTCTTTAATTTACCAATTACTAAAGGTCTAATTCCCAAAGGATCTCTTACTCCTATTAATTTATTTTGTGCGAGCATTACTAACGCATATCCTCCTTGAATTTGAAATATTGCATCAGTAATTTTTTCAACTGTTGAAGATCTTTTTGATTTTGCAATTAATTGAATTATTACTTCAGTATCTGATGTTGAATAAAATATTGCACCTTCTTTAACAAGTTTTTTCCTGATGGTTAAGGCATTAGTAAGATTTCCATTATGTGAAACGCCTATACCCCCAGCATGAGTATCAGCAAAAAATGGCTGTATATTTCTTAAAGTTGTACCCCCAGTTGTACTATATCTGTTATGTCCTATAGCAAAATTTCCTGGTAATTTTTTTAAGACTTTTTCATTGTTAAAATTATCACCAACCAAACCAAATCTTTTTTCAGAATAATATTTTTTTCCATCGTACGAAACAATTCCGCAACCTTCTTGACCTCTATGTTGTAAAGCGTGTAGACCCAGAGCAGTTAGTGCTGATGCATCATCGAAATTACTTATTCCAAATACTCCACACTCTTCATTTAATTTTGAACTATAGTTCTTGAACTTTTTCTTTAGCATCTTCATATTCTTTTTTGTCTGGAAATTCGTTTATAAGATAGTTACTTCCTTTTTCAACTAATTCAAAGCTGTAAGAGTTATCCAAGTCAATTGGCCACTTATCTGAATTATAAATTATATCTATGGTTGCAAAAATGCATACAGAGATGACATATCCTCTTATAAAGCCAAAAAAGAATCCAAAAATTTTATCTAAACCTCCTATACCTGTGTAAGTTACAGCCCGGCTGATTCCTTTATTGATCAGCAAGATAATAAAAATTACAATTATAAATAAACATATTCCAAGAGATATATCTAATACATATTCATTATCAATTATATCTTCCACATAAGGTTTTGTTTTCGGAAATAGAAATAAGGTAACGACATAAGCAAGTAACCATTTTGAGGCTGACAACAAACTCAACACAAATCCTTTTTTGTAGCACTTTATTAAAGAAAGTACTGTTATGGTAATATAAAAAGCATCAAACAAGGAAACTTGTTGAAAAAAATTTAAAAAATAATCCATTTTAATTTATTTAAATGGTTTAAATTTTATTATTAGTGCTGGCAATAAAGTTAACACTAATAACATTGCCAATAACATTGCAATACCTGTGAAAACCCCAAAATAAATTGTAGGTATAAAATTAGAAAAAACTAGTATTGAAAAACCAAATACAATTGTAATAGATGTATTTAGAATTGCTATTCCAACAGTTGAATGACAAAAATTTACTGTTTTTTCATAATTCCCAATTTTCTGAAATTCTTCTTTAAATCTATAAATATAATGAATACTGTTATCAACAGCTATGCCAATGGTTATTGCTGCAATAGTAATAGTCATCATATCTAAAGGAATTTCTAAAATTCCAATTATTCCTAGTATAAAAAATGCAGCAATAAAGTTTGGAACCACTCCAATTAAAGAAAGCCTTATATTTTTAAAAAGAATAAGAAACATTGAAAATATACCAATCATTACAAAGCCGAGTGTTAGTATTTGTGATTTGAATAAGCTTTGAAGAAGGTTATTAAATAATATTAAAACTCCAGCTAATTTATATTCATCTTTTTCAAATCCAAGTTTATTTTCTAAGTCATAATTTATTTTATTAATTAATTCATTTCTCCTTAACTCTGGCAAAGAGTCTTTAACTCTTAAATTAATTCTTGCCTCCGAGTCTTTTATTGAAATATATGGATCAACTATTTCTTTTTTGATTGTTTCTGGAATTTTAGAATATAAAACACCCATTTCCAAGGTTCCTAGAGCTCTTCCATCATTCAATGCAGTAGCAACTTCCACTACTGAGGAAAAAGATAATACCTTGCCGACAGCTGGCAAAGTTTCTAAATATTTATGAACTTTATCAATTTTTTCTATCTTATCTTTTGTAAACCAATATTTTTCATCATTATCTTCACCAAAGTCTCCCCAATCATCTTCTTCACCGTCAGTTTGTTCTGAACTATCTTGGGGAAATTTAATAATTATATCCAATGGAGTTGTTCCACCCAGTTTATCATCAATAAGTTTCATTCCTTTATATATTTCAGTATTTTTCTTAAAATAATTTATAAAACTATTTTCAACTTCTAATTTGTTAATTCCGAAAATACTTAAAATGATAACAATAAGAGTAGTAAAAAAAATTGCATTTTTATTATTTAAAGTAAGTTTAGAAAGATTTGAGGTAATTTTAGACTTTTGATATTCCTGTATTGATACTTTTTTTTCATCAAAAAAATTTAATAAAGTAGGCAGCAATGAAAATGTAACTATAAATGATGAAAAAAGACCCAGAGTCATCATCCACCCAAAATCTATAATGGGTTTAATTTCACTAAAAATTAGCGATAGGAATGCACAGATTGTTGTTAAAACCGTATAAATTATAGGCCAAAACATTTTTTGACTAGTTAGTAAAATTAAATCGTTTTTCTTTAAATTTGGGTTATTTTTTTTTATTTGAAGAAATCTAGTACTCATATGAATATTCATTGCCATAGTCAAAATTAGCATTAATGCAATAAAATTTGATGATATTACTGTTACTTTCCAGCCAAGTATTCCTAATAAACCAATCATAACAACAACTGATAAAAGACAACTTGCGATAGGAATTATTATCCAAATTAATTTTTTAAAGACAAACCATAAAGTAATAATTATGAAAATTAAAACACCTAATCCAAAAACAATTATATCGCTTTTAATAAATGACATCATGTCATCAGCAATCATGGGAATTCCACCCAAATATATATTTGCTTTATCATTATAACTTTTAATTACATTTCTGATTTCAATAATATTTTTATGATTTTCCTTTTTTATTTTATCTCTATAGATTTCCTTTTCTCGTTGATTTTTAAATTTAGACTCGGCTGTCTTTTCTTTTATATAAACAATAATACCTGAAGTTTTTCCATCATCACTAATTATAAAATTCCTAAATACAGGGCTATTTAAGATCTCATTAAAACCTTCTTCTCTATCAACTCCTTCACTTTTAAGAGTACTAAAGTTTTGAAGTTTTTCTGTAAGAGTCTCGTCTTTAATGTTTAATAAAGGTATATCTAATATTGTAATTACGCTATGAACCCATTCTAAACTCTGAATTTTGTATTTTAAACTTAGTAAATTATTAATTGAATTATCTGATGTGATAACTTCATTAGGTGTATAAGTTAAAACGAGAAATTCTTTTGATCCATATCTCTCATTCACTTCAGTCAAGTATTTTAAATCTGGATCACCTTCTATAAGAAGCGTTTCAGATGATGCATCTAATCTAAAATCTTTAGAATTATATAAAAACAATAAAAATAGACAAATTAGTATCAGAAATACTGACCTTGGTTGTTCTATTATACTTTTTTTATAAATTTGTGCTAACATGCTCCATTAGCTTTATATATTTATAATTAAGAATTTTGAAGATCTTTAAATTTGGTAAACATTGCTTCAAATTCAAGCATAACCGTTCCTGTAGGACCATGCCTTTGTTTTTGGATAATTAGCTCGGCTAAATGGGAAACTTCATTCATTTTTGCTTGCCATTCCGCATGTTCAACTGTTGCAGGTCTTGGCTCTTTATTTTGTAAATAATAAGCTTCTCTAAATACAAACATAACAACATCAGCGTCTTGTTCAATCGAGCCAGATTCCCTCAAATCAGATAATTGAGGTTTTTTTTCATCTCTTTGTTCCACTGCTCTTGAAAGCTGTGATAGAGCTAGCACAGGCACGTTAAGTTCTTTTGCTAATGCCTTTAATCCTTGGGTAATTTCAGAAATTTCTTGGACTCTTCCTTCTCGAGCTCTACTAGCCCTCATTAATTGAATATAATCAATTACAATTAGATCTATACCAAAAAGTCTTTTAATTCTCCTAGCTCTATTGCTTAAAGCAGCAATTGATATAGCAGGAGTTTCATCAATATATAATGGCAACTCAGAAATATTTTTTGACGTCTCAATAAATTTATCAAATTGTTCCTCTGAGATTTTACCTCTTCTAATATCATTAGATTTTATTCTAGATTGTTCAGATATAATTCTTGTAGATAATTGCTCTGATGACATTTCCAAAGAGAAGAATGCTACGCTTGATTTTTTTTCATCATCTTGAATTTTTCTAGCTGCATTAAATGCAATATTGGTAGCCAAAGCGGTTTTACCCATAGATGGCCTTCCTGCAATTATAATTAGGTCAGATTTGTGAAGGCCGCCAAGTCTACCATCAAGATCAGTAAGGCCAGTTGGCACACCAACGATACCTTCCTCATTTTTGTACGCGCTAGATGCCATTTCAATTGTTTGTCTCATAGCCTCATCAAATTTTATTAGTGAGGAATTAAAATTTCCTTTTTCTGCTAAATCAAATAAAGTTTTTTCAGTATCTTCTATTATTGTTTTGCCATCTTTTTCTAAATTATTAGATTTTGCAGTAAAAGATAAATTTTCTGAAATTTTAATAAGTTCTCTTTTTACAAATAAATCATATATAAGTTTACAATATTCTATAGCTTGTCTTGAAGAGGATGAAAATTTAGTAATTTTAACTAAATAGTCAGGTATATTTAATTCATCTTTTTCATTTTCAAAAAAATTTTTTAGAGTTATTGGATTTGCAAGCATTCCACTAAAAATTAGCTTTTCAATTGCTGCATAAATTTTTTGATGCATAGGGTCATAAAAATTATTGCTGTTAATTATTGGAGAAGCATCATCAAAAATTTCATTTGACACAAGTATAGAGCCTAAAACTGCTTGTTCAGCTTCTATATTATTAGGCAATTCTTCAAAATTTGTTTTAACTAAATTTAATTTTTCCATAAATAATTGTTATTTCAGATTAACTTACTTAACAAGAATTATTCAATATGGGGAAAAAAATGTATAACTATTTAATTTGTTCTTCAGGTACAACTTTTATATTAACAAAACATTCTATTTCAGAGTGTAAATTAAGCACCACTTTAAATTCACCGGTTGTTTTAATTTCTTTGATAGGTTGAATAAGTGACGAGCTTAACTCAACATTTTCTTTTTCTTTTAAAAATTTTGATATTTCAGTAGGTTTTACCGATCCATATAATTCATTATTTTCTGTAACTAGTTTTTTAAATTCAAAAGTTTTGTTTTTAAGTTTTTCAGCAATATCTTTGGCAGCTTTCTTTTTTTCTAAATCTTTTTTATTGAGATCAGATTTAATTTTTTCCACTTCCTTAACATTATTTTCTGATGCAAATAACGCTTTTTTTTGAGGTATGAGAAAATTTCTTGCGTAACCTCTTTTTACATTTATTATCTCGCCTATATTTCCAAGTTTTCTCAAGTTTTCTAATAATACAACTTTCATAAAATTTAAATTAGCGCAAGATTTCTTGCTCTTTTAATTGATAATGACAACTCTCTTTGTTTTTTTAGACTTACAGAAGTAATTCTTGATGGTAACATTTTTCCATTTTCAGACATATATTTTTTTAACAACTTAATATTTTTATAATCAATTTTTGGCGCACCTTTGCCAGAAAGAGGGCATTTCTTCTTAAATTTATATTTTTGATTTTGAAATATACTTAATTTTGCAAAATTACTTTGGCTAGAGCTTTTTTTAAATTTTTTATTTTTCATTTTTTAATATTTTATTTTCTTTCTTTAAATTCTGTATCTTCTATTTTTTTATCAAAATAATTAGTTTCTAAGTCAATTTTTTTGACTCTAATAGTTAAATATCTTAATAGATTTTTATCTATTTTTTCATTTTTTTCTAGTTCTGTAATAGTTTTACCATTGCCTTCGATTTTAAAATGAATGTAATTTCCCTTTTTATTTTTTTTAATTAGGTAAGATAGGTTCATTAAACCCCATTTTTCTGTCTTTAATAAATTTCCATCGTTATTTTCGATTATTTTTTTATATTTATCTTCAACTTGTTTAAGTTGAGCCGGACTTATATCTTGTCTAGCTATAATTGTATGTTCGTAAAAATTCATAGTTTAAAAAAAAGCAGGATATACTATTATAAATTTTTAATTACAACATAAAAAATAATAATAATTTATAATGATTTCAATAGTTTTCCCAGGCCAAGGATCTCAAAAATTAGGAATGGGATATGATTTGTACAATAAATACGAATTTGTAAAAAAAATATTTAAAAAAGCTGATGAAATAATTGGATATAAATTATCAGATATAATTTTAAATGGACCTCAGGAAAAATTAAATCAAACAATCTACACACAACCTGCAATTTATTTAGTGGGGTATACAATTTATGAAGTGTTAAAAAATGAAACAAATTTTTTTGATAATAAAATTAAATATTTTGCAGGCCATTCACTAGGTGAATATACAGCCTTAACCTCCTCTAACTCGATAACATTTGAACAGGGTTTAATTTTACTGAAAAATAGAGGAGAAGCAATGCAGTCAGCGGTTCCTTTAGGAGAAGGAGGAATGTTAGCAGTTTTAGGTGCTGATATAAATGAAATAAAAATAATATTAGAAGAAAATTCTAATAAATTTAAATGTTACATAGCAAACGATAACTCCAAGGGCCAAATTATTTTAAGTGGAAAAATTAAAGAACTAAATAAATTTTCAGAGCTTTTGAAGGAAAAAAAAATAAAAAATGTAAAGCTTCCTGTAAGCGCTCCATTCCATTGTGAATTAATGAGGGATGCAACTTTAAAAATGGAAAAAATAATTAATGATCAAACATTTAATGATCCAGCATTTGAAGTTGTATCCAATGTAACCTCAGAACAATACAAAAATATAGATGAGATAAAACAATTACTCATAAAACAAATAGAGAGTCCTGTCAGATGGAGAGAGAGTATTGAGTATATGATTTTAAACGGTACAGATACATTTGTTGAAATTGGGCCTGGAAAAGTATTATCTGGCTTAATTAAAAGGATAAATAAAGAAGTTAAAGTATTGAATATTGATACACTTGAGGATATTCAAGGTATTAACAAATGATTAATTTAGAAAACAAAAATATTATACTTACGGGAGCGACTGGTGGGATAGGAAATTCTATTGTTGATACACTTTCTTCATTAAAAGCCAAAATAATAGTAACTGGTACAAATGAAAATAAATTAAAAGAATTAAAAAATAAATATAAAAATATAATTTCTCTAAAACAAGACATATCCAAACATAATGAATTGGAGTCTTTTATTGAAAAATGCAATACTGAACTAGGGGATAAAATTGATATTCTAATTAATAATGCAGGAATTACAAAAGATAATTTAACAATAAGAATGAATAAAGAGGATTGGGAAAAAGTAATTAATGTAAATTTAACATCAACATTTTTATTATCAAAATATGTAATAAAGAAAATGTTAAAAAAAAAATTTGGTAAAATAATTAATATTACATCAGTTGTTGCCCATACAGGAAATTTAGGCCAAGCAAATTATACAGCTTCTAAAGGAGGTGTATCTGCAATGTCAAAAAGCCTATCATTAGAGTATGCAAAAAAAAATATTATGATTAATTGTATTGCGCCAGGATTTATTGAAACAGCAATGACTGAAAAAATAAATGATGAATATAAGAATCAGCTAAAATCAAAAATACCCATGGATAGATTTGGAACCCCACAAGATATAGCTAATTGTGCAGCTTTTTTATGTTCAGACTTATCAAATTACATTACTGGCGAAACAATCCATGTTAATGGAGGTATGTATTTTAGTTGACAAATATATGTAAATAACTATTAACGTTAAAAAAGGAAAAATACCATGGCAGATGATATCTCAAGCAAAGTAAAAAAAATAGTAGCAGATCACTTAGGCATTGACGAAGCTAAGGTTACAGAACAATCTAGTTTTATTGATGACTTAGGTGCTGATAGTTTAGATACTGTAGAATTAGTAATGGCTTTTGAAGAGGAATTTGGCTCAGAAATTTCTGATAGTGAGGCAGAGAAAATTCTTACAGTAGGTGATGCAATTAAATTTATAGAGAGCAAAGCAAATTAGATTTAAATGCTTTCATCAAAAGACGGTAAAATGATAATATTATCATCACCGTCTGGTGCAGGAAAAACCACACTAGTAAAGAAAATCTCACAAGAAAAAAATTATAAAATTTCAGTATCTCATACAACAAGGGAACCGAGAGAAAATGAAATAAATGGTAAAGATTATTTTTTCGTATCAAAAAAAAAGTTTCAGGAATTAATTAATCAAAATGCTTTTCTAGAATTCGCAGAAGTATTTAAAAACTTATATGGATCAACTAAACAACAGGTATTTAATAATTTAGATAATGGACACAATGTATTATTTGATATTGATTGGCAAGGTGCTCAACAAATTAGAGAACAAACTTTAACCTACGATTTAATATCTTTTTTTATACTGCCACCATCTAAAAAAGTTCTTCTTCAAAGATTAATTTCTAGAGGCGAAAACAAAGAAGACAATATTAAAATAAGAATGGAAGAATTCGATAAAGATATAAAGCATTGGGAGGAATATGATTTTGTTGTGGTTAATGAAGATTTAAACATATGTTTTAAAGAAATAATTGGTTATTTGGAAAAAAAGATTTCTTACGATAAATCAAAAATAGATAAACACGTTAAAACACTATTATAAAAATCCTTTATTTTCGTACTCTTTGGAAATCTTAAAAAATGTCTTAGAGTCTAAATTTTGAGGTCTACATTTTTCGTCTAAGTTTAATTTTTTAATTATTTTTCTAGCATCCTCAAATAAAATATTAATTGGTTTTTTTATCATTTTACGTTTATTTTGAAAAAAAATATCTGTGACTTTTTCCAAGTTTTTAGAATTTTTAAAATTGAAATAATTATTTTTTGGCTCAAAATATAATACAGAACTTTTAACTTTTGGTTTTGGGTAAAAACATTCAGGATTTATATCCATTATTTTTTTAACATTTAATTTCCATTCAGTTAATATAGTCAATCTTCCATATTTGCTTGAATTTACCTCAGCAACAATTCTATCTGCCACTTCTTTTTGAAACATCAAAATAAATCTTTTAAATAGATAATTTAAATTGTTTAATCTTATCCAGTTAATTAAAATTTTGGCAGAGATATTATAGGGAAGATTTCCAAATACTATGCATTGTTCATCTATTAATGAAGTCCAATCTACTTTTAAAACATCTTCATTTAAAAAATTTATCTTTTTATCAAACTTTTTTTTTAAACTTAGATATAAATCTTTATCCTTTTCTATTGCATAAAATTTTTTAGGATTTTTTTTTAATATTTCATTTGTTAGATTGCCTGTACCTGGACCAATTTCAACTACAAAACTTTCATTATTTAAATTTCCTAATTCAACTATTTGATTGATTATGTTTCTATCTAAAATGAAATTTTGGCCTAGAGATTTTTTTGGCAAGATTTTCATTTAATAGATCTAATCAAATTAAATATATTCTCTAAAGAGTCAGTATTAGATCTATTTTTTCCTATCATTGAGTTATTGGGTCCATGATCTACTGATATTCTTAAAAATGGAAGTCCTAGAGTAATATTACACGCGTCAAACTCAAAAATTGTTTTAAATGGTGTAAGGACTTGGTCATGGTACATGCCAACAATTGTATCAAATTTTTTAATATTATCTTTTATAAAGAAGGTGTCTGCAGGATAAGGGCCACTAATATTTAACTTCTTTTTTTTTAGTTTATTAATTGCTGGGCTAATAAATAAATTTTCCTCATTTAATATTGATTTTGACTCACAATGAGGATTAAGACCTAGAACTGCTATACGGGGTTTAATTTTAAATTTTTTAATATAAAATTTATTTATCTCAGCTACATGATTTACAATATTATTAACTTGAATATTTTTATTAATTTTTTTTAATGGTATATGTGTTGTAAGAGGTGAAACAGAAAATTTCTTATTAAATAGTAGCATTACTGGTTTTTTTGAAACATTATTTTTTGATTTATCAAAAATGTATTCTGTAACACCAGGAAATTTTTTAGGCAGAAAATGTTTTTTTGAAACTGGACCATTAATTAAGATTTTACTCACATTATTATTAATCAGTTTTAGACCCTCTTTAAAACAAGCAGATATATAACTTTTTGACTTATTTGAAATTTTCTCAAAAGGATTCTTAAAATTATATTCAATATCAATTAGGTATAACTTATTTTTAAGTTTATTTTTTTTTATAAAATTTTTATTTAATAATTCTAAACTTAAATTTTTTTTAAGTATTTTTAATTGTGAAAAAATAATATTTTTTGATCCAATTAGAATAATTGGATAATTAATATTTTTTTTAAATTTTACTAAAACTTTTGATAAAATTTCAATAAAGACACTATTAGGCTCTCCTAAAATAATTATTAAAGGTTCTCTAGCTTTCACTTATGAATGTCCTTTTCTTTATTTTATTAAAATAAATATATCCAAATTTATTCAGTTCCTTTTCAGTTTCAATATTAATCAATTTTTGTAACTCAGTTTCCATATTAATTTTTTCATTAATTTTTCTTTTTTCGTTTACTTTAATAATTAGATATCCATTATTAGTTTTAATAGGCTCTGTAATTTTATTCCCTTTTTTTAGCTCTTCGTATATTTTGTCTGAAATTTGATTTGATTTAATCCATCCCAATTTTCCTCCAAAATTTTTACTATTTGATATGCTATAAACCGTTGCAGTAGCTTCAAAACCAGATTTTTCTATTTCTGAATAAATTTTTTTTTTTAGATTTTCAAATGAAATGTTTGCATCTATCTCAAAAAGTATTTCACTTAAATTAAGCTCTTCTATTTCAGTGCGATTATTTTGAATTTTATTTTTTAATTTTTCTAAGTCCAATTTTACCATTGATTTAAATTTGTTATATATGAACTCTCTCCATAAGTAATCAATAGCAAAATTTGATTCAAAAAACTTATAATTCAAACTAGCTTTATTTAATTCTATCTTTAAATTATCTATATTTTTGAAATCTGAATTTGTTGTAAAGTTTTTAATATATTCACTTCCCAATTCATTTTTTTTAGTTAAGTCAAAAAATTTTGCTAATTCAATTTCTTTTATCTTTCTATTAATGAGCGAGTCTAGCGAAATTACGCCAACTTGTTTCTTAGATAAATTTTTTAAATTAGGATTTAAAAAAGTTAAATATTTTTTTTCATTTTCTAAATCTATATTAGTAATTATTTGATCGTTAATTTTATATAATACTTTAATTGACGTTTTCGATTGAGCATTACTAATTGAAATAATCGTAATTAAAATTATTATAAATAATTTATTCATTAATATTTGGGGTATTAACTGTACCAAAAGGTATAAAAGAAATTTTAAAGAATATATTTTTACCAGAATTGATCGTATCATCTTGATAAAATTGTTTATTGTAAACTAAAGATGCTTCCAAACAATCGTTTTTATATTTATAAATTAAATTGTAATAGTCTGTTAAATTTTTATCTATATTTTTATTAGTTTCAAAACTTAGAGAATTTGTTTTATTAATTTGTAATTCAGTCGAGTTTTTTAGATAACTTTCATCACCAATATGGTTGCTTTTTTCCATATATTGAAATGATGTTTTGAATTTTGAATTATCATAATTTGCCGATAGCAAAGAATAATTTGTTTCACTTAAATTTTGATCAATAGAAAAGTTATAATCAAAAGATAAATTCTCAGTTATATTAATTCCTGAATAACCAATTAAATCTGAAGTTTTTTGACCCAATGAAGAGCTTAAAGGAATATCTTCATCCTCTTTATTTCTAAAGTTTAAAGCTAGACCTAATTTTAAATTTTCAGAGTTGTTATTTTTTAAATTTTTGTACTCTAGGCCTAAGGTTGCTGAAGCTCCATCCTCAACAGTTTTGTTATTTATTCTGTCTAAAAGAAATAAATCATCAAATTTAATCAATATATCTTTCTTATCTCTGAGATTCGTGCCTTTATATGGGCTATATCTAAATGAGGCCAACGGAGTAAGAAAATTTTTATTATTCCCTTTTTCTTTTATCATGGGATATTTGAGGTTTAATAAAGCTGTATTTAAGATTCTGTGATCTCCATTTTCTTTATAAGACTTTGATTTATTCCCATAAGTATTTATATTTCTTATTAAAACTTTAAAATCAGTTCCTAAATTTGTAAATTTATTTTGATTATTAGCATTTAAAACTAAATCATTTATTATGTCCGCTTCATCTACATTTGTATCAAATTTTCTATAACTTCCTGAAGAGTTTATAGTATAATTATTAAAAAAATTATTATTTAAATTATTTTCTTTAGAAAAATCATATTGAGGTATTGTGTACTCATATTTATCGTTATTACTTTTTGATAAATCTTCTATAACATTTAATGATGTAGAAAATGTATAATCTTCTTCAAACTTTTCGTATAAAATTGTTGAATTTAATACACTGTAGCTACTTATCAGTGGTGATTGTATTTGGTATTTTTTTAAATAATCTTTATTAGATACAGTCTCAAGCTTAATTTCAAACAACGAGTTTTCAATATTTCTTTTTAAAGTTGAAAAAAAATGAGTATTTGAATCATCTTTATTATTATAACTTACATCAGCTATTAGATCTGAATTTTTAAATACTTGCCTATATTCACTTTGAATAAATAAATTATTATTTGAATAAATTCTTGGAGATATTGTCATGTCTTTATCAACATCTATAACTTTAAAGTATGGTATTTGTGTTGAAAAACCAAGATTACTACTATTAACAAATTGTGGAAATAAAAATCCAGATTGCCTTTCAACAGTTGGATCTGGATGAAAAAAATATGGAAAATATGCTACTGGAACGTCATAAATTTCTACCCAAGCTTTTTTATATTCTATTCTTTTTTTATCTTTTTTATGACTTACTTCATTTGCGGATATCGACCAAGCAGGACATTTACCGTCAACTTTTTTACATGTAGTAAACGTACTTTTTTTCATTGTAGTTTCAGATTTATTTGTAATTATATACCTTCCAATTAATCTTGGATCATTTTCTGGATTGCCAAAAAAATTCTTACTTAAATTTAAATTAAAATCTGAACCTACTAATTCGCCAGATTTTAAATTTACATATCCATTTTTAACAAAAACAGAATTTTCGTTTTTATCAGATAAAGTTATTTTTTCAGCTTTAAGAATTTTTTCATTAATATCAAAACTAAAGGTAGAAAGATTAAATTTATTTCCGAAGCTATCATTTACCAAGGTATCAAATTGAGAACTGAATAAACTATTTTTTTTATTAAATTCAATACTCTTGGTAAATATTTTAATTTCGTTTTTATAATTTATTTGAGTTTCGTCTAAACTTTTAATAATTTCTTCTTTTCTATTGTAGTCTATATATTCAGAAAATATTTCTATTTCGTTAACAAAATCTTTTACTATTACATTCTCTTTAATTTGAATAAATTCATTTTTTTTATCGAAAAAAGAATTTGTTCCTTTAAGTTTTATCTTAAGATTATTTTCGTTTTCATCGAAAAATTCTATTTCAGTACTCCCCAACGAAGTTATTGTATTTTTTTTTCTATCAAAAATTAATTTATCACTCTTAGCTTTATAATTCTTAATTTTGTCTGACAAAACAACATCACCCAATATTTCAATTGTTTGATTTAACTTATTATATTTTGCTTCGTTCCCAGTAATCTTTACTATTCCATCATCAACTATATTAACTGATCCAGTAGCAATTATAAGATTGCCCTTTTCCTGAATATCAACTACTTCTGCATCTATAAGAACATCATCTGCAAGCAAGTAATTACAACTTAAGATTAAAATAAAGACAACTTTGAATAATTGTTTTAAAACAAATTTATTTTTCATTAATATTTACTATTCCAATTAAACAACTTAAAAACAAAATTAAATTGGGCATCCAAATAGCTACAAGAATTGGCAACTTATTATTGGATCCTAATAACCCAAAGAAGTAGTATATATAATAAATTATTACAGATAACAATATTCCAGAAATAAGCACAAATGTTTTAGAATTTTTATGTCGAATATTTAACATTAAAATAGATGAAAGTATTGTAAAGATTATTAAACTGATCGGAACAGAAAAAATTTGATTAATTTTAATATCAATATCGGATACTGTTAAACCCACATTAATAAAGTCTTTTCTTTGGTTATATAATTCTAATATGTTTAAAGACTCAAGGTTTGAAAAAAGGTTATTAATACGTTCATAATCAAAATTAGTTTTAAAATTAATACTAGAAAAGCTTTCTTTTCTTCCAAAATCATCAAGTACTAGTGCGTCATTTATTTTCCAATTTTTTTCATTAATAATCGCATTTTTAGCTATGATGTTTTTTTTATTTTGGAAATCATTATCATACACAGTTATAAATAAATTTTCTAATGTATAACTGTTAATTTTTTCTGAGTGAATAATTATTACTTCGTTATCTATTTGATCTTTTATCCATAATCCATTTTCATTTATTACAGCTAAATATTTATTGTCTTGAGTATATTTATTTTTGAACTCAAGATATAGATGTTTCATATTTGAGGATAAAAAATGAAAAAATGTAATTATAAAAAATCCAATAAAAAAAACTAATAGGCAAATATAAGATATTATTTTTAAATTGTTTATACCATTATTTCTAAATATTAATATTTCAGAATTATTTTGAAATTTAATAAAAAAAAACTGGGTTGTTATTAAAATGATAAATGGAAAGATCTCAAAAAGTAAAGAAGGTAAATTTAAAACCGTAAGCAGTACAGGAAGACTTATATTTGAAATGCCAATATTTGTAAAAAATTTTAATTCTTCTAAAATATTTAAAATAAATATTAGAGAAGAAAATATTAATGTAATATAAATAAATCTTTGTAAAAAAATATTATAAATATGTCTAATATATATTTTATTCAACATAGCATTAATTAGTCTTCTTATTTAAATTAATCATAAATAAATAAACAATCACAAATAAAAATATAGGCAAGAAAAACATAATATATTTATATGAAGAAAAATTTAAAAACTCAGTATTTAACTCTGAAGTTATTACTGTAAAAAAACCAAGTAAAAAAATTAATAGTCTGTAAGAGGAATAGTGTCTGTTTTTGACGTCAAAGAAAAGTAAGATTGCAGAAATTATGCCAAGCGCGAGAATATAAAATTGCTTTAAGGATCTATTAAAGATTTCCTTAACACTCTTAATTGAAGTTTCTTTGCTGCATTCAAAATAACTTAATACATATCCCTTCTTGTCACCAAATAAATAATTTTCTATACATAAAATTAAAATGTTTGAATCCAACTCTTGAATCTTTGGAAAAAGAGTAGATTTAGTTTTAAAATTTGAAAGATTTAAAGTTGTATTATTAAATCTTATTACTTTAGAGTCAGCATATTTATTATTTGTAACATCTAAAATTTGACCGTAATCTAATTTTAAAAATTTATTTTCTCCTTTTTCAAATATCCTTCCTTTTTTTGCTGAAATTATTTGTACATTCTCTTTATTAATACCATCTTTTAAAAAAATGTTTTTCATATTCCCTTGATCATCAATTTCATCAACAAATATTGTCAAGTCCTTAACTGTATCGATAAATTTTTTTTCAGTTATTAGAGAAGTAAATAGGTCAATATTTGAGTTTCTAAGAAAATCTCTAGATAAATTTTGTGTTTTCGGAACAACAAAATATACTAAAATTATTTGCAGTATAATTAATACTACTGAAATCTTTAATATAAAATTCGCAAATTTGATTTTACTAATTCCGTTTGTCCAATAAATGTATATTTCATAATTTGACTGATATTTTTCAATAATAAATAGAAGACTTATAAAATATGAAAATATTACTAGTTTAGAAAATATTTTAGGAAAGTTAAGTGCTATATAAGAGAAATATACGCTAAAACCATGACCATCATTTGAAATAAAATCTAAATAATTTACTGATTGTATAATCCACGTTATTAATGAAAGACTCAATGATACTATCAGGAAAAAGACCAATAAGTCGTATAAAAATTTTCTAAATATTATTTTTTCCATTGAAATTTTCTTTTTTGAAACATATATAAGTCACAACCTATACTATATTTAATATAAATGAGCTTAAAAATAAATTATTTAGATCGAAATAAAGGCTTGAGCAAGAATAAGGCCTTTTTTGTAAATTCAGATATTAAAATAAATCAGTTAAAACAAGAATTTGATAAGGCAAATAGCGATAAAATTCTTAATTTTATTAAAAATAATAAAAACCTTAAGGAGAATAAAATAACTTCTCTAAGTCAAGATTTTGATCAAAAATTAATTATAATTTATTTAGTCAAGATTAATGGTGAGCTAGAATCTGAAAAATTAGGAGCAAATTTTTACGATTATATCAAAAAGAACGACATAAAGGATATTTTTATTAAAGAACCTTTAACAAAAAATATTAATTTTGAATCATTTATTCATGGGTCAAAGCTAAAATCATATCAATTTAATTTATATAAAACAAAAAAAAATAAAAGTATTGTAAGCTTTAATGTATTAAAAAAACAAAATTCTAAAAATACAAAAAATTTAGAAGCAATTTTAAACGGTGTAAATTTTACCAAAGATCTTGTTTCTGAGCCTGGCAATATTTTACATCCAGACGAATATGCGAGCCGTTTATTAAAACTTAAAAAAATTGGTTTGAAAATAACAGTATATGATCAAAAAAAACTTAAAAAAATGGGATGCAACGCTTTGCTAGGTGTTGGTCAAGGAAGTATAAGAGGTTCTTATTTAGTAACAATGGAATGGAAAGGTGCCAAATCAAATTCTAAACCACTTGCATTTGTAGGAAAAGGAGTTTGTTTTGATACTGGAGGTATTTCTTTAAAGCCAGCAAAATTTATGGAGGATATGACTTATGATATGGCTGGCTCAGCAGTTGTAGCAGGTCTAATGAAAAATTTTGCACTTAGAAAAGCAAATATAAATGCAGTAGGTGTAGTGGGTCTTGTTGAAAATATGCCTGGAGGAAACGCGCAAAGACCAGGAGATATAGTTAAGTCTTATAGTGGGAAGACTATCGAAGTTTTAAATACAGACGCAGAAGGAAGACTAGTTTTAGCTGACGCGTTGACGTTTACTGAAAAAAAATTTAAACCAAAATTTATTGTTGATCTTGCAACTTTAACAGGGGCAATTATAGTAGCATTAGGATCTGAGCATGCAGGATTATTTTCTAATGATGATGTATTATCTGATCAGTTACAAAAATCTGGAAATAAAGTAGATGAAAAAGTTTGGAGACTACCTCTTAGCAAAAATTATGACAAATTAATGGATTCAAAAAATGCAGACATGCAAAACATTAATTATGTTGGAGGAGCAAGTTCAATAACTGCTGCGCAGTTTTTACAAAGATTTATATTAAACAAAACTCCTTGGGCACACCTTGATATAGCAGGAATGGCTTTTTCAAAATATGGAGGAGCTCTTAATTCAGGTGGAGCAACTGGATATGGTGTAAGATTATTAAATAAATTAGTGGAGGATCATTATGAGTAATCTAGAGCAAACATTGTCAATCATTAAACCAGATGCAGTTGAAAGAAATTTACAAGATGAAATAAAAAAAAAATTCATAGAAAAC
>QCGH01000001.1 GCA_003280005.1 Pelagibacteraceae bacterium AG-365-D07 | reverse complement strand
GTATAAATAATAAAATTTTGTTTAATGATGGTAGCATTCTATAACCAACCAAACTAAATATTATTATAAGTGTAAATAATTCACTAAGGTTTGTGCCAAAATTTATAAAAACTGCTAATGAAAATACGATTAATGATAAAAAAACAAATTCGATCCATATCCTTGGTAATTTTTCTATGAATAACTGTAAATATTTTGCATTTTTTTCTTTTGAAACCATATCTTCAAAAATATCGATCACCTTGTTTTCTTTTCCCATAATTTTCAAAAGTTTTGGTATTCTGAAGGACTCTATTATTTGCTTGTTAATTAAATAAGTATTTTTTGCCTGAACATCTCCAAGTCTATAATCATATTTTTTTGTTATTCTTTGGGTCATGTATGCAATTATTGTTAAAAAAATAAAAACTACTAAGCTAACTAAAGGATAAAGATAAAATACAAAAATAGCCAAGGATAAGGACATTATAATTTCAGTTGCAAGGTTTAACGTATATGGAACTATCTTTGATGAATACGCATCTATCCCGGTTTGTAAATTTCTTATTATCGCCCCAGTATTTTTTTTCATTATAAAAGACCAGGGACTATAAATATAACTTTTAAAGTATGTTTTAACAAGTCTTACATTTAAATTTGCATAAAAATTCTTTTGTAAATAAAAATTAAATGTGAAAAAAAAAGATTTAAAAAAGAATATAAATATTAAAAGAAATATTATCGTAGATATAATTTGATATTCTGTTTCTAAACCTAAATAATCGCTTAATAACAAGACTATTTGGTTGCTATATAACGCTTCTTTATCTGTAAATAAATAAACAATTGGGACAACAATACCAATACTTAAAATTTCTAATATAGATGAAATTATAGTAAGAAAAAAAAAATATAATAAAAATTTTTTTTCTAAGGGCAGTAAAAGTTTGTTAACATTTTTTAAATAGTTTATTTTACTTTGAATCATACTTTAAACTCTCATCATATTCTTTTTTTAACTCATCGTACTCACTCATTTTTCTTTTCATAAAATTAATTGTAAGTTTAGTTTTTTGAGATAACCCTTCTGGAGTTAAGACGTAAAGATAATTTATTTTATTTGGATTTTTTTTAAAATTTTTTATTTTAATTAACCCTTTTTTTTGTAATTCTTTTAAACAATAATTTAATTTACCTAAACTAAAACCAAGTTCTTGAGCTAATTCTCTTTGGGATGATTGTGGTTTTTTGTTTATTTTTCTAAGTATTTCGAAATGATCTTGGTTATCGTCCATTATGTTCAACTTTTGAACATCTTATCTTTATGAAGGTAAAGGGTCAATATAAAAAAACCCTCAGAGTTATTTCTGAGGGTTATAAATTGATTAAAAAATTTTTTTCAGTGCATAAATCAAGCCAATTGAGCTATTAGTACTGGTTAGCTACATGCGTTACCGCACTTCTACACCCAGCCTATCAACGTGGTGGTCTACCACGGCTCTATGGGAAGAACTAGTTTTGAGGTGAGTTTCCCGCTTAGATGCTTTCAGCGGTTATCTCGTCCATACTTAGCTACCCGGCACTGCAGCTGGCGCTACAACCGGTCCACCAGTGGTATGTTCAACCCGGTCCTCTCGTACTAGGGTCAACTCCTCTCAATTCTTCTACACGCATAGCAGATAGGGACCGAACTGTCTCACGACGTTCTGAACCCAGCTCACGTACCACTTTAATTGGCGAACAGCCAAACCCTTGGGACCTGCTCCAGCCCCAGGATGTGATGAGCCGACATCGAGGTGCCAAACACTGCCGTCGATATGAGCTCTTGGGCAGTATCAGCCTGTTATCCCCGGCGTACCTTTTATCCGTTGAGCGATGGCCCTTCCACTCAGAACCACCGGATCACTATGACCGTCTTTCGACTCTGCTCGACTTGTCAGTCTCACAGTCAGGCAAGCTTATGCCATTGCACTCTACGAACGATTTCTGACCGTTCTGAGCTTACCGTCGCACGCCTCCGTTACAATTTGGGAGGCGACCGCCCCAGTCAAACTACCCACCATACAATGTCTTGATGCCGGATAACGGCTATCAGTTAGATATCAAGAAAAACAAAAGAGGTATTTCACTGGCGACTCCACAAAAGCTAACGCCTTTGTATCAATGTCTCCCTCCTATGCTAAATATGTTTTTCCTAATACCAATGTAAAGTTGCAGTAAAGGTGCACGGGGTCTTTCCGTCTAACTACGCGAACTCCGCATCTTCACGGAGAATTCAATTTCACTGAGTTGATGTTGGAGACAGCGGAGAAATCGTTACGCCATTCATGCAGGTCGGAACTTACCCGACAAGGAATTTCGCTACCTTAGGACCGTTATAGTTACGGCCGCCGTTTACTGGGGCTTCAGAAATGAGCTTGCACCCATCGCATTAACCTTCCAGCACCGGGCAGGCGTCAGACCCTATACATCCACTTACGTGTTAGCAGAGCCCTGTGTTTTTGATAAACAGTCGCTTCTCCCTGGCTTGTGCCACCTATTATTGGTTGCCCAACAAAAGGTCTTCTTTATCCCGAAGTTACAGAAGCATTTTGCCGAGTTCCTTCAACATCATTCTCTCAAGCGCCTAAATATACTCTATTAATCCACCTGTGTCGGTTTAGGGTACGGTCTAATGATGGAGCTATTTCCTGGGACTTTTTCACAGCAAGCTCAATCCATTAAGAGCTCACAATTTACAAAATCCGTCACTACCATCTGGTTAAGGAATATTAACCTTATTTCCATCGACTACGGCTTTCGCCCTCGTCTTAGGGGCCGACTAACTCTGCGCGGATTAACCTTGCGCAGAAACCCTTGGATTTTCGGCGATAGAGTTTTTCACTCTATTAATCGTTACTCATGTCAGCATTCGCACTTCTGATACCTCCAGAGTCTCTCACGAGTACTCCTTTACAGGCTTACAGAACGTTCCGCTACCGCTTATAAAATTCGAAAATTTTATAAACCCACAGATTCGGTATGTGATTTTAGCCCCGTTACATCTTCGGCGCAGAAACTCTATTAGACCGGTGAGCTGTTACGCTATCTTTAAAGGATGGCTGCTTCTAAGCCAACCTCCCGGCTGTTAAGGAATTTCCACATCCTTTCACACTTAATCACAATTTTGGGACCTTATCTGGTGGTCTGGGCTCTTTCCCTCTCGACCATGGACCTTAGCACCCACAGTCTGTCTGATGAAGAACTATATTTAGCATTCGGAGTTTTATTAGGTTTGGTAAGAATCTCTTCCCCCTAGCCCATTTAGTGCTCTACCTCTAAATATATATTTATTCATCGCACTACCTAAATAGTTTTCGCGGAAAACCAGCTATCTACGAATTTGGTTGGCCTTTCACCCCTTACCACAAGTCATCCAAAGACTTTTCAACGTCAACTGGTTCGGTCCTCCGGCAAGTTTTACCTTGCGTTCAACCTGCTCATGGTAAGCTCATTCGTTTTCGGGTCTAATTTACAAAACTAATCGCCCTATTAAGACTTGCTTTCGCTGCGCCTACACCTAAACGGCTTAAGCTTGCTTTATAAATTAAGTCACTGACCCATTATACAAAAGGTACGCCGTCACTCTAAAAAGAGCTTCGACTGATTGTAGGCATGCAGTTTCAGGTTCTATTTCACTCCCCTAATAGGGGTTCTTTTCACCTTTCCCTTGCGGTACTAGTTCACTATCGGTCACTGAAGAGTATTTAGGCTTAGAGGGTGGTCCCCCTATATTCGAGCAGGATTTCACGTGTCCCGCTTTACTCGAGAAACTTGTTAAACATTACCTTTACAGGACTATCACCTTCTTTGGTTAGCATTTCCAAACTATTCAAGTTTTTTTAACAAATTTACTGGCCTATTCCGGGTTCGCTCGCCACTACTAACGGAATCTCAATTGATTTCTTTTCCTCCGGTTACTTAGATGTTTCAGTTCTCCGGGTTATCTCTTTAAACCTATGTATTCAGTTTAAAGTACCACATAAAGTGGTGGGTTTCCCCATTCGGAAATTTACGGATCAAAGCTTGCATACAGCTCCCCGCAACTTATCGCAGTATACCACGTCCTTCTTCGGCTTTCAGTGCCAAGGCATCCGCCACACGCCCTTAAACGCTTGATTTATGCACAGAAAAAAATTCTGTGTTGAATCAAATTTTTTAAAATGTTCATCTATTCGAACATTAATGATTGTTCATCTATTCGAACAATCGGATATAGATATTGATATTAATATATTTTTATTCACAAATTAAATAGCTAAATGTTACTGGTGGAGGATAGCGGGATCGAACCGCTGACCTCCTGAATGCAAATCAGGCGCTCTCCCAGCTGAGCTAATCCCCCATAAATTATGGTGGGCCGAGAAAGACTCGAACTTTCGACCCCACCCTTATCAAGGGTGTGCTCTAACCAACTGAGCTACCGGCCCATTCCGGTAAAGTAACACTCTATTTTTTAAGAAGAGAAATGAGGACGGTCAACATTATCCTGTTAATTATTTAGATTAAGAACGAGTTCTTAATCATCCTTAGAAAGGAGGTAATCCAGCCGCAGGTTCCCCTACGGCTACCTTGTTACGACTTCACCCCAGTCGCTGACTATACCGTGGTCAAAGGTTTTAAGCTTTGCCTTAAGGTAGAACCAACTCCCATGGTGTGACGGGCGGTGTGTACAAGACCCGGGAACGTATTCACCGCGGCGCGCTGATCCGCGATTACTAGTAATTCCAGCTTCATGTACTCGAGTTGCAGAGTACAATCCGAACTGAGGCATTTTTTTAGGATTTGCTTGATGTCGCCATCTTGCTTCCTATTGTAAATGCCATTGTAGCACGTGTGTAGCCCAACACGTAAGGGCCATGAGGACTTGACGTCATCCCCACCTTCCTCCAGCTTATCACTGGCAGTTCTTTCAGAGTGCCCAACTAAATGGTGGCAACTAAAAGTGAGGGTTGCGCTCGTTGCGGGACTTAACCCAACATCTCACGACACGAGCTGACGACAGCCATGCAGCACCTGTGTTTTGTCCGGCCGAACCGAAGACTTTAATCTCTTAAAGTCGCGACAAACATGTCAAGTGTTGGTAAGGTTCTGCGCGTATCTTCGAATTAAACCACATGCTCCACTACTTGTGCGGGTCCCCGTCAATTCATTTGAGTTTTAACCTTGCGGTCGTACTCCCCAGGCGGTGTGTTTAACGCTTTCGCTGCGATACTGAAAATAAATTTCCAACATCTAACACACATCGTTTACGGCATGGACTACGAGGGTATCTAATCCTCTTCGCTACCCATGCTTTCGTTCCTCAGTGTCAGTAATGATCCAGAAAGCTGCCTTCGCAATTGGTATTCTTTCTAATATCTACGAATTTCACCTCTACACTAGAAATTCTGCTTTCCTCTATCATACTCTAGCTAAAAAGTTTTGATGGCAGTTCCAGAGTTAAGCTCTGGGATTTCACCACCAACTTTTTTAACCACCTACGAACTCTTTAAGCCCAGTAATTCCGAACTACGCTAGGTCCCTTCGTATTACCGCGGCTGCTGGCACGAAGTTAGCCGGACCTTCTTATTCGGGTACAGTCATTTTCTTCCCCGACGAAAGAGCTTTACAACCCAAAGGCCTTCTTCACTCACGCGGCATCGCTGCATCAGAGTTTCCTCCATTGTGCAAGATTCCCTACTGCTGCCTCCCGTAGGAGTTTGGGCCGTGTCTCAGTCCCAATGTGGCTGATCATCCTCTCAAATCAGCTATTGATCAAAGTCTTGGTGAGCCATTACCTCACCAACAAACTAATCAAGTGCAGGCCCATCCATTGGCGCATAAAGCTTTCTCTGTGAAGACTTATGAGGTATTAGCACAAGTTTCCTCGTGTTATTCCTCACCAAAGGGAAGGTACCCACATGTTACTCACCCGTCTGCCACTAGGTATTGCTACCTCGTTCGACTTGCATGTATTAGGCGTGCCGCCAGCGTACGTTCTGAGCCATGATCAAACTCTTAAGTTTAAAAACGGCGCACACTAGCTTCCATATAAATCTAAGAATAAATTTATATGTGATTGAAGTGTGTACGACAAATTTTGGTAACCTTAACCGTCCACACTTCTCTTCTTAAATATTTACTTATTAAATAGCTAATCACGCTAAAAGGCGCGATAAATATAACTTTTTTCAGTTAAGTGGATCGCTTATATGCTAAAAAATTTATAAATCAAGCTATTAGATATAAAAAAATGTGTTAAAAAACCCTTAAAATATAACGTTTTTTAATGATAAAAAATATATCAAAAAATGAGTATTATAAAAAACTTCTAGAGTTCAAGTCCTTTATTGGCTTAATTTTTTTAGTAACACTGGCAGTTTTAATTATAAGTTCATATGAAAAATTTAGATATGAACAATCAAAAAACTTAGAAAATATTCTTCAAAATGTTTATCTCAACAAAACGCTAAAATCAATTTCATCTTCTTTAAATCCAAGATTTGAAAAAGTTGAACATAGAGTTCAAGCGGGGGAAAGTTTTGAGTCAGTTTTAAACCAGATAAATTTAGATAAGAAAGAAAGAAAGAAAATATTAGATTTTATTATAAATAATAAAATAAAATTAAAACTTTACGAAAATCAAAAATTAAGTTTTCAAATAGATAATTTTGAAAGAAAAAAAATTCAAAATATAAACATACCTATTAATAAAAAAAAAGATCTGTCAATATCTCTTAACGCTGAAAATGTATTTGAGTATAAGGAAATAGTTAAAGAGCTTACAGTAAATAAAGTCTATAAAGAAAATTTCATAAAAAACAGTTTATATAAAGCAGCTATAGAAAAAAAAATTGATCCAAATATTGTTGTTCAATTTGCACAAATATATGGGTTTCAAGTAGATTTCCAAAGGGATATTAGAAAAAATGATAGTTTTCAAATTGTTTATGAGGAATTTAAAAACGAAAATAACAAGATAGTAGATTACGGAAACATATTATATGCAAATCTAATTTTGCAAGGAAAAGCATTAGAATTGTATTTCTTTAATTCTGACAAAGAAAAAATAAATGATCATTTTGAATCTAATGGTCAAAGTATTAAAAAAACTTTAATGAAAACTCCTATTAACGGTGCAAGATTATCATCAAGTTATGGGATGCGGAAGCATCCAATACTGGGATATAATAAAATGCATCAAGGAACAGATTTTGCTGCTCCGATGGGAACACCGATTATGGCTTCGGGAACCGGAGTAGTATTAAAAGCAGGTTGGTGCGGAGGTGGAGGTAACTGTGTTAAAATTAGACATAATAGTACTTACTCAACAGTTTATGCACACATGTCAAAATTTGCTAGAGGAATAAAAAAAGGTGTAAGAGTAGCACAAGGTCAAACTATTGGATATGTTGGTTCAACAGGAATGTCGACAGGACCTCATCTTCACTATGAGGTAATTAAAAATGGAAAAAAAATCAATTCTCAAACCTTGAAACTGCCTTCAGGTAAAAAATTAACAGGTAAAATTAGAGAAGATTTTGAACTAGCAAGAATTAAAATAGATGTTCTTAAAGGTGAATTAATTAATAAACAAAATTAGTTTTCTTCAATTTTATATTGTTCTTTTTTATCCGAGTTTTCTTTTGTTATTTTATTTATATTTACTTCTTTCAGTGAATTAGTGGAACCATTACCAGAATTTAAATTATTATCTGTTAATCTTATAAAATGCTCTGCGTGTTGTAAGTAATTTTCATATAATATCTTGTCTCCGGTAGAGAGTGCTTCTCTTGCCATATCTGTATATTTTTGAACTAATTTTGAAGAATTAAAATTATTTCTTGAAAAGTTTTTTTTTCTAAAATCTGATACATTTCCTAATGAGGAATTTAGATTTTGTTCAGATGAATTATTTTTTAAATTTCTTTCGAAGTTATTTTTGTACCTTCTTCTGTTATTCCTAAAATTTCTCATATTTAAAGTTTAATTGCAAAAATGTGTCTATCAATATTTTGATAATCTTTGATTATTTTTTGTACATAGAATCCATTATTTTCTAAAAATTTAATTGATTTATATTTTTGATCTATGCCTATTTCCATTGCCAATATACCCTTTGTTTTTAAAATACATTTGCTTTTTTTAATTACTTTTTCGATTATTTTGTAACCGTCAATACCACCATAAAGAGCCGATTTTGGCTCATAATCTTTTACACTTGCATCAAGATTGTTATACCCAACTTTATTAATATATGGAGGGTTTGAAACGACTAAATCATATTTTCCATCAATATATTTGTCAACATCTGAATTGATAAATCGAATTCTATTGTAAACCTGTTGTATTTTTGCATTATTTTTGGCTATTTTGATAGCTAATTTAGAAAGATCTACGCCTGTTCCAACCCACTGTTTTTTCTCTTTTAAGATAGATATTAAAATACATCCGGATCCTAAACCCAAATCTATCATATTTAATCTATTAGAAAATCTAAATATTTTTAATATGTGTTCAACTAATAATTCTGTTTCAAAGCGCGGTGTTAAGACTTTGTTGTTAATAAAAAAATCAGATTTCCAAAAAAACCTTTTTTTAGTTATATGGGATATGGGCTCTTTATTTCTTCTTCTATATATTAAACTAATATAATTTTTAAATTTAGTTAAATTAACTTTTTCATCCAAGTTTAATAAAATATTTTCTCTACTCTTGTTTAATGAATAACTCAAGAGACACTCTGCATCTATATCGGCGTTTGCTAAATTATTTTTTTTGAGTATTGTTGTGCCTCTTAATAAAATATTTCTATAGTTCATTTATTTAAATTCTTTAGTTGTTCTTCTTGCGCTTGTAAATTTAAATTTTCAATAACCTCGTCAAAAATTTCACCTTGCATAAATTCCTCTAGTTTATGCAATGTTAGATTTATTCTATGATCAGTAATTCTTCCTTGGGGAAAATTATATGTTCTTATTCTTTCCGATCTATCACCGCTACCAATTTTATTTTTTCTATCTTGAGATCTTTGATCGTCAATTTTTTTTCTCTCAAATTCGTATAATCTTGATCTCAAAATCTTCAAAGCTTTCTCCCTATTTCTTATTTGAGATTTCTCATCCTGCTGACTAACAACTATGCCTGTAGGTATGTGTGTCACTCTAACTGCACTATCAGTAGTATTGACACTCTGCCCTCCGGGTCCACTACTTCTAAAAACATCAATTCTCAAATCTTTATCTTCCAATTTTACATCTACTTCCTCAGCTTCTGGCATTACTGCAACTGTAGCTGCCGAAGTATGAACTCTGCCTTGAGTTTCAGTATCTGGGACTCTTTGAACTCTATGCACTCCACTCTCGTATTTTAAAAGCGAGTAGATATTTTTACCTTTAATTGAAGCTATTACTTCTTTCAATCCACCAGCATCACTTTTTGATAAGCTTATCAATTCCAAATTCCAACTTTTTTTATGACAAACTTTTTCATACATTTTAAATAAATCTGATGCGAATAAACTTGCTTCTAAACCGCCAGTGCCAGCTCTTATTTCTAGAATCGCATTCTTGGAGTCAGCTTCATCTTTGGGTAGTAAAAATATTTTTAATCTTACCTCATTTTGTATATGTTTTTTTGTAATTTCTTGTAATTCATTTTTTGCCATTTCTTTCATCTCTTCATCAACACTGTTATCAGATATAATTTTTTTTAGATCATCCTTATTTTTTTCGAAATCTCTATAGTTTTTAGCTTGTTGAATAATTTCATTTAAACTTGAGTACTCTTTTGATTTTTTAACGAATAATTTGTTATCTAAATTTGAACTAGATAAATCTTTTTCTAATTCTGCATGTTTGTCTATTAATTCTATTACTTTTTGTAATGGTAGGGACATTAAAATATTTATTTATTTTGAGCTGATAATATTAGATCTTTTTCTTTTTGCTCAATCAATGCTGTTACTTTATCAATCATCTCTTCTGTTGATATTTTTTTCAACTGGTTTCCATTAATGTATAACATATGATTATTATTTCCTCCTCCAGTTATTCCTAGATCAGTATAAGCTGCCTCTCCTGGACCATTAACTACACATCCTATAATTGATAGTGTAATATTAGATTTTATATGTGAAAGTTTTTCCTCTAAAATTTTAACAGTTTCAATTACATTAAATCCTTGTCTTGCACATGAAGGACATGAAATTATGTTTATTCCTCTTTTTCTCAAGTTAAGAGATTTTAGTATTTCATTAGCAATTTTAACTTCTTTAACTGGGTGATCTGATAATGAGATTCTTATCGTGTCACCGATGCCCTCTAATAATAGACTTCCTAATCCAATTGATGACTTAATGCTACCTGGTATAAAACTCCCAGCTTCTGTAATTCCTAAGTGTAAAGGATAATCAATTTTTTTTGACAATTGTCGGTAAGCCCATAAGGATAAAAATACATCAGATGATTTCACGCTTACTTTTAAATTAAAAAAATCTTGGTCTTCTAGTATATTAATATTTCTGATTGCACTTTCTACTAAAGCTTCGGGGCATGGTTCTTTATATTTTTCTAAGATATCTTTTTCTAAAGATCCAGCATTTACTCCAACCCTTATCGAGCAATTATTATTTTTTGCTGCATGGACTACTTCTTTAACTTTATTTTTGTCACCAATATTTCCTGGATTAATTCTTAAACATGAGGCTCCGTTTTCCGCAGCTTCCAAAGCTCTTTTGTAATGAAAATGAATATCTGCTATAACTGGTATATTAACATTTTTAGTGATTTCTTTTAATGCTAAGGATGACTCCTTATCAGGGCAAGATACTCTAACTAAATCTGCTCCCTCTTGCTCAATTTTATTTATTTGATCTATTGTTGAGCTAATATCTGTAGTTTTTGTATTGGTCATTGATTGAACAGCAATCGGATTTGTGCCACCAATCTTAACTTTTCCAACTGATATTGTTTTTGTCTTTTTCCTTTTAATATCTCTAAATGGTCTAACGCTCATAAATTTTTACTTAATTAATAATCTAATTTAAATTCTTTATGAAGTACATCAACAGCTTTTTTTAGATTTTTTCGCTCAACTAGAACAGATATTTTTATCTCTGACGTTGAAATAACTTGGATATTGATATTTTTTTTTGCTAAAGCATTAAACATTCTATAAGTAACACCAGGCGTAGTTATCATTCCTACTCCAACTATAGATACTTTTGATACCCTCTCATCAATAATAAGTTTTTTAAATATTATTTTTTTATTTTTTTTAATTAATTTCTCTGTTTTTAAAAGATCCTCATTTTTAATTGTGAATGTTAAATCAGTTTCTTTTTTATAAGATGAAATATTCTGGACAACCATATCCACATTAATAGAATTTTTAAATAAAGGTTCAAAAATTTTGGCTGCTACTCCAGGCCTATCTTTAACACCAACTAATGTAATTTTGGCATCATTTTTGGTAAAAGAAACACCTCGTATAATATTTTTTGTAGAAATATTTTTTCTTTTAGTAATTAAAGACCCAGCCTTATTTTTAAATGATGAACGTACTTCAATATCAATTCTATTGAGTCTTGCATCCTGAATAGAGTTAGGCTGCATTACCTTTGCTCCTAAAGATGCCATTTCAAGCATTTCCTCATAAGATATTTTTTTTATCTTTTTTGCTTTAGGAACTACATTTGGATCAGTGGTATAAACACCATCAACATCAGTATAAATTACACATTTTTCTGCCTTAAAAAATTTTGCTATCATTATAGCGCTTGCATCAGATCCACCTCTGCCTAAAGTAGTAACTCTGTTTTCAGAATTTATACCTTGAAAACCCGCAATAACGGGAACTCCTCCCTTTTTCAAAAAATTAATAATATTTTTTTTGTATATGCTTTCAATTCTAGAATAAGAATAGTTTCCTGTTGTTAAAATAGGTATTTGCCAACTAAGCCATGATCTAGACAAATGACCTTGATCATTAAGTCGACCTGCAATTAAGGAGCAAGAAATCTGCTCTCCTGCAGCAACTAATGTGTCGTACTCTGATGATGTAAAATTACTTGATATCTCCTTACTTAAATTTATCAATCTATTGGTTTCACCACCCATCGCTGACGAAACAACTATAACCTTGAACTTCTTTTTAAGGTAACTAGTGACAATTTTTGCGACATTTTTTATCCTTTCTGCTGAGCCAACAGAGGTTCCGCCAAATTTTAGCACTACAATTTTCATTATTAATTCTTATATTGTCTTTTATTAAAATTAGTTTTTAATTTAAAATCAAAATTTATGGCTATTAGCACAATAAATAAAGAAGAAATAGAAAAATTTAGCTCTTTGGCTAAAGAATGGTGGGATCAAGATGGTAAATTTAAGCCGCTACATAAATTTAATCCAATAAGGATTGAATATATCAAAGAGAATGTGATTAAAGAATTTAATATTAAGAATAAGAAAAAACCATTTTCAAATTTAGAAATATTAGACATAGGATGTGGCGGAGGTCTATTAACAGAACCGATGTATAGACTTGGAGGAAACTTGACAGGAATAGATGCCTCGAAAAAAAATATTAAAATTGCTACGATACATGCAAAAGAAAATAATTTGAAAATTAATTATCAATGTTCATCACCAGAAAAATTTAAAACCAAAAAAAAATTTGATGTAATCTTGAATATGGAGATTGTTGAACACGTTGATGATCTTAATTTATTTATTAAATCAAGTTCAAATTTACTCAAAAAAGATGGGGTCATGTTTATTGCAACAATAAATAAAACTTTAAAGTCTTATATATTTGCTATTATTGGAGCTGAATATGTATTAAACTGGTTACCGGTAGGTACGCATGATTGGTTTAAATTTGTGAAACCAGATAGTTTAAAAAAAATTTGTGGCAGTCATGACTTAAAATTAAACAATATACATGGTGTAAATTATAACATCTTCACTGATGAGTGGAAAATAAGCAAAAATACAGATGTAAATTATATAAGTAAGTTTAAAAAAATTTAATTTTCCTTATCTTTTAACCAGGGGATCATTGTAGTTTCAATTCCCTCTTCTCTAAGTTCTGTAATTTCCTCTTTGGAGGCTTTACCATATATTCCTTTTTTATTTTTTTTATCTCCATAATGAATTGATCTTGCTTCATAAGAAAAATTTTCACCAACATAATCTAAGTTTTTCTCTATGTAATTTTGAAATTCCTTAATTTTAGATTTTACTTCAATATTTTTTTTATCAAATTTTTCATTTTTTAAATTTAATTGAGACGAAATTCTAGGAGACATTACTGATTTCTCGATTCTTGAGGAGTTACAAGAATTGCAACTTAATAATTTCATTTTTTTTAATTTTTCAAACTCTCTTGAAGATGCAAACCAACTATCGAAAGTTTTATGACATTTTTTACAGGTTAATTGATATTTTATCATCTTCTTTATTTAAGTGTAAAATTTATTTTTTCAATAATCTACGATCTGTAATCTGAATTTATTTCAATATATTTTTTTGTAAGATCCATTGTAAAAACCTCAAAATCTTTACTTCCTGTTCCTACTTGAACGGTAATTTGTATTTCTAAAGATTTCATATATTCTGCTATATCATTCTCGATGTAATTTTGAGCAAGTTTACCATTTTCAATAATTTTGAAGCTGCCAATATTTAAATTTAATCTATTTAAATTAATTTTGACTTTTGATTTTCCCACAGCCATAATTATTCTTCCCCAGTTTGGATCTTCACCTGCTATTGCAGTTTTAACAAGTGGTGAGTTTGCTATAGAAAATGCAATACTTTTTGCGTCTTTCTCATTTTTGCACTTTTCTACTTTTATATTAATAAATTTAGATGCCCCCTCCCCATCTGCAGCAACACTTTTTGCTAAATTTTTTAAAACTGTATTAAGAGACTTATCAAAATTAATTAATGCATTATCTTTATAAGATTTGATCTTTTTATTATTTGCATATCCTGTTGCAAAGATACTTACCATGTCATTTGTGCTAGTATCTCCATCGCAGCTTATTGCGTTAAAAGTATTTTGAATATTTTTTTTTAATAATTGTTTTAGAATATTGCTATTAATTTTGGCATCTGTAAATATAAATCCAAGTGTAGTTGCCATATCTGGATGTATCATTCCAGATCCTTTGGCAAGTCCATAAATTTTTACTGTAGTTCCAGCAATTTTACATTCCTCCATTGATAATTTTGGTCTCGTGTCAGTAGTAAGTATGCCCATGCCCGCTTTTATCCAAATATATTTATTTTGGACATATCTAATACTATCGACTAAGGCCTGAAGTGATGAAGATATTTTTTTTTCAGGAAAAATTTCTCCGATAGTCCCTGTTGAAGCAAATAGAAGATTGGAATTTTTTATTTTTTTTGGATCTTCTTCGTCATTAATTTGTTTTTTTGATAAAAGCTCAGATAATATAGAAGCTAAATTATTAATTGATTTATAACCATCTTTACCCGTAAATGCATTTGCATTTCTTGTATTAACTAAAAGAGCGTATATTTTATCTCTTGAATTATTTAAGTTCCATTTAATATTTTCGGATTTAATATTTGATTGTGTATAAACAGAAGCACATGATGCACCTTTTCTAAAATAAAAAATAACTAAATCATCTCTTTTCTTATTTTCGTATAAATTTGCAGAAATTGCTGATATTCCTAATCCATCTAAATGTTCTAAATCTTGGTAAAATCCAATGGAATTTGGCTTTATTTGATAATTTTCTCTTTTAAAAAGCATATGTATTTAAAAAATTAATAATATGATTATATAAGTTTTGTTTAAATAACAATAAATCATATGCTTAATCCTCTAACTTTAATATCAAAAATATTTAAATCCTCAAATCAAAAGGAGCTAGATAAACTGGCAAAAATTCTCAATAAAATTAATAAATTTGAGGATTCTTTTTCTAAACTTGAAGATTCTGAATTTTCTAAAAAAACATTAGTGCTTAAAGAAGTTTTAAAAAATGGTAAATCAATTGATGAGATACTTCCAGAAGCGTATGCCCTTGTAAGGGAAGCATCTAAAAGAGTAAATAATGAACGTCATTTTGATGTTCAATTAATTGGTGGAATTGTTCTTAACCAAAATAAAATTGCAGAAATGAAAACTGGTGAAGGTAAAACTTTAACAATTGCACTTACAGCTTATTTAAATTCTCTTTACGAAAAAGGAGTTCATGTTGTTACAGTTAATGATTATCTAGCTAAAAGAGATTCAGAAAATATGGGAAAAATTTATAGTTTCTTAGGAGTCTCATGCGGATATATAAATTCTGGACAGAGTGATGCTGAGAGAAAAAAAAATTATGCTTATGACATTACTTACGCAACAAATAGTGAACTTGGATTTGATTATTTAAGGGACAATATGAGATTTACAAAGGAGGATATGGTACAGCGAGGTCACAATTATGCAATAGTTGACGAAATTGATTCTTGTTTAATTGATGAAGCAAGAGTTCCATTGGTTATATCAGGTCAAGCAGAGGACAAAACTGATCAATACATAGTAGTTAATAAATTAATTAAAAAACTCGATAAAAACGACTTTGATGTTGACGAAAAAAATAGAAATGTTCTTTTGACTAACAAAGGAATAGATAATATCGAAAAAATCTTTTCCAACATTGGAATTTTAAAAAATAATAATTTTTACGATCCAGAAAATTTATCTTTAGTGCATTTGGTAAATCAATCATTAAGAGCAAATTTTTTATTTTCAAATGGAAAAGATTATATCGTTAAAGATCAAGAAATAGTTATTATTGACGAACAGTCTGGAAGACAAATGCCAGGAAGAAGATTCGGAGATGGTCTGCATCAAAGTTTAGAAGCTAAAGAAAATTTAAAAATACAATTTGAAAATCAAACATTAGCATCAATTACGTATCAAAACTATTTTAAGTTATATAATAAGTTATGCGGTTGTACTGGAACAGCATTAACTGAAGCGCAAGAATTCTACGAAATTTATAATTTAAATGTAATTACTATACCAACTAATAAAGAAATGATTAGAAAAGATTTGAATGACCAAATTTATAGAACAGAGAATGAAAAAGATGATGCAATTGTTAAACTAGTTCAAGAAAAGCATGGATTAGGACAGCCAATTTTAATTTTTACTAGCAGTATAAATAAATCTGAACATTATTCTAAACTGTTAAACGAAAAAAATATAAATCATATTGTGCTTAATGCAAAAAATCATGACAAGGAGGCTGACATTATCGCAAATGCTGGTTCAAAAAATTCTGTAATCATCACAACGAGTATATCTGGAAGAGGTGTTGATATAAAACTTGGGGGTAGGAATACTAATGAATCCACTAAAAACGAAATTAAAAATTTAGGTGGTTTATTTGTAATTGGCACAGAACGAATGGAAAGTAGAAGAGTGGATAATCAGGCCAGAGGTAGATCTGGGAGACAAGGAGATGAGGGAAATTCTATATTTTTTGTAAGTTTAGAAGATGATCTGATGAGAATTTTTGGCTCTGACTCAATGAATAACATACTTCAGAAACTAGGCTTAAAGGATGGAGAAAGCATAGATCATCCTTGGATAAATAAAGCTCTGGAAAGGGCGCAGCAAAAAGTTGAGGCAAGAAATTTTGATATAAGAAAATCATTATTAAAATTTGATGATGTTTTAAATGACCAACGTCATGTAATTTTTTCTCAGAGAAAAAAAGTAATGGAAAGTGAAAATTCACATGAATTTGCGGATATTTTCCTTAATCAGATAATTGAAGGATTAAGTCAGAATAGTAAAAAAAATTTAAATATAGATAAACAAATACAATCCTCTTTTGGAACTGCTTTTAATCAAGATGAGATAGATATTTTGAAAACATCTAACGAAAAAGATTTTAAAGATAAAATATTGTTTAAATTCAATAACAAAAGGAATGAAAGGAAAGCTATTTTAGGAGAAGATAAATCTAAAGAAATTGAAAAAAGAATATTTTTACAACTAATAGATCAAAGCTGGAAAATGCATATTCAGTATTTAGAACAATTAAGACAAGTAATTGGGTTAAGATCCTATGGGCAAAGAGATCCTCTTATAGAATATAAAAAGGAAGCCTTCAGTCTATTTGAAGACCTTCTGGAAAAATTAAAAAGTCAATTTATTGCATTATTGATAAATATAAAAATCCTTAACAAGCCTGAGGAAGAAAAAAATAAATCAATAGATCAGAAAAAAAAACTAAAAGAATTTGCCTCAAAAAAAATTGGAAGAAATGATCCGTGCCCCTGTGGCTCAGGAAAAAAATACAAACATTGTTGTGGTAGCTTATAACAAATAGATTAATCCTATTATTATCGATAGAGAAATGAAAGCAAAAATAAAATAATTTTTCTTTAATACTATTTTTTCAAAAATAACATCTAAATTAGTTTTTTTAATAGACAGACCTATATTGCTATCAGATTTACTTGAAAAACCAGAGTTTCTCCCAATTTGTAAAAATTTATTTTTACGTTGTGTGATTATTTCTTCATCATTTAAATTTTCAAATGTCTCTAGATTTTTTATTAATACCCCACGAATATTTTCTAATGTTTGTTCTCTATCTCTATGCGCGCCACCTATAGGTTCTTGAATTATTTCGTCTACTATTTTTAGATCTAACAGGTCTTTGGAGGTCAACCTCATGGCAGTTGCTGCTTCTAATGTTTTCTTAGGATCTCTCCACAAAATTGTTGCACATCCTTCTGGTGATATTACTGAGTAAATCGCATTCTCTAACATAATTACTTTACTGGCAGATGCTAATGCTATAGCTCCTCCAGACCCACCTTCACCTATTATTATAGATATATTAGGAACTTTTAATTTCATACAACACTCAATAGACCTTGCAATAGCCTCGGCTTGTCCTCTTTCTTCAGCTCCAACACCTGGATAAGCACCCGGTGTATCAATGAATGCAACAATTGGTATTTTAAATTTGTCTGCCAACTCCATTAATCTTATACTTTTTCTATATCCTTCAGGCCTCATCATTCCAAAATTTCTATTTAATCTTTCATCAAGGTTTTCTCCTTTTTCTTGCCCAATAACTAAAACTGATTTATTGTAAAATTTAGCAAATCCTATAATTACAGATTTATCCTCACCGTAAAATCTATCACCCGATAAAGGGATAAATTCTTCGAATAAATTCTCTATATAATATTTAGCTCTAGGACGATCCTCGTGTCTAGCGACTTGGGTGATTTGCCAAGGATCCAAGTTTGAGTAAATTTTTTCTAATTTTTCATTTATTTTTTCTTCAAACGATCTGATTTCATTAGTATTTACCTCAGAAATACCTTCATTGTTATATGGATCTTTAAGATCTTCTAGTTTTTTTTCTAAATCTTTTACTTCAGTTTCGAAATTTAGGTAATTTTTCATAATTTTAATATTTTACAAAATAAAGGCAACAAAGTGGCTCAATTTAACCAATTTACTAATATATAAAATTTTTTTAAAATTAACTACTTTAATTTTTATTATGTCAAAAAAATACATTAGTGTTGAAAATTTATCGGTTTCTGAAGATCTTTATAACTTTATAAACAATGAAGCTATACCGGGTACTGAAATTTCAAAACAAGAGTTTTGGAAAGGGATAAGCAAAGTTAGCCACGAGTTAAATCCTAAAAACATAGAATTATTAAGAATAAGAAAAAAATTACAAATAGATATAGATAGATGGCATTTAGAAAACTTCGACAAAGAATTTAATATTAAAGAATATAAGTCTTATCTTGAAAAGATTGGATATCTTAAAAAAGTAGGTTCAGATTTTGAAATAAAAACTAAAAATATAGATGAAGAGATATCGAGTATCGCTGGTCCGCAACTTGTTGTGCCTATTATGAACTCCAGATACGCTTTAAATGCAGCAAATGCAAGATGGATGAGTTTATATGATAGTTTATATGGAACAGATATAATTTCATCTGAAGAGTCTATTACTGAAAGATATGACCCCGAAAGAGGTCTTCAAGTAATAAGATATACTAAAAATTTTTTAGATGAAAATTTTAAATTAAAAAAATCATCATGGAAAAAAGTTGATGGAGTCTCTATTAAAAATCATACACTTCAATTACATACTGACAAAGGAATAACTGAAGTTGAAGATGTAAATAAGTATGTGGGTTATAGATTAGATAAACAAAAAGTTTCAGCAATAATACTTAAAAATAATAGTTTGCATGTTGAAATTATAATTAATCCAAGTGCATTCAGTGCAAAAGGTGACCCTGCAGGTATCTCAGACATTATAGTTGAAGCAGCAATTTCCACAATTTGTGATCACGAAGATTCAGTTGCTGCAGTAGACTCTCAAGACAAAATTCTTGGATATAGAAACTGGTTGGGTCTTATGAAAAAAGATTTAATTTCAGAGTTTGAAAAAGATGGAAAGAGGTTAATAAGGAAACTTAATCCAAACAGAAGCTATATTTCTAAAAATGGAAATAAAAAAAGATTACATGGAAGAGCACTTCTATTAAACAGAAATGTAGGTCATTTAATGACAAATTCTGCAGTACTTTTAGAGGACGGATCTGAAATACCAGAAGGAATTTTAGATGCATTTGTCACTTCTCTATGTGCATTACATGATCTAAAGAATAAAAATAATTCTCGAACAGGATCTATTTATATAGTTAAACCAAAACAACACGGACCTGATGAAACTGCATTTACAGACCTATTATTTACGAAAGTAGAAGAAGTTCTAAAAATACAAAAATTTACTATTAAATGTGGAATTATGGACGAAGAAAGGAGAACAACAGTTAATTTAAAAGAATGTATTAGAACATTAGAGAATAGAGTTTTCTTTATAAATACTGGTTTCTTAGACCGTACTGGCGACGAAATGCACACATCAATGGAAGCTGGCCCAATGATTAAAAAAGGCGATATGAAAACGTCGTCTTGGATAATTGCTTACGAAAATAATAATGTAGACGTAGGTTTAAATTGTGGTTTCTCTGGTAAAGCACAAATAGGGAAAGGAATGTGGGCAATGCCAGATAGAATGTCAGATATGATGGAACAAAAAATTTCTCACTTAGAGGCAGGTGCAAATTGTGCTTGGGTACCATCGCCAACAGCAGCGGCTCTTCATGCTCTTCATTATCATCAAATTAATATTTTTGATAAACACGTTAAAATAAAAACAAGAAAAAAAGCTAACTTGAATGATCTACTTACTATACCAATTGTAAAAAAACCCAATTGGTCATTGGATGAGATAAATAAAGAAATTTCTAATTCAGCACAAACAATTCTAGGTTATGTGGTAAGATGGATTGATCAAGGTGTAGGATGTTCAAAAGTTCCTGACATAAACAATATTGGATTAATGGAAGACAGAGCAACATTAAGAATTTCATCTCAACAAATAGCGAATTGGCTTTATCATGGAATTTGTAGCAGAAAACAAGTTTTAGAAATAATGAAAAAAATGGCGAAGATTGTTGATGCACAAAACAAAAATGATAAACATTATCAAAATATGTCACCTAATTATGATCGATCAATAGCATTTAAAACTGCATGTGAACTAGTTTTTCAAGGCAAAGATCAGCCATCGGGTTATACGGAACCATTATTGCACTTAAATAGATTAATCAAAAAAAATTAATCCTTAAAAACGAAATTTCTATTTTTAAAAGCATAAATTAAAGTTCCATCATCTAAACTTTCTATTTCTCCTCCAACTGGAAGACCTTGTGCAAGTTTTGAAATCTTTACATTTGTATCTTTTAAACTATCTTGAATATAAAATGCAGTTGTTTGTCCCTCTATTGTTGCGCTGGTTGCCAAAATTACTTCTTCAATTTTTTCTTTTTTAACTCTCTCAACTAATGCTTCTATTAATAGCTCATCTTTATTTATATTATTTGATGAAATCGTTCCTCCCAAAATGTGAAAGTATCCCTGATAAACACTTGAAGTTTCTATACTCCATTGATCAGCTATATTTTCTACGACACAAATTTTATTAAATTTCTGAACATTATTTTCACAGTTTTTACAGCCCTTCGTATTAGATTTTAATGATCCACAATTTTTACATCTGGATATATTTTTATAAACTTCTGCTAAATTTTTAGCCATTGGTCTAATTATTTCTTCTCGATTATTAATCATTTTAAGAACTATTCGTTTAGCAGACCTTGGTCCAAGACCGGGTAATTTAGATATTAATTTTATTAGTTCTTCTATTTCAGGTAAATTATGCATTTAATTATAAAGGCCATTTAAAACCTGGTATACCAAAATTACCAGCAGATTTAGATATCTCTTCAGTTGTTTTTGATTTTAATGATGATTTTGCATTGTTGTGTGCAGCTTTAATTAGATCCTCAATAATATTTTTTTCTTCTTTTAAAAGTTGATCTGAAATTTCTACTGAAACCATTTCACCTTCACCGTTTAATTTCACTTTAACTAGATCGCCTCCAGAATTACCAGTAACTTCAATTTTTTTAATAGCTTCTTGACTTTCTTTCATTTTCTTTTCAAGTTCTTTTGCTTTTTCAAGAATTTTTGAGAAATCTGTCATAATTATTTTTTTTCCTCAACGTCTAAAAGCTCAGCATCTGGAAAAAATTTTTTTACCTCTTCTGAAACATTAGATGCCAACTCTTTTTTTAACAAATCTGCTCTCAAACTTTTCTTTTTTTCTTTTAATGTTGGTAAGCCATTTTCCTTTGAGAAAGCAATAATCCATCTTTTATTAGTCCAATCAAATAACTTTGCGGTCAATTCTTTTACAAAAGACTTATCTAAGTTAGAGTTAAAGGAAATTTCTATTTTCTGATTTTTAAAGTTTACTAATCTAAAATTATTTTCAAGCTCATACTTAATTTTTAATTCCTTCTTTTCTTCACAAAGTCGGATTAAATCTATAAAGCTTTTTATTTCAAGAGTATCGATTTTATTTTTTACATCTGGCGATGGGACAATTTTTTCTTTTTGTTCTACATTCTTTAATTGATCTACTGTTCCTTGTTGAGCTTGCATTTTATTATCTGTCACTTTTTTTTTTAAGTTTAAGTCATAATCTAAGCTGTCAATTTGAATATTCTTTTCGCTTTTTAAAATTTTTTTAAGATAAAGTGATCTTATTAAAAACATTTCAACAAATTGATGTTGATTATTAACAAAGTCAATTTTTTCAAGATTGTTTAATGTAAATTGCCAAAGTAATAATAAGTCTTTTTTTGTTATTTTTTTAGATAAAGATTCTATTTTTTTGAATTCACTATCATTTAAATCAAAATTAGTTCCATCTCGATTAATTGAGTCAATATTTTTTAAGTAGTAAAGTGTTTCCAAAAATTCGTTTAACAAGATTTTGGGCTCTACTCCAGAATTATAAATATTTCTATATAGACTTAGTGTTTTATCCTCTATACCATTTATTAAATACTCAATTAAATCTATGATTATACTTTTTTCAAAATATCCAAAAATTTTCTGAGCTTGTATAAGATCAAGTTCTCTTCCATTATTTTCTACAAGCATAGCTCTATCAAGTAATGAAAGCGAATCTCTTACTGACCCTTCAGATAATTTTACTATTAATCTGATTGCATCATCTGTAATTTTTCCTTGCTCTAAATTCTTAATTTTTGTTAAATAATTAAATAATTCTTCAGAATTTACTCTTGAAAGATCATACCTTTGACATCTTGAAATTATTGTTACAGGAATTTTTTTTCCATCTGTGCTTGCAAAAATAAATTTAAGATATGGTGGCGGTTCTTCTAAAGTTTTTAATAAAGCTGCAAATGCTGATTTTGAAAACATATGAACTTCATCACAAATAAAAATTTTATATTTCGCCGAGGTTGGTTTATATCTAGAGAATTCAATTAGTTCCCTAACATCATCTACGCTTGTTTTGCTAGCTGCATCTATTTCTAAAATATCAATATTATTACCTTCGATAATAGATTTACAACTTTCACAAAAGTTTTTTGTACATAAGTTTTCAACTCCGTTTTTACAATTTAAAGCTCTTGCAACAATTCTTGCAGTACTTGTTTTTCCTGATCCTCTTATTCCCAAAAACATATACGCATTAGGAATTTTATCATTCTTAATAGAATTAAAGATACTTTCAGCAATTACTTTTTGACCTACCAATTCTTCAAATGTTATAGGTCTGTATTTTAGAGCTAATACTTTACTATCTGAGTTCATAAATTTAAGGAGACCAACCAACCTGAATGAATACTCAATACCCTTGCTTCCGTTAAGATCTAGGGGAGTTCATGGTACCTTCACCTGGATGGCCCCCGCTATATTATATCAGTAATAAATAAAAATCTTCAATATGATATCTTATTTTTTTCTTAATTTATCTGCTTCGAAAACCCCTAAAACACTCATATCTTCGCAATGATAATTTAAATCTTCAAGAGAATTTTTAATTTTTTGGTCATCTATATGGCCTTCAACTTCACATAGAAAGAAATAAGATGAGAAAGAATTTTTTTCAGGAAAACTTTGAAGCTTAATCATGTTAACTCCATTGATTGCCATTCCTTGTAAAGCGCTATAGAGGGCCGCAGGTTTACTTTTTAGTTTGAATAAAAAAGATGTTATATATAATTTTTTACCATTCTCAGGTTGAATGATATCTTTCCCAAGTAATAGAAATCTTGTAAAATTATCTTTATTATCTTGGATATCTTTATGAATAATTTCTAAATGATAAATTTCTGAGCTTAAACTAGATGCTATTGCTGCTTTTGACTTATCTTTACATTCAGAAACATATTTAGCAGAACCTGCGGTATCAGCTCTTACCTGTTCATTTAATTTATTTTTTTTTATGAAGACAGATGATTGGCTTAAGGCTTGTGCGTGTGAATATACGTTTTTTATATCTGTAATTTTAGTTCCTTTAAGCCCTAATAAATTATGACTAATTTTAAAAAAATGTTCTGCATAAATATTTAATCTAAATTTGAATATTAAATATTCTATACCGATATTTCCTGTTGTTTTGTTAGACTCAGGTATTATCGCTTTAATACTACTATCTTTGTTAGCCATTTCAAAACATTCATCAAAAGTTTTACAAGAAATAGTTTCACATTCAGGATAATTATTTTTAGCACAACTTTCACTGTAACTTCCTGAGATACCTTGATAAGCAATTTTCATAATTTAAGACTTATATTCCATTAGTTTTTTTATTTCCATATAATCTTCATCAGTATCTACTCCAATTGGCACTGAGTTGGCAAAAATAACATCTATTTTCATATTGTTATCAATTGCTCTGAGTTGCTCAAGTTTAAATTCTATTTCATTTGAAGATTGTTTTAAATTTATAAACTTTTCTAAGGCTGTAACTTTATAAATATAAATCCCAATATGATGATAAATATTCTCAAATTTCTTAGTTCCAACAACTCTTAAAAAACATTCGGCTGAGGAAAATTGTTCTTTTTCAATATTTTTGTTACATACTACTTTAACAATATTTTGATTTTCATTATTCTTGCTATCTAGTTTACAAGCAAGTGTTGCAATATCAGAATTATTTTTTATTGCTAAATTGTTTAAATTAATAATATCCTCTGTGTCTATTAATGGTTCATCTCCTTGAAGATTGATAACATAATCTACATCGTTTAAATTTAGTTGTTTGTAGGCTTCAAAAATACGATCTGTGCCAGTAAAATGATCTTTCAAAGTGAGCACACTTTTGCCTTTATTTCTCACTACTTCATCAAAAATTTCTTTGTCTCCAGTTGCAACATAAACATCTCCAATATTAGTTGACTTACCTTTTTCATATACATGATTAATAAGTGACTTGCTGTTAATTTTAAGTAGAGGCTTATTAGGTAATCTCGAAGCTCCCAATCTTGAAGGTATTAAAATAATCGTTTTGGTCATAAATTATGCTTTTATGCGTCTTTCAGCCGCTTACTTTGAAATAATTATACATTATTTTTTTTGTTTTACATGTTATATGACTTTTAAAAACAAATATCATGGATTCATTTGAAATTAATAAAATAGTAGCATCAATATTATTAATTGCACTGCTATTTATTGGTATTGGGAAAATATCAGATTTAGTTTTCCATATAGATAAACCTGAAACTGCGGGATATAAAGTAGAGATGCCTGAAAATGGTACAGCAAATCAAATATCAGAAACAAAAAGTGAAGCCGTAGAGAAAGTTGATATATCCTCTCTATTAGCTTTAGGAGACATTGCACACGGAGAAAAAGTTTTTAAAAAATGTTCAGCATGTCATGTAGTTGAAAAGGGAGGGGCCAACAAAATTGGACCAGCTCTTTACGGAGTTTTAGGTAGAAAAGTTGCTGCGATCAGTGATTACAAGTATTCTAAAGCTCTTTCTGAATATGGTAAAGAATGGACCTTTGAAGAAATGAACGGTTATCTTAAAAAACCTCAAGCATGGATAAAAGGTACAAAAATGAGTTTTGCTGGACTTAGAAAAGAAAAAGATAGAGCGTCAGTTATTTTGTATTTAAATCAATATTCTGACAATCCGATTCCTTTACCTTAATTTTCCAAAACTATAAAGCAAAATACTTTTTTGGACATGAACTCTATTCAGAGCCTGTTGCCAAACTCTAGACTTTTTTCCTAAAAATACATCGTCAGAAACCTCGTTTCCTCTTGGTAAACAATGAAGAAAAATTGATTGAGATTTTGTAACTTTCATCAATTTAGAATTAACTTTATAATTTTTGAAATCATTAATTTTTTTGTTTTTATTTCCTCTATCGTTAAGAGAAAAAACTTTATCAGAAAATACTACATCTGCATTTAAAGCTGCTTTTAGTGGATTGTTAAAAATATTTATTTTTCTTTTATTTCTTTTTACCCAATCCATTACATGTTTTGGGGGACTATAATTTTTTGGACATCCAATATTTAAGTTAAACTTAAATTTTACTGATACTGCAATTAATGAATTTAAAACATTATTACAATCACCTATCCAACATATGTTTAATTTTGATATTGGTTTTTTTTTTATTTCTTCTACAGTAAACACATCGGATAGTACCTGGCAAGGATGAGAGCTTGGGCTTAACAAGTTAATGATGGGTATCGTTAAATTTTTACTAAAATCATCAATTTTTTTGTCACTATCTGTTCTTAACAAAAAACCATCACCATATGTAGATAAGATTTTTGCTGTATCTGCAATGCTTTCATCCCCTTTTCCCAGATGCAATTCGCTTGCTTTTACAGTTATTGAACCAGCACCAAGTTGATTAATCGCAATATGAAAGCTTAATCGAGTTCTTGAACTTTGTTTTTCATACATTTGAATAAGAAGTTTTCCTCTTAATGGCTCATCTTTATCTGCCTCAAGCGTATTAAGTTTTTTTCTTTTATTTTTTCTACTTTTTGCATCATTTAAAATTTTTCTTAGATCAGCCGCAGGTATGTCTTTTAGATTTATAAAATTTTTCATTAATTATATCCAGCGCAGACTTTATTTATAATTTTTATTGCTTGATCTATTTCATTTTTTTTTACATTTAGAGGAGGTAAAATTCTGACAACATTTTCAGCCGCTCTAATTGTTAGCAAGTTATTTCTCTCCAACAATTTTATGAATTTTTTTTGATTTACTAGCAATTGTATTCCAATTAATAAACCTTTTCCTCTAATTTCTTTAATTATTTTTGGATAATTATTTTTTAAATTATTTAATTTTATAAAGAAGTAATCTGACATTTTTTTCACATTATTTAAAAATTTGGGTTTAAACATCTGCTTCATAACCTCTGCGCCTACAGCACAAGCGTTGGGATTTCCTCCAAATGTAGATCCGTGACTGCCTGGTATCATGACTTTGGCAACTTTATTTGTCATTAAAACTGCACCTATAGGAAAACCTCCGCCTATCCCTTTTGCTATTGGGACAATATCTGGTTTAATCTTTGAACTTTCAAATGCAAAAAATTTTCCAGATCTTCCTATTCCTGATTGAACTTCATCTAGAATTAATAAAATTTTTTTTTCGTTACAAATTTTCCTTAAATATTTGAGGCACTTGTCGGGGATAGTCTTTATACCACCTTCTCCCATTATAGATTCTACCATTATTGCAGCGGTATTTTTTGTTATTTTATTTCTTAAATTTGGAAATCTTGGTTTTAAATTTCTAAAATCAATATGATCAAATCCGGGAACTTTGGGTCCGTATCCTTCAGTCATTTTTTTTGACCCACTTGCATAAATTGCTGCAATTGTTCTTCCATGAAATGAGTTTTTTATACATAGAATTCTATTTTTATTAGGTTTTCCAAGTGAAAAAAAATATTTTCTCGCAATTTTAATTGCTGCTTCAGTTGCTTCTGCCCCACTATTTTGAAAGATAATCTTGTCAGCAAATGTCTTTTTGGTCAACATTTTTGCTAACTTTTCTGCTTCTGGAATTTGAAAAGCATTCGATACATGCCAGACTTTTTTTGCTTGTTTAATTAAGGCTTTAACTAGATAAGGATTAGCATGACCTAATGAATTGACTGCAATTCCTTGTACAAAATCTAAATATTTTTTACCATTGGTTGAATATAAAAAACTACCTCTTCCGTATTTAAAAGAAATTTTTCTTCGATTATAATTATTAGCTAATGAACTCATAAAATTAGTATTTATCTTATACACATTTAAATCATATTGACTTAAATAAAATGCAACCAATGGTTAAATTTTGATTTTAAAAATAACTGTTAAAAAAACAAAAAAAAAACTTGCTAAAATTCTCAATTATGAGTTACATAATATTGTGTAATTTTTGTTAAAATACACTATATATAGTAAAATATGAGCTGGGACGATAAAAAAATTGAAATTTTAAAAAATGAATGGGGCAAGGGAAAAACTGCCTCTCAAATAGCGGAACTCATCGGTGGGGTAAGCAGGAATGCGGTTATAGGTAAAGCGCATAGACTAAATTTATCTTCACAAATTAAAACTAGAAATTCAAGATATAATAATTATTCACCAAAAGACCTGGGTTCAAATAAGAAAAACAATAATTATACCAGAAGACAGAAGTTCAGAAGCTTGGTATTAGATAAAAATTTTGAGCCGGCAAAAAATATTTGTCTTGAAGAGTTGACTGATAATACTTGTAAATATATGGAAGGGCATCCAAATGAGAAAAGTTCTTCCTTTTGCGGAAGAAAAAATGTTGAAAAGTTTTCATATTGTCCGCTGCATCTTATGATGGTTTATCAATTAAAAGCAAAAAAGGAAGATGTTGCACTAAAAGATGAAGATGTGCCCAATTTTCTCGAGAAAAAAGTAAAAACTGCCTAATTACAAATAATTCTTAATTTAAATTGACTTTTTTTTTGAATACTCGCCACCGACTTTCCACATATAGGAATACTTTAATATTTCTTTGTCAAAATATTTTAATTTTGGGTTAAATTGTAAATCTAAATTGGTTTTATATCTTTTGGAAGGTATATTATTATATTTTAATAATCTTAATTGATCTGACGTTAGTTGTTTACGTCCTCCTTGCAAAAAAGAAGGCAAAAATTCTAGCAGTGTCGCCTGTATCTTTGCTATTGGCAAAGGAATGGGTACTAAAAATCTTTTTCTTTCTATTGAATTTAATATTTTTTTGATAATTTCTTTGAAAGACAGTTCCTCTGGCCCTATACACTCAATTGTTTGATTTTTAATTTGATTTAAAATAACTTGTGTAATTATCTCCGTCAAATCTGAAACATGTATAGGTGCAAACTTTGTTTCCCCATTATAAAATAGTGGCATTAGAGGGAGTCGACTTAGCAAGGTCATAAAATTAGTAGTAAAATTATCATCAATCGAATAAACTATTGATGGTTTTAAGATAACTGCATTTTCAAAGTTTTCTCTTACTCCTTTTTCACCTTCTAACTTGCTTGTTGCATATGCGCTATCTTTAGCGTTTTCTACACCCAACGCTGAGATGTGTATAAATTGATCAATATTTGTTTCTTTTGAAATTTTTGATAAGAGAGTTGGTAATTTTGAATGGATTTTTTTAAATTGATTTTTACTTTCCTCATACAATATTCCAATTAAGTTGATACAAATTGAACATGTTTTAAATAACTCTCGAATTCTTTCTTCACTAAGTCTTTCTAATTCTACTATTTCCAAATATCCTGGGTTAGCTTGAGTCTTTAAAATATATCCCTTTTGGTGAATATTTCTTGTGACTGCAATAACTTTATAGTTATTTTTAGTAAGTTTTCTAATTAAGTTTCGTCCAATTTGGCCTGAAGCGCCAAATACTAGAATTTCTTTAGGTTTCATATATATATATCTTATGCAAATTGATATTAAATTACATAAGAATGATTTGCCAGATGAAATAAAGCTAGATGACAATAAGTCTTTGGCTATAGACTCTGAGTTTTCTGGGCTAAACGTGAATAGAGATAAACTGTATTTAGTACAAATATCTTCCGGAAATAACGATGCACATATTATTCAATTAAATAGAGAAAATTATAATGCTCCTAATTTAAAAAGACTTTTAATTGACAAAAATATTGAGAAAATTTTTCATTTTGCAAGAGCAGATATGACTTTTATAAAAAAATACCTAAATGTAGATGTTCAGAATGTAAGCTGTACAAAAATTATGAGCAAATTAGCAAGAAGCTACTCAGACAAGCATGGTCTAAAAGATCTCGTGAAAGAGTTTTTAGGTATAGAAATAAGTAAACAATTTCAAAGCACTGATTTTGGAGGAGTTTTAAATGAAAAACAACTCAAGTATTGTGCATCAGATGTTATTTACTTACATAAAATTTGCTCAAGACTCAAAAATATTTTGATAAGAGAAAATAGATATGGGTTGTATACTAAAGCAATAAATTGCATTCAAACAAGAGTTGATTTAGATTTAGCTCAATTCACAGAAGATATTTGGTCACATTAATTAAACATGAAAAAAAATTTCTCATTGATTGGAAAAGATGTAGTGCAAACAGAAATTAATGCACTTCAAAAACTAAAAAAAGCTTTAAATAAAGATTTTGATAAAATAGTAAATTCTTTGTTAAAATGTAAAAGTAAAGTAATCTTTTCTGGAGTTGGAAAGTCAGGCATTATTTCTAAAAAAATCTCATCTACATTATCTTCTCTAGGTATTCCATCATTTTATGTGGATGCTGGCTCATGTTCACATGGAGACTTGGGCATGATTAGCTCTGGAGATGTATTAATTTTAATAAGTCATAGTGGAGAGTCTGCTGAACTTAAAAATATTGTACAATATGCGAAAAGAAACAAAAGCATTACACTTATAGGAGTAACTTCAAAAAAAAACTCCTTGCTGTATAAATCAAGTAATTTGAGATTTTTATTACCAGTGGTTACCGAGGCAGGACCTGGAAATTACATTCCTACATCTAGTACAACAGCTCAAATCGTCTTTGGTGATTGTCTTGCAATAGCAACAATTAAACAAAGAAAATTTTCAAAACAAAAATTTAGGCTTTTCCATCCTTCAGGAAGCTTGGGTGCTAAATTAAAAACTGTAGGTGACTTAATGTATAAAGGAAAAGAAATACCTTTTATAAATCAAAATTCAAATCTAAAAACTGCTTTAAAAGTTTTCAATAAAAAAAACTTAGGAGTATTAATAGCTAAAAATAATCTTGGTTATACAACTGGAATTATTTCGGATGGTGATTTTAAAAGGATTAGCAGTAAGTCAGAAAATATCGGGGATTTATTAATCAAATCAGTAATGAACAAAAATCCGATAATCGTAAATGAAGATATGTTGGCTGCTGAAGCTTTATCGATTATGAATAGCAGAAAAATAACAGCGTTATGTGTATTTAAAAAAAATAAGAAAAAAACTATTGGTTTAATTCATATGCATAAAATTCTTAACGCCAATATTCTATAAAATGAAAATAAGAATACTTATTCAAGCTACAATATTATTAATTATCATCTCAATTTTATCATTTTTTTACTATCAATATATTGGCGATACTAAAGAAATATTATCAAAAAAAAATAAAACAGATGAAATAAAGACTGATGAATTGAGTGAAGATATTGTTAATGAACTGGTAAATGTTGAATACAATTCAACTGATAAAAATGGAAATACTTTTTACTTAAACGCTGAAAAAGCTACAGTTGAGCTGGAAGGTGCAAAAAATAGTAATAAAGTTAAACTAGATAAAGTAGTTTCAGTTATTACACTTAAGAATAGAGGGATTATTTACATTCATTCTAACAAGGCTATATATGATAAATTAAATCATGATACCTTTTTTTTTAATGATGTTAATATTAACTATCTAAATAATTCAATTTTTTCTGAAAATGTTGATTTAATTTTTTCTGAAAAAATTTGTACAATTTACAATAATGTAAGCTATAAATCTGAAAGATTTAATCTAAATTCAGATAAAATATTGATTGATATGTTAACTGGAGATATTAGGCTAGAAATGGAAAACAAAAGTGAAAAAGTCAACTTAACTGCAAAATATGAGTATATTAATTAAAAAATTTAGAATTAAATCTTTTAAGGAAGAAAGACCAGCAATTGAGCTTAGAGATGTAACAATTTCTTATGGGACAAGGCAGATTGTCGAAAAATTAAATTTTAGTATTCAAAAGTCAGAAATTTCAGGATTACTGGGTCCAAATGGAGCTGGTAAGAGTTCAATTTATCACTCGATTATAGGCTTGATAAAACCAACCTATGGAAAAATATTTATTGATGATACTGATGTAACAAATGTACCTACTCATCTAAGATGTTCTAAATTTGGTATTTCCTGGGTACCCCAGTATGGAGGATCATGGTCAGATTTAAGTGTATACGATAACTTGATGGCAATTGCCGAGCTGCATATAAGTCACAAAGAGGAGAGATTAAATAAAATTAATAATTTAATAAGAAAATTTGAACTACAAAACGTTATAAAACTAAAGTCAAAATTTCTTTCCGGAGGACAAGTTAGAAAATTAACTTTAGCAATGGCCATGGTTAAAAATACAAAAATTCTAATATTAGATGAACCATTTGCCGCGTTAGATCCTCAGAGTGTTCGAATGATTCAGCAAATTATAGTAAGTCTTCAAATGTTTGATCGAATTTCAGTTACAATATCAGATCATAGTAGTAGAGATTTATTAGGTTGTGTAGATTCTGCAATGGTACTATCCGAAGGTAAAATAGTAGCAAAAGGAACACCTCAAGAACTTGTAAAAGATACAAAAGCAATTGAGGCTTATTTTGGTGAAGGCTATAAAATTTAATTCCTAGTGAAAAATCAAATTAAAATACAAGAAACAATTAAATCATTTAAAAAAAAAATTAACATACCTAGCGACAAAAGTTTAAGTATTAGATGTGTTTTGATATCATCTATCGCAGTTGGTAAATCTAAAATATTTAATCTACTTAACTCGGAAGATGTAAACAATTCTTTAGAAGTAGTAAAAAAACTTGGAGTAAAAATCAAAAAAAAGGACAATTTTGTAGAGATTTATGGATTAGGTATTAATGGTTTTAAATTTCAAAATAACGCAATACTTAGCGCAGGAAACTCTGGAACACTTGCAAGATGTATTTTAGGTTTATGCTCTGGAACAGAAAAAAAATTTAAATTGACAGGAGACACAAGTCTTTCAAAAAGAGATTTTTCAAGAGTAATAAAACCCCTTCAAATGTTTGGTGCAAATATTAAATCAAAAAAAAATTTTTTACCTATTGAGTTTACAGGATCAAATCTTCTTAGACCGATTAAGTACCATGAAAATAAAGGAAGCGCTCAAGTAAAAACCTGCATTATATTAAGCGCAATTAATACACAAGGAATAACAAGAATTAAATCACGAAAATCGAGATCGCATACAGAACTTTTGCTGAAACATCTTAAATATCCGATAAAGATAAAAAGTGGTAAAAATTATGATCACATTTATGTAAGAGGTTGTAATCAATTTAAATCATTTGATTATAAAGTGCCTGGAGATATAAGCTCAGCATCATTTTTTATCGTATTAACATTATTATCTAAAAATTCAGAACTAATAATTAAAAATACCAACATTAATCCTACCCGAATTGGAATTCTTAAAATTTTAAGAAAAATGAATGCTAAAATAAAAATACAAAACAAAAAAAATTATAAAGGAGAATTTATAGGAGATATAAAAATTAAAAGTACAAAAAACTTTAAATCAATCAATTGTCCCCAGAGTTTAAATAGTTCTGCAATTGATGAATTTCTTTTAATTTTTCTTGTAGCTGCAAAATCTAAAGGTATTTCAAAATTTAGAAATTTAGATGAATTAAATAAGAAAGAAAGTCCCAGATTGAATATTGCGATAAATTTTCTTAAGATGATTGGTATAAAGGTTGTTAGAAAGAATAATGATATTAGTATATTTGGAAGACCAAACTTAATTTTAAAAAATAATTTTCATATAAAAAATTTTTTAAAAGATCATCGAATATTTATGATGTCAGTAATCGCTGCATTAACCTTGGGTGGTACTTGGGTGATAAATGATAAAGATTCAATAAACACCTCTTTTCCAACTTTTTTAAATTTATCAAAAAAATTAGGGGCAAAAATTAGTTGAGAAAAAAAAAATTTATTACTGTTGCAATTGACTCGCCCGCCGCCGCAGGCGCTGGTACACAATCTAAATTAATCGCAAAACATTATAAGTTATTTTACCTGGATACTGGAAAAATATACAGACATATTGGATTATTAAGAATAAAATATAAAACAAAACTTACATATGGGATAATTAGAAAAAATATCCTTAAATTAAATATGAAATTACTTACCAATAAAAAATTACTAACAGACGAGGTTGCGGTTTCAGCATCGATTGTTGCTAGAGATAAAAAAGTTAGAGATATAGTGCATAAATTTCAACAAAAGTGCGCATACGATCCCCCAAAAAAATTCAATGGTTCAGTTCTGGATGGAAGAGATATCACGTCAATTCAAGTCAAAGATGCGATGTTCAAATTTTTTATTACCGCAAGCATAATTACAAGAGCAAAGAGAAGATTTGAAGAGTACAGAAAACTTAAAAAAAATATATCTTTAAATGAGGTTTTAAAAAGTATTAGAAAACGTGACAAATTAGATCGTACAAGGAAATATGGTCCTTTAATAAAAACAAAAGATTCGATCTTGATTAATACAACTAAATTAAGTAAGAAAGCGTGCTTTAAAAAAATAAAAGCTATTATGGATAGGAAACTAATACTTAATGGAAATATATAAAGATATCTCAAACACTCAAAATGAGAAATTTAAGAAACTTTTAATAGATAATTTTTCAAAAACAAAAATTGAGGAAGGAAAATTATTACTAGGTGTAATAACCAAAATTTCTGAAAAACACGTATACCTGATGATACAAGGAATGAAAAGTGAGGCTCTTATAGATATAGCTGAAGTAAAAACAATTTATGGCAACAAGGATATTAAAGAAAACGATAAACTAGAGGTATATTTAGAAAAAATTGAAGATAAGAATGGTGAAGTAATTGTATCAGCGTCAAGAGCACAAAAAATTAGAGGGTGGTATATTCTTGAAAAAGCTTATGAAGAAAATAAAAATGTGAAGGGTAAAATTGTTTCAAAATGCAAAGGAGGTGTTATAGTCCAACATTTAGATACACAATCATTAATGTTTTGTCCTGGATCACAAATTGACTCAAAGCCTCTTAAGTCATTTGATCACCTATTTGGAGTAGAACAAGATTTTAAAATTATTAAGTTAGATAAATTTAGAGGAAACGCGTGTGTTTCAAGAAGAGAGGTAATAAGTTCTTTTAAAAAAGAAGATAAAAAATTAATTATAGGAAAATACAAAGTTGGAGATATTATAAAAAATGCTATCGTCAAGGGCTATTCTAGTTTTGGATGCTTTTTTGAAGTAAATAATGAAATCGATGTTTTGGTTCATTTACAAGAAATATCTTATTCAAGAATAAATCATCCTGACGAAGTTTTCACAATAGGTGAGAAACATGATTTAAAAGTTATATCAATTGATAATGAAAAAATACAGATTTCATGTTCTATTAAAGCGTTAACGCCCGATCCATTTGAAAATATATCAAACTATGAAATTGGAAACACTTATAAGGCAAAAGTTATAAAAGTAGTAGACTATGGTGCGTTCTGTGAACTGCAGCCAGGCTTGACTTGCTTACTACATTCTAGTGAAATAAGTTGGAGTAAAAAAAACGTAAATCCTAGCAAATTTTTTAAGATCAATGAGGAGATAGATTGCGTTATTACAGATATTGATACCGAAAAAAAAAGAATTTCAATTTCTCATAAACTAGTCAAAGGGAATCCATACGAAAGTTTTGAAAAAAAATATCCAAAAGACTCAAGCCTTAAAGTTAAAATTTCAAATATTAAAGATTTATCTATCTATCTAGAAATTTCAGAATTTGAAATAGACGGTTTTTTACACGCAAACGATCTTTCGTATACCGCTAAACCTGAGGATGAGATAAAAAAATTTAAAAAAGGAGATGAAATAGAAGTTAAAGTTATTGAAGTAAAATCTAAAGAACAAAAAATTAAATTTGGTGTAAAACAATTACAAGAAGATCCATTTAACAAATTCAAAGATAAAAAGATAAATGATATTTTAACTGTTAAAGTTATATCAGCAAGTCCAAAAGGTTTGTTGGTTTCTCCTGAGGGGACTAATTTAGAAACTTTAATTAAGAAAAATCAGATCGCGATAAATGCTGAGGACGCTCGTTCAAATAGATTTATACCTGGCGATAGGATAGATGCCGCTATTGCAAAGATAAATTTTGAAAAAAGACAAATTTCATTAAGTATTAAATTGTTGGAAGAGATGCAAAATAAAGAGGCTGTATCTAAATTTTCGAGCCCATTGAGCGGAAAAAATCTTCCATTTTCCTCACTTTCTGAAAAATTAGATAATAAAAAGAAAGAAGAATAATTTTAAATTGTCAGTATCTAAACCAGAAGTAATCAATAAACTCTCAAAAAATTTTCCCAATATTTTAAAAAAAGATTTGAATAAGTTATTCAACATTTTTATTAGTGAGGTGATAAAAGCTTTATCTAATGGTGAAAGAGTTGAATTGAGAGATATAATGATGTTTGAGCCAAGAATTCAAAAAAAAAGAGTATCTTTAAATCCAAAAACCCTTGAAAAAATAGAAGTACCTGAAAAAAAAAATATTTTATTTAAATGTTCAAAAGAATGGAAAAAAAAGTTAAATGAAAAAAAGTAAGATTGTTTTTGTAGCTTTAGATACTTCAAATGTTAAAAAAGTAAAAAAAATTATACAAGATACAAAAATTAGTAGCTATCAAATCATTCCTAAGTTTGGCCATCAATTTTTTTACAGCAAAAATGGAAGAAAATTTTTAGAAAAATTTAATGGGGAGTATTTTCTTGACTTAAAAATCATGGACGTAAGCAACACAGCTATGAATGCAATTGAATCAATTAAGGATCTCAAGGGATGTAAGTATACTACTGTTCATGCCCACGGTGGTCTTAAAATGATGAAAGCAGTTGTTAAAAAAGCAAAGTTAACTAAAAAATTAGTTCTTGGAGTGACCATTCTTACTAGTTTAGACAATAAAAGTATTAAAGAAATTGGACACACAAAAACTATTGATCAATTAGTTTTAAAACAAACGAGTTTAATTAGAAAAGCTGGATGTTTCGGGGTAGTTGCATCTGCGCATGAATCAAAAATAATAAAAAAAAGATATAAAAATTTATTTGTTGTAACTCCTGGAGTAAGATTACCAGGTGATAAGAAAGATGAACAATCTCGTGTTGTAACACCCCGAGATGCGTTATTTAAATATAACGCTGATGCAATCGTAATTGGAAGATCTTTAACTCGACACAATGTTAAAAGAAATTTGAAAAAGTTAATTGATCATTTAAATCAATGATCAAAGATGTCAAAATTTGTGGGGTCTCAGATTCTAAAACTTTGAAATATATTTTAAATCACTCTTACCCACCAAAATTTATTGGTTTTATTGTAAATTATGAAAAAAGTAAAAGATATGTTGAATTTCAAAAATTAAAAGAATTGATCAATGTTAACAAAAAACAAATAAATTTTACTAGCGTTCTTGTTTCTCCAACCAACGAAATTTTAGAAAAAATTAAAGACTTAAATTTTGATTATTATCAGCTTTATGATGTAACTCCAGAGCGGACTATAGAAATTAAAAAGAAGTATAAAATTAAAATAATTTCGGCTATCACAGTTTCAGATTTACAGGATGTAGAAAAATATAAAGATTATTCTGAGATATCAGATATAATACTTTTTGATAGTAAAGGTTACCATAAATCAGAAAGTTTTGATCATAATCTTTTAAAAGATGTGCCTGACTCATTAAATAAGATGATTGCTGGTAACATACAAATCGAGGATATATACAATTTAAAAGGCTCAAACTATATGATTGATATTTCGGGAGCTTTAGAAGATGAAAATGGTAAAAAGGATTTAAAAAAAATTGATAAATTGTTAAATATAGTTAATTCAAATATAAAAAAACATGATTAAAATAAAAAAAGGTATTCCTTTATACGATCAGTGTGATGAGAATGGATATTGGGGCAAAGTATTTGGTTCATCCTATATACCAGAAACACTTTTTCAACCTCTTGAAGATCTTTCTAATGCTTTTGAAAAATTAAGAAAAAATAAAAAATTTCTAAAAGAAAGAGATGAGATGTATGCCAAATTTATTGGAAGACCTACTCCATTTCTTAAACTAAATAATTTATCTAAACATTTAGGTGGCGCCCAAATATATGCAAAACATGAAGCAATGGCCAACTCTCAAAGTCATAAGCTCAACAATGCTTTGCTACACTGTTTAATTGCCAAATACACAAATAAAAAGGTAGTGGTTGGGGACACTGGAGCAGGGATGGCGGGCTCAGGTTTAGCGATGGCTGCAGCAGCAACAGGACTCAAGGCTATAATTTTTCAGGGTGAAAAAGATTATTTACGGCAAGCTCCAAACTCTATGAGAATGAGGTTGCTAGGTGCTGAAATACACGTAGTTAAAAGTGGGTCACGACAATTAGTTGACGCTGTCTCCGAAAGCATTAGATATTTTGTAGCTAACTGTGACAAGGTTCACCTCGCAGTAGGATCGAGTGTGGGCCCAAGTATTTATACTCGGATCTGTGCGTACGCCCAGTCTGTAATTTCAAAAGAGCTAAAAAAACAAGTTCAAGATGAATTCGGAAGAATTCCAAAGAACCTGAGTCTTGTGGCAGCCGTTGGTGGCGGTAGCTCGAGTCTTGGGTTCTGGATGCATATGATTGATAGTGGATGCAGATTAATTGGTTGCGAGGCTGGAGGACCAAAAAAATTTAAAAATAAACATGCAGCTCCATTAACATATGGTTCAAAACTTGGAATTTTACATGGAGCAGCTCAATATGTAATGCAAGATAAAAATTTTCAAATTGCTGATACAGAATCGGTTAGTGCGGGTTTGGATTATCCCGGCTGCTCAGCGATCCATTCATGGTTAAAACAACAAAAAAGAGCAACATATGTTGCACCTAGCGATGAGGAAACATTGGAAGCTTTTAAACTTTGTTCAAGATTAGAAGGAATTCAAGCATCTCTAGAGCCCTCTCATGCTCTAGCCCATGTTTGTAAAATTGCTCCAAAAATGAAGAAGACAGATAAAATTATTACTCTTATTTGTGGAAATGCGATGAAAGATTTTGGAATAATAGCAGAAAAATTAGGAGTTAAAATTTGACAAACTTATTAATTAAAAAAACATTTGAGGAATGTAAAAAACAAAAAAGACCAGCACTCATATCGTATACGGTATTAGGTGACCCTAATTTAAATCAATCAATTAAAATACTAAATTCTATATCTCAAAATATTGATTTGCTGGAATTGGGTATACCATTTAATTGTCCCATAGGTGATGGTCCAGCTATACAAGATTCTTCTTATAGATCATTGTCAAATGGTTTTAAAAACAAAAATCTTTTTAAATCGGTTAAGAAATTTAAAAATAAAAATAAAGAAAAACCTGTAATCTTAATGTTATACTACCAAACTGTATTTCAATATGGAGAGAATAAATTTATAAAAGATTGTAAAAAAAATCTTGTTTCGGGATTAATTATTGTTGATTTACCGTGGCCATTAAATAAAAAATTTTCAGAAAAATGTGAGAAAAACTCTATCTGTTTTATTCAATTAGTAAGCCCTACTACAAAAAAGGATCGTTTAAAAGAGATAGTAAAGCATAGTCATGAGCTTGTGTATATTATTTCAATGCTATCTACAACTGGAGGCAGACTAAAGGTTAGTTCAAAAGATATTTTAAAAAGATACAATTATGTAAAATCGATTGATAAATCTAAATATTATATCATTGGATTTGGTATTACAGAAAACAACATATCTAGCCTAAAATCAGCTCAAGGATTGGTTTGTGGATCAAATTTATGTAGAAATATAACAGATTCTATTAAAAAAAATCTTAATCCTGCCAAAAATTTATATAAACTGACATTAAAGTTAAAAAATAAAATTAAATAGATCATGAATTGGATAAACAGAATCAAAAAGTTTGGTGAAAGTATAAAAGAAAATCTTAACAAAAAATTTCCTAGTAGATCTGAAAGAGAAAATAGTCCTTGGATTTCTTGTCATGGTCAGCCTATTATGAAAAAAGACCTTGAAAAAAATTTATTTGTTTGCCCATCATGTAACCATCATCATAGAATCAATCCTCTTCAAAGATTTGGGATGCTATTTGACGATGGTAATTATGAAATTTTAAAGACACCTATTGTTAAAGACGATCCATTGTCCTGGACGGATACAAAGTCTTATAAAGATAGATTGAAGGAAGCTAGAAAAAAAACAAAACAAGATTGTGCAATTTTAGTTGCAACAGGAAAAATGAATGGAATAAATACAACTGTAGCTGCATCAAATTTTGATTTCATCGGTGGCAGTCTTGGGGCAAGTGAAACTGAAGCAATAATTTATGCTATAGATCATTGTATAAAAAATAAACAACCATTTGTAAATGTATGTGCGTCTGGTGGAGCCCGGATGTATGAGAGTTTAGTTGCACTTTCTGGAATGACAAAAGTTACTTTAGCAATTAATGAACTTAAATCTAATGGTCTTCCATATTTTGTAGTATATTCGAATCCTGTAGCAGGTGGGGTGACCGCATCTATGGCAATGCTCGGGGATGTACAAATAGCAGAAAATAAAGATTGTCTTATTGCGTTTAGTGGTCGGCGGGTTGTCCAAGCGACCGTCAAGGAGGAATTGCCGCCAGATTTTCAAACTGCAGATTTTTGCCTTAAACATGGAATGATTGATCGTATTGCAGATAGAAAAGATCTAGCAAAAGAAATAGGTTTATTATTATCTTTATTGCTAAAGACAAATTCTAAAGTAAATTCAGAAAATAATGAACAAACTTCAGAACTTAGCATACAAACTAAAGAGGCATCATAAAAATACGGTTAATCAGTTATGATTAACTCTGAAATCTATTATAAAAACCTACAAAAAAAATATAGTAGAAGTATTTCATTGGGTTTATCTAGAGTTAAAAAAGCTTTATTTCTTTTAAATTCACCACATTTAAAATTAAAAAGGCCAATAAACATAATAGGTAGCGATGGCAAGTTCACTTGTATTAAAGCGCTCCAATATTTCCTTGAAGCAAATGGCAATACTGCAACTGCTAACTTTTCACCTCATCTTTATGATTTACGAACTCGTTTCTGGTTAAAAAATAGATTTATTTCTCTAAAAGAAATTAAAAAATATGAAAAAAAAATCTCAAAACTCAAAATTAAACTTAGCTTATTTGAGGTTTTAACTTTAGTTCATATCTTAGCAGCCTCAAAAGAAAATGCTGATTTTTCTTTGCAGGAGGCGGGACTTCTGTTCAAGGGAGATGCATCCCGAGTATGGGATAAGCCTTTTATACAGATATGTACAAATTTAAACAAGCAGCATCTTGAGTGGGTTTATCCTAAAACTATTAATGAAATTTGTAGACAAAAAGTTGGGTATATGAGCAATAATACAAATATTTATATAGGAAAACAGAAGCCAAAAGTTTTAAGGATAGTAAAAAAAATACTTAAAAAGAATAAGAGTAATATTACTTACCCCTCTTCTTGGAAAATAATTAGTAAAAAGAAAAAGTTATTTTACAAGGATAATAAAAATTTAATTAAAATTAATTCTAATTATATTCACAGCAAAGGATTAATTGATAATCTAGGTTTAGCAATCAAAATTGCATTAGACTTAAATATAAAATTAAAAATAATTACAAAAACTATACCTAAAATTAAATTCGAAGGACGATTAGAATATATTAAAAAAGGCAAACTAAGAAAATATCTAAACAAAAATGAAGCTCTCCTTTTAGATGGTGCTCATTCTAATGCTTCAGCACAAAACTTATATAATTACCTAAAGACTTTGAAGGGGCCTATTTACGGGATCTGGGCTATGCAAAAAAATAAAATGCCTTCACAATTTTTAAAGAATTTTCAAGGTATATTTAAAAAAATAATAACTATGAATATTGATAGTGAGCCAAATTCGTGTACGGCTGAAGATCTTAAAATAATTGCTATTAAAAATGGACATTCTGTTGATAAAGCAAAAAGTATCCAAGAAGCTTTTAAGAAGTTAAATTCAAATAAAGCGAAGACAATTTGTGTTTTTGGAAGTTTGTATCATGTAGGGAATGTATTAAGTAAGAACTAATTATTTATTTGAGTTAATCCAAGCTAAGAAATCACTTTCGGTTGTCATGCCAATTTTAGATGAAATAACTTTGCCTGCTCTTACATAAAAACATGCAGGTATCCCACGAACCATAAATTCTCCTCTTATCGGGCTGTTTGGATTAGAATCGATATCTAGAACCAGAAATTCAATATTTGACATCTCTGACATATCAGAAATTTTAGAAACTATTGGAGCGAGAGTTTTACATGGGCCGTTTAAATTCCCCCTAACGAAAAGTTAGGGGGCAATCAACCACACCATTCGGCGGTCATTCTAATTAGAACGTCCTTGGTGTTTTTCATTACCCTTTCTTCAAAATTATCATCTGTTACTTCATGAACTGCCATAAGGATTATATAAATTTTTTATAATTGAAAATCAATAGATAAAACAAAATAATATTATTTAATTCACAATACTTTTTATCTTTTTATCTTCGGCATCTTCTAAATCAGGAACAATTTTTTCATCCTCTGTTGTAGAATGAAGTTTGGAACCGCCTTCTAGGCCATGATCATCTTTTAATTTCACAATCAAGTTCTCAAGCCCGCTCTTTTTACCATAGGTACTATTAATTAAACTCTCTAAGGCATTTCTATGTGTCTTAAAACTAGAAAATAATGTTTTAATATTGTTTCTTACAACTGTGTATTTATCCCATACTGCCTCAGCATCTTTTACAACATTATCAACAATTGAAATTTGTTTGTGTTGATTTTTTAGACTTGTAACATTTGCAATTAAAGCCATTATTGATATTGGGCCTGCTAAAATAACCTTATTTTCTGCAGCAAAATCTAGCAATTCCTTGTCATACTCAATTGCAGACAAATAACATGTATCAAATGGCATAAACATAATTACATATTGAAATGACTTCAAATTATATAATTTAGTATAATTTTTTTTGGCAAGACTTTTGATGTGATCCCTAACTGATGCTAAATGTTTATTTATATGTGCACTTCTAAGTTTAGGATCTTTTTCATTAGCAAAATCCTCGAAGTTTTTAAGTGAAACCTTGCAGTCAATAACAATACTATTTTCTTCAGGAAGGGTAATTATAAAATCAGGATTTACTCTTTTGCTTAATCCTGTAACTGGGTCTTTATTAATTTGTCCCTCTCTAACAGTAAAATCTTGATCTTTAACTAGTCCATTTTTTTCAAGTAATCTTTGTAATTTTTTTTCATTGTATTCCCCTTGGTATTTAACATTTCCAACGAGCTTTTCATGAAAATTTCTATACTCTTGAACTAAAGAAGTATATTCCTGAAAACTTTTATCAGACACCTCTTTATAAGAATCTGCGTTTTTTGAATTTTGTACTAAGATTTCTTTATCTTTTTTTAGTTGTTCAATATAATCGTCTTTCACAGTTATTGTATTTTCAAGATTATTAATTTGACTATCTAGTTTAATAATTTCGGGACTATTAAGATCTATACCTTCTTGGTTTTTTTTATTTTTTAATATATAAAAAATTAGACCTCCTAAAATTAAAACCAAAATAATTACTGCAAATGATAGAATCGTTGTCATATTTCTCCTTTATAAGTTAGTTTTTTATTAAATGCGACCATTGTTTAGAATATTTTTGAACACTCTTATTATTATCAATGCACTTTTGTATTAATACAGTAAGTGAGTCACTAAACTCTCTTGATCCATCATCATGACCTAAGGTATGTGATAGTTCATGTAAAAATACAGACATCATCTTGCCAAATGATTCGTTAAATAAAGTTTTGTGTAAATAAATCAATTTTGAATTATGATCTGACGAATTTTTTAATTCTCCTAAAATATCTTTACAAGTTATAGTTCTAAATTTTACCTCGTACAAAGGATCATCATATTCATCCCCTGAAAATAATTTTGAAAAACTTGGACTAATACTCTTTGCGGCATCAAAACAAAAATTAATAGCTTTCTTTTCTCTTGTAGTTAATTCCATTGTTTTTTTATTTTTAATTCTTTTTTCAGCCGCTTTCTTATTTTTTATGAATTTATCTAGAGCAGATTCAACACCAAAATTTGTAAAATATGCTGGCAGTAGCTTTTTATTCTTTTTTTCTTTATTTGTTTTTTGTCTTATCCAGTTTTGAACTTTAGTAGAAAACCAATCATTATAGGAAATCTCTCTACTCCAAGTCCACCTCGACTCAGCATAAAAACCTTCTTTAAATAGTTCTTTTAAATACTTATCATCTTTTAATCTTCCATATGAATATGATGCAATTGCACTTAACAATAAATGTCCAGTAGACCATATATCTTTAGAATTTTCTAAAATATATCTAATGGCAACATTTCCGGGTAGATCGTTATAATAAAAACCAGATCTTGCGAATATTGAAAAAAATGTACTTTGTAACTTTGTATCGAATGCTTGTCGGTCACGATCTATCTTTGTTTTCTTCTCTAAAGCGCTATAAGCCTTATCAATTGAGATAACAACGGGTATTCCTTTAATATCAACTCTTTTTAAACCCTTGTAAAATCCATATCCATTTTTTTCTGTAGATTTATAAATTGTAATATCGTTATACGAATGAAGAACCTCACCTATGACTGGATTCTTTGAATAAAAAAAGTTTCTCAAACCAAATTGAAAACTTTTTTTTAACTTTTTATCAATTGTATTTATAATTAAATAATTCCCATCAATTTTATTAATTTTAAAATAATTATAAACTAATGGTCTTAATTCTGTTTCTGGCACCTCTTTACCAACAGTAATAATTAAAGCTTTATCACCAGATAACAAGATAGGATTGAAAATTCCTATTCTTGCTAAATCTGAAAAACATTTCTTAATTCCTTCACCATGAGCACCAATTTGTCTGTAGGATTTTTCTGATTTAGTGGAACCTATATAATATAGTCTCTCTAATGAGTACTCATTTGGTGCGTGTACTTTGATTTGGTCATCTTCTGTTTTGATTTTAATTTTATCTATCCCAATGTTAGCTTCCACACAACCATCAACCATATTTTGTAGACAATCTCTACTTAATTTATCGTGATCCCAAACTTCTTCACCCCAGGCGGTGGTAACTGCACTCTCTACACTTTTTATGTATTCTGCTTGACTGACTTCTTTTAGCTCTAAAAGCAAATCTTTTAATTTTGAAATATTATTCATTTTCCTCCCTTGATTGGTTTATTTTTTTTGTTTCATCTAATTCATCTTGAATTACTTTCATTAAAGTTACTCCTTTATTATAAATATGAGCATCTCTAGAATCTTCTATATATTTAAATATTTTCAAAGGTAGAAAATAAATAAAAAGCAATAATTTTAAAAATTTTCTCTCTGAGTAATATTTTTTTTTAGCTTTTTCAGATATTGATTTATGAAAGAAATATAAATCCCAATCATTTTTCCAAATTTTATAAAAAACCAATCTTTCTTTTAAAATATTTCTATATTTACTTTGCATACTAATGTTGAATGTATCCTTTGTTGATTTTTTCTCTTATTTTCTTATCAGCAAATTTTTTTGCCTCCTGCTCATTTAAAAATTCTTTGATTTGTTCCTGTGGATTTTGAATTCCAATTCTTCCAAAAACAACTTTTACTAAAATACCTTTTTGTGATATTTCCCAGAATTTATTTGAAACTTCGTTTTTAAATTCAAAATATTTTTTCATTTTGACCTCCTATATTTATTTTTTTATTAAAGTTATGATTTATTGCATGATATTCCCTTCTAAGGGGAACTCTGATTTTCTTAAAAGGAAAGATAACTTCAAAGATTATCAGCTGTATTGCCTGGTTAAGACTAGCGAGAAAGGATAATAACCCAGACATTACTTCGTCCCCCTTTTTGAGAGCGCTTATGAAAGGTAAACAATTAGTTTTTTTTCCAGAAGGAGTTTTGACAGAAAGTAGAGAAGAAAGGATCTCCCTCTTATTCAGCAAACTAATTATTTTATTTATCATAATACTAATAATATAGTCATTTTTACACGCTGTCAACAGTTATTTTTGATTTGACATTTTTTTTTTACACTGTATAAACAGTATATATAAAGAATCATGGATTTAAATAAATTAAACAAAGTTATACGTTCAATTAGTGAAAAAACTAAAAACCGTGAATTACTAGAAAAAATTCTTAAAGAGTGCGGCATGAGCAGGTCTAACTGCAGTAATTTGATGGTTTATAATCGGGGATCCTCTTTTGATCATTACGTTTATAGGTACAAAGAAGAGCAATTTCCTCGTGAATTTTCATACTTGTTTCTTAATGCAGCTTTTTCATCTCTATATTTAAAAAACTTAAAAAAAGTAAGAAATAAGAAAAAATCCTTAGAATATGTTAAAAAAAATAAAGATAGACTTTGGTATGACCAAAGTAAAAATTTTTATGAAATTATTTCTAATTGCAGAAATCAAGATATAAAAAATAAACTTATAATACCAGCTCTTGAATTGCACGCTCTAAATTTAATTAGATTAGGTAACATGGATCAAAATAATAATTATAATGAAAATTATGTTGAAAACTATCTAAGAATTTCCTTTTCAGATGCATATAATTATATAGAAGAGTCAGATCAAGAAAACTTACAGAATGAACTTCCAACAAAAAAATTTAAACAATATGAAAAGTTAATACAAAATTTAAAAAACTTCTATCCAATTATAGAACGTCTACGAAAAATTTTTATGAAAGAATTTCTTGCTCCTGATGATTATAAAAAAATAAAAGTTGTAACCCCAACATTAATCGGCTCTAGTAATTATGAAGATATGTTGTTTTCAAAAAGTTTTTTAAGAGATGAACTGAAGATATCTGACATAAATAATTTATTTATGTTGGTTATAGATGACGAAAATATGAAAGGTAGTTTTGAGGTAAATGACAAAGTATTGATACATGAACATCCAAGTTATCGATCTTTAAAAGATAATAAATCACCTAAGAACAGCTCTTATCGATTTAAAGATGGTGTTTATGCAATTACAATTCCAGATTTTTCAAAAAAAAACAAACTCGGAGAAAAATTTGCAGTAAGAAGATTGCAATTTAATTATACATACCAAGGAGACTATGAAATACCTGAGTTTGTGCAAGAGGAGGCTGAAAAAGATATCAATAAAGTTTTTGCAAAAGGTATAGATAAAGTTAGTTTATTTCAGGTTGATGAATTAGTCCAAAAATATGGTATTGGAAATCCTTTGCTTGTTGAGAAGTTAAAACCAATAATTAATCTAGAAGAATCACAAGAAGATTTCTATTTTGGTAAAAAAGTTCAAAAAGATAAAAATCAAAAAGTTATGGTAAGTATTATTAGTGATAATCAAAAATATCGACCAATAACTGTTAACATCGACGCCTTAACTATTGTTGGAAAGGTAAAATGGAAATCTAGTTTTGCAAATGAACTTCTCGAAAATAATGATTTAAGAACAAAAAATAATTTTTATGAATCAATGGATAAAAATGACTTGTTCGATGAAAAAGAAATACCTGAATTTGATTTATTTTTTGACCAAAATAAAAAGGAGATAGCTTAATGGAACAATTTACTTGTTACTTAGATGCTGAAACAACATCAGGATCACATATAAACGCAGATTTGCTCTCTTATTCCGCAATACTTGTAAGAGATAAAGATTTAAAAATTGTTGATAGTATTGATTTATTTGCTCGACCTAGAATTTCTAGATCATATGAGTGTGATGCCTTATTAGTAAATGGCTTAAATCCATATGATATTTATGACAAAGAAAAACATACTTATAGTAATCACGGTATTGCAAAAAAACTCAGTGAAACATTTACAAAATGGAAAAACAAAGGTCACGTTAAATTTAATGCTTATGCAGGGTTTAATTTTGACTTCCTATTAACTTCTCATACATGGTTTTCAAATTTATATAGCTTCCCATGGTTATTCTCTACAAATGCTTGCCAAATGGATACGCTTCCTCTTGCAAGGAACATGGAATATTATAATCCAAATATATTAAAGACTGACATCAATAAAAAAAATCATAAAATTTTTAAACTAGCTTCTTTATGTGCGATGAATGGTTTTCCTATTAAAGATAGCCACACAGCCAAGGATGATACACTTGGTTTAAAAAATTTAACTGAGTATTTAAAAAAAAATGATAGTGAACTTTTTAATAAAAATTTACAATTTATTAACAAAAAAGATGTTTTACCTTACATAAAAAATCTAAAATATTTTTATACAACTGAAACCTTTTTCTCTAAAACAAGACAGTTTGCATGTTGTTTTTTAACTGAACATAGTTTCTATGCTGGATATATACTTGCTTTTGATCTAAAGCATGATCCGAAAGATATATTTGAAGGTAAGAGTAATCAAGAATTATCAAAACTTCTTTTTGCAACACCGGTAAAAATGAGAACTATAAAATCAAATAGACTTCCTTTAATTTTAAAACCTGAAGAAAAATGGGTACAAAGTATACAAGATGAATATTCAGCTATTGGTAAAGATGAACTTGAAAAAAGAGCTGACTATATAATTAAAAATAGATCTGAGATTGCAACAAAGATAAATGTAATATTAAAAGATAAATTTGAAGAAAAAAGTTTAGATCAAACAAAACTAAAACCTGAGGAAAAAATATTTGCTTTAAAACCTTCAAAAGACACTCAAAGATATATGAATGACTTTGTCATAGCAAATAAAATGGAAGAAAAACAAAGAATTGCTCAAAACTTCGATGGTGATGAAGATTTAAAACATCTATCTGAATTAATTTTGATTGATGAATATGGTAAAGAAGCTTTTGCTGATAAAGACTATAAAAGAATTAGAAAAGGTATAAGTCAAAGACTACTTTCAACTAATAATGAAAGTTATCCTACGATACCTTCTCAATTTTTAAGAATTGACGAAATCAGAGTTCAAGAAAAACATGACAAAGAAAAATTAAAAAAAGTTGAATTAATTAATAGTCATTTAGAAAAAATGTCTGAGGACCATGAAAAATATCTATGACGATAATTAATTCAAAAAAAATAGAAATAGAAATCCAAGAACAGAAAATGGAGAAACCAGGAGCTAAATATTTAGTTTTGATTAAAACAAATAATAATGAGCTTAAAATATATTCATCTAATAATAATCCCAATATTAGACATACCGAAGACTTAGGAAACATTGTAAAAGAAAAAACTATCTCTTAGAAACCATCTCATAGAAAAGGTCTACCCTTTTCATAGCATCTTCCTGTAGTTTTATAAACTCTTGTCCTTCCACTTCAAATTTTTGAAAGGTCAAATCTGTTGAACACATCAAAATTACACCTTTAGTAATATTTGAGTTAAAAACTTTATTATGAGCAAGGGAATATAGGGCCACCTGGAGTAGATATGAAGTTATCCACTCTTTTTTTTTGGGGGATCGACTATTCTTGAAATCCAAAATAGCTTCTGCTCCTGAATAAATACCTACAGCATCACAAGTTCCTGAAAATTTTTGTGGATACCAGAGAGTTGCTTCCACACCATATATCTCTGTAAATTTTTCTTTAATTCCATGTTCAATTATTTCATTAGCCATTTTTTCAGCTAAATCATCTTTTTCCAATAAATCTCCATTTAAACGATTTGTTAAAAAATTTTCTAATATTTTGTGCATAGCTGAGCCACGTGAAGTTGCTTCATTTGATATTCTCTGACTCTCCTCTTTGCCAACATCTGCTTGCCATCTACGTAAAGCTTCTTTATCTTTTTCGGGTTTAGTAAACTCTAAAATTTCAGTACAACTTGGAAGTTTTTCATTATCAATGGAATAATACCTCATGCCATTAATTATACTTCTGAATGATTTTGGATAATTATATTTTTTATTCCATTTCATAATTACTTAATATTTAACTAAAGTTAATTAATCAATAGTATTCAAATTTCTTTTTCTTTTTTCAGGCTTGAGAAGAACCTAGTTTATTAAAGATAAACATTTATACTAAAGAAGAATCGACTGTGATTATAAAGGTTGTACCTAAGATGGTTTTTATTTGAGTTTAGCGAGTACGAAAGCATCTTTCTCCTATATTTTAGAAATTCTCGACTTCATTTTAGTAATAGGTTAAAATTTAAAATGGATAAGCCTAGATTTAAAAGTAAAAATCAATATGGTTCTTTTAAAACACACAAACCTCTTGGGACACCACCTCAACATGAAACAATTAATTCTACCGAAGTAATAAAGATTAAAAAAAAACTTAAAGATTGCCCTGGATTAAATATATTCGAGTATGGAAAAACAGGATCTGGAAGATATACTATTAAACTTAAAGTAGAGAAAGATGGGGAAATTATTCAGGAAGATCAGGCATATAGTAAAGATAATTTATCTATCATGTTAAAAAAATACGATATCGCTATAAAAAAATTATTTCCCAATAGAATGACTGACAAAAAATTTAAAGAATTGAGATTATTAAATGACAAATTAACTGACTCAGAATTTGCAGATTTATTAAATGAGAAAGATTATTTAACTAGTAAAGGAAATAAATTTACATCCGTAAGCGCATATAATTATAAAAAAAGGTTAAATATTGGTTCATTAGGTCCAAGAAAATTTAGAACAATAAAAGAAGCAAAAAATATTGTCATTGAAAAACTTAGAGAGACTTCAAAAAATATAGCTCAAAATCCAAAAAAAGAAGGAAAAATTAAACTCAAGAAAAGATTAACCAAAATATTAGAAAAAGATGATAAATCTTTAATTTTTGCTAAGGCAACTCAATTAATAAATGATGAAAGAAAATAATTATTCAAATCCGAAAGGTAAAAATCAGCATAAAATTAGATCAAATGGAGAAATTCAAAAAATAATAGATAATTCGCCACGACATTGGACAAAAAAAGATTTTAGAGGTGAGGGAAAAAATAACAAAAAAAAAAAATTAACAAGGCCAGAAACGGAAAGATCTGGATTAAAATTTTATTATTCTGGAAATAAAAAACCACTTCATAAGGTATATAAACATTCTACAACTGAAAGCATATCTAAATTTGAAAAAAAAATAATCTCCGAGCAAGAATTAAGAAATAGAAGTAAAGCCAAAAGACTCAGAGATTTAATGTCAATTAATCAGAAAAGAAAAATGCAAAAAGATAGATATAAAAAAATCTTAAAGGATGATTTTCTTTTAGAAGAGAAAAGAAGAAGAGATAGAGAATATAGAGAGCGTCAAAAAAAGTTACTTGGAAAGTAATTTAAGGATTTTTTTTACTTCTTTGTTATTTTGTGATTTTTTTGAAGCCATTAAAACAGCAGATGATTCCATTATATTTGCAACTTCTTTTAAATTATTGGCCATAGCGGTTCTGCCTGAACTTGATATATCTGCCACTAATGAACTCGCATTTTGTCGTATCATGCCTTCTGTTGCGCCATTGGAAACAATTGTAGTTACATTTTTAACATTTTTTTCTTCAAAAAAATTATCTACTATTCTAGTATATTTTGTTCCACACTTCATAGGTTCCTTATACTTCTTAAACATTTCTGTAGCTATTTCTGAAACATCTAGCAGACTGTTACAATCTATCCAATGATGATCACAAAATATTTTTAATGATGCATATCCAAAATTTAAATTTTTATAAATTTTTATTTTTTTTTGTATTTCTATTTCTGTGTTTAATAATAAATCTTTTCCTGATATGGCGATATCGGCTGCATTATTAGATAATGCATCTATACATTCTCTTGCATGTTGAAACAAGAATTTTATAGGAATATTTTTGTATTTCCCATATCCAATTAAATCTCTTTCACCTTTTTCAGATTTAATAAGTATTTTTTTCCTTTTAAAAATATTGAGCGACTCTTTGCGAAGCCTGCCCTTGCTAACTAAACTTACTATTACCTGTCTTGTCATTTGTTAAGATAAATTGCTGATCCAGTGGCGTTAATTTTTCTTAAGCCCAATGAATCGCTAAGCGAATTAAATGTTCCTCCTATTATAGATCTATTGTTATTTTTTGATTTTTTTGTTCTTATCGAGAATACTAAGCCATCGTATATTTCAACTTCAGGTACCTCGGCACTATTATATTTTACGATAAGATTTCCAATTTTATTTTTTTTAATAGGAAAATAATCTTTTGAAATATGAATATTTAATTTATTTTTTTTAAAAAAATTACTTAAAATTAAAGGTGCTTTTTCAATAGGACATTTAATTTTTAAAAATTCTTTTATGATTTTGACACTTCTTTTTCCATTTAATGGTTTTGGTTGAAAATAAATTTTTTCCTCAAAACGTTCTAATATTTCTTTTACAGTTCTATTTGCTATTATATGATTAGGATCAAATTTTTTCATTTTTATATAAAATTTTTTATCTAATTCTATGTTTTCGTCTAAGGATTTATTTGTTTCAAGTCTTTCCAAGATTTCTTTAAAATATTTCTTGTTATATCTTGAAAAAATTAAACGCTCTTCCCATCTCTTTGGTAGTCCTAATTGTCTAATAATTGAATAGAACAGTTCAATATTCCCCAAGCTGATATCTCCTTTTTTTCCAATAACATTTTCAAATATTTTAGCACTAATATTTATAATTTCTGTTTCGTCTTCTTTTTTATTAGAATTATAAATTTCAAATCCAATCTGTGAGTTTATATTTTTATTTTTTCTGTAAGACTCCCCAGAATAAAAGATTTTACTTTTTTGTTTATTTTTTGTTTTTGAAAACTCAATTAAACTCATCAAGCTTAGATCCGGTCTTAATGCAAAAGTTGTATTTGTTTTATTATCTTTGAAAGTAAAAAGATATTTTTTTAATTTTTCATCTCTAATATATTTAATATTAATAACAGGATTAAGGCTTAACTCTTTAAATCCTTTTGATTTAATAAAATTAATTATTTTTGGATATAATTTTTCTGACTTCATTAATTAAATCTTTTCTTGGGACAGTAACTTGAAGATTTTTATCCCCTTTTACTGCTAATAGGTTTTTTAATGTAACTGTTTCATCTTTAAATTCATTTTCACCACATATAACCGCCACTGAGTTTTTACGTTTTGAAGCATAAGTTAGTTGTTTTCCCATATTTTTATCTGGATTAAGAAATATTTCAGAACTAATTCTGTTTGATCTCATTTCATCTAAAATTTCATAATATTTAGCTAAATATTTTTTATCCATAACACAGACCAAAACAGGATTTTTTTCTTCAATTTCCAACTTTTTTATTTCAGATAAAATCGCAGATATTCTTGTCACGCCAAAACTTATACCTACACCTGGCATGGGTGTGGATGGACCTTTAAATGAACCAATAAGGTTTGCATATTCTCCCCCTGAACAGACCGAGAGACCATTTCCAAAATTTGGTAAATTAATTTCAGTTTCAACCAGCCAACCAGAATAATAATTTATTGCCCGAACTTTTTCGATTGAAAAATTTATTTGATCTAAATATTTACCATAGTTAAGAATTTCAAATAGTTTATTGGTTTCTTCTATTCCCTCTCTAGATAGAGGATTCTTTAAAACAGTACTTAATTTTTTAAAATCTTTAATGTCTAAACAGCCGATTATTTGCTGAATTTGATCTCTGGAAAGATTAGCTCCTTTTGTAACTGCGCCAGACTTATCTCGTCTTTCGCTACCTAATAGATCTTTAACTCCAGCTATACCAATATTTGGATTACTAACTTTATCTATTGCTCTAAATACTGCTAATTTTTGTTTTTCATTAGTTATTTTAAGTTCATTTATAAGACCTTCTATTATTTTTCTGTTACTTATACATATTTTGAATTCATCTTTTGAAAAATTTAATTTTTGAAGAGAATCCGCAATAAGATTACATAACTCTGCATTGGCCTTTGGTTTTTCAACATTTCCAATTATATCGCAATCTGCTTGCGTAAATGATTTTAATCTAATTTTTTTTTGTGGCTTCTCGCGCCTCGCAACATCGCCTACACTGTACCTCTTATAGATTGATGGCAGATCTAAATATGAAGCTGCATATGAACGAGCCAATCCAGCAGTCATATCATAACGATAAGTAATAGACTCTTTAGAATCCTCAAATGTATAAACATCTGCCATGGGATTTTCGGGATCGTCAGCTATAAAACTACCAATATTTTCACTTATTTCGAACGTTGATTGTTCTAAAGGCGCAAAGCCATAATTTATAAAATTATCCTCTAAAGTTTTAATTACTTTTTTCTTAATTTCAAAATCAGTTCCAGAAATATCGGTGAAACCAATTGGTAACTTAGGTATTTTTTTATTATTACTCATAAATTAATAACATTTATAAATTTCGCCACATTACATTTATCGGTACCCGATTCCTTAATTGAAAAGGACCCTAGTCTTCCACAGAGACTCGTGCTAACCACTACACCAATCGGGCATGTGTCGATAATATAACCTATATTAGTTATCCTTTCTATTTTTATATTATTTTTGGTTTAATTTAAATTTTAAAATGATTAATAAATGGCCTTGCAGCCATGATGAATATGTCTGTTAGTTTGTCTAAATGTACTAATGTTTTTAATCATAAGTGTTTAGATATCACTAAAATTTGAAATATCAAGACTGAATTGTATAGGAATAGAATTAGTAAATTTTTACTAATATATCCCTATACAATAATGTTGATGATTAAGATTTACGACGTTTTCTGTAAGTTAACAGCCGCAGGACCTTTATCAGCATCCTCTACATCAAAAGTGAGTTCATCACCTTCATTCAAGAATTTTAATCCTGCATCTCTTACTGCGCTCGCATGCACGAACACATCTTTTTCTTTATCTTCACGTTCAATGAAACCATAGCCCTTTTTGCTATTGTACCATTTTATTTTACCTTTTAGACTCATTTGTACTCTTTCCTCGTTGTTATTATTAAAGCTAAAATTTAGCTTGAAGGCTTGTTAAAGCATTTTTAAAATTAGTTCAAGAAGTTATTTAATGACACATACTTTTTTGAGTGGTGGCCTTGGTTTGAATCGCACAAACGACACATACCTTTTCAGGGTACTGCTCTACTACTGAGCTACAAGGCCATTTAATATCTCCAGGTTATCCTACAACGTGCTAAATCATATGGACTTACTGAGCAAAGCACTTCATCACCCTCTAGTAAACGAATTCTTCCTTTTTTTAATTTACCAGCTGTATAACCTATTACTTTATGTCCATTTTCAATTAACAAAACTTCAAACATGGCATTTGGCAAAGCCTTTAAAATTTTGCCTCTATACTCTAAAATTCCATCTTCTTTTGCCAATCTATTTTCTCCTCATTCTTGATTTGATTGATTCAGCGTGACCAGTCAAACCTTCAAAATTCCCGAGTGTTATCCCAAATTTTCCAGTTTTTGCAACAAATTTTTTTGTAAGTGTAACGTAACTTATTTTTTTATAATATTCGCCTAGATTTAGTCCTGAGGAAAATTTAGCTGAACCTTTTGTTGGAAGCACATGGTTTGTCATTGATAATCCATAGTCAGTCGCAACCATAGGTGTATAGGGTCCAATACAAATTGAACCTGCATTAATTATATTCTTAATATATTTTTTATAATTAGATACGGATATTTCAATATGTTCCGGTGCTATCTCATTAATTATTTCTATAATTTGTTTATCATTCTGGCATAAAATAATTAGGCCATGTTTTTTTAAACTTTTTGTAGCAATTTTTTTTCTTGATAAATTTTTTAAATTAAAATTTATATTTTTTTTTACTTTATTAATTATTTCTTCATATTTAGTTACTAATATACTTTGGCTCTCATAACCATGCTCTGCTTGTGAAACAAGACTGGTTCCAATTTGATTAATATTTGTTTTGTTATCAGCAAGAACTAAAATTTCACTTGGTCCTGCTTCCATAGACTCTTTTGCTACCAGACTAGAGACATACCTTTTAGCTGCAGTTACATAATCGGAGCCTGGACCAATTATTTTATTTACCTTTTCTATGTATGTTAAATAACCAATTGCTTGAGCTCCCCCAATTGTTATTATCTTAGATACTCCACACTTTTTTGCTGCATACATTACTGCTGGATTTAGCTTTCCCTTAAATCTGGGTGTAGTTACAATGATTTTTTTTACCTTAGCAATTTTTGCAAGAACACCCGTCATTAACATGCTTGATGGTAAATTATTTGGGCAATACAGGCCAATTTTTTCGATTGGTATATGTTTGTATTCTATTTTGTTTTTAAAATTATCTATGTATCTAATATCTTTAGGTTTTTGCATAAAATGAAATTTAAATATCCTAGAATATGAAAAATCTATAGCTTCTTTTATTTTTGGATCTAGTTTTCTTATTGATTGGTTTACCTCTTTTTTTGAGGCTACTATTTTGCTATTTTTAGTAAATTTTTTTTCATATTTAATTACAGCTTTTAATTTATTTTTTTTTATATCTTTTAATATTTTTGGAACGATTGAGGTGTCGATTGACTTACTTAATCTTCTAATTTCAAGAAAATGAACTAATTTTCTTTTATAGTTTTTGTTTCTGCAGTTTAATACTCTAATCATTTATAATTTTTACATCCTCTAGGGTTATTTCAATTACCTCACATAGAAGGTTTATAATTCCATTGTTTGAAAATAAAAGGACTATTTCGTAATTATTTTCTTTTTTAAATAAATCTATAGCTAGTAACTCTAAAATATTATCTACATTGTCTTGATTAATATTTTTGGATTGAGATTTGTCAATAAATTCAAATTTTAATATACTCTTTATCCTTTCATTTTCGTTATTTTTTTCTTTATTTTTTCTTTCCAACGATACTAAAAAAATTTTATTATCTTTTAAATACCTGATGTCTGCTTGTTTTATTTTTGACTCTGAACAAAGGGCTGAAATTACTCTAAGATCCTCTTCATTTTGAGATATAATTTTTTTAAGAAATTTCTCTGCCATCTAATTTTTTGAAACTATTTTAACTCCAATTTTCTTAAGTTTTGCTTCAAGATTATAGTATCCTCTTAAACCATGATAAATTCTTGAAATTGTTGATGAACCTTCTGCTGTAATTGCTCCAAGAATAATTGAAAAAGTTGTTCTTAAATCTGAGGAAATACAATCTGCTGAAATAAGTTTTTTTTGACCAATAATTATTGCCTTATTTTTTTTTATACTTATCTTTGCTCCCATTCTATTAAGTTCAGGGGCTGCCATAAATCTGTTGGAAAATATTGTCTCTTCAATTTCACTTTTGCCTGGAATCTTTGTCAATACTGCCATTACTAAAGGCATATTGTCTGTTGCAAAATTTGGAAACGGTCCTGTTTTTAGATTTACTGGTTTTAATTTTTTTCCCGAGTTTATTTTTATTGAATTGATATTAGTATCAATTGTATAACCAATTTTTTTTAAAGTCATAATTTCGGATCTAAGGTGGTTTGGATTAATATTATTAATTTTAATTTTTCCATTTGTTATTGCGCCAACACATAAATAGCTAAATGCCTCAATTCTATCTCCAATAATCGTATGGCTTCCGTTTATTAGTTCTTTGATACCTGTAATTTTAATTGATCTTTTTCCTAAGAATTTAATTTTTGCGCCTGAATTATTTAAAAAATTAATTAGATCAATGACTTCTGGCTCAATAGAAATATTTTTTATAAAGTGAGTTCCTTTTGCAAATATAGATGCCATTATTAAATTTGAAGTTCCTGTAACTGTAACTTTTGGAAATTTATAATTATTTCCATTTAAACCTTTTTGGCTGGATATATTTACATATCCTTTATGTAAGTTATTTTTTGCACCTAGGCTTTTAAAACCTGCTAGGTGCCAATTAGTATCTCTGACTCCTAAAGCACAACCGCCACCTAAGGCAACTTTTATTTCTTTCTTTGGATATCTAGATAATAATGGACCCATAGTTAAGACGCCAGCTCTCATTGTTGAAACAAGATTATAAGGAACTACTAATTTATGATTTTGTTTATTTATAATTGTCATTTTTTTATTTACTTCTGAATATTTTACATTCGCACCTAAGGAAACTAAAAGATCTTTCATTGTAAATATATCTTTTACAAAAGGAACATTGTTTAAGGTCACTTTGTTTTTAAATAAAATCGATGCAGCCATTAGTGGCAGGCATGAATTTTTTGCACCACTTATTTCTACTTCACCCTTAATAGCTTTATTAGGGCCTTTTATTATAAATCTTTTCATTTTTTATTTTGACTTTGCTAGAGTTATACCAGTCTGACCTTGGTATTTTCCTTCTCTATCTGCATACGATATTTCTGGTTGCTCTCCTTGGAAAAATAAAATTTGAGCTGCTCCACTATTTGCGTATAACTTTATAGAATTGCTTGTATGATTTGAAAATTCAAGAACTAAATTTCCATGCCATCCAGCTTCAAGAACTGTAGGTGGAGTTCCTAACCCACACCTTGCATATGTAGATTTTGCTGTAACTAGTCCTGTAATATTCCTAGGCATTTTAAAATATTCAAGACTACTGGCTAATGCAAATGAATTTGGTGGGATTAAAATAGAATCTTCTCCATTTACTGTTATAAAATTGTCCTCGCTAAAATTTTTTGGATCTGCGGTAGCACCCATTATATTAGTAAATATTTTAAACTCAGATCCACATCTAAGATCATATCCGAATGAGTTTAGCCCATGACTTATACCTTTTGATACACTTTTGTTTACAAAAGGATCTATCATTTGATTTTCCTTAGCAAGCTTGGTTATTTGTTTATCATTTAGTATCATTTTTCTTTGATATTTTTTTTTGTAAAATTTTTCTTTTTTTTAGATTTTTTTTTAAAGCATACTCAAGATCAAGCTTTGAGGGCTTTCTTTTTTTTTTCATTATCTAACTATTTTTTATCTGGATTTGTTAAATGGTCTAGTGTGATTACTGTATCTAAAGGAAGCGACTGATCTTCTTTATTAACTTTTTCAACTAAACCTTTTTCTTGAGCTTTGGCTTGTTTTTTTGCACGCTTCTCAGCAAGTCTTCTTTCTTTTTTCGCTTGCTTTTCCATAAGTTTTGCATTTTTATTGGCGCCATAAGTGTAATGAATTCCTGCCAACGTCAAGGGACCCGAATATTCAAAGAATTCTTCTTCTAAAATTTTATTATTTTTATCTAAAATTATTTTTGTATAAATTTTCATGACAATTACCTAAAACTAAAATTACTTATAAATTAAGGTGGAAGTTTGTCAAATTGAGTTTTATACAATATTGTTGATAAAATGCCCTGATAGTTAAATGGTATAACAGATCTATGGTAAGGATCAGTTTCCAGTTCAATTCTGGGTCGGGGCACCAAAATAAACAAATAAATTATATCTTATTCAAAAATCCTAAATTATTTAATATTCTTAAAAATACGCTACTATTCCCTTTTTCGTTGTAAGTTAGTGAAAAAAATAATATTTTTTTTATTCATAATAAAAAATGTCCTCAATAAATAAAACTTCGATTATAGTAGGTGGATCGGGCCAATTTGGTATTACATTAGCTCTCCAATTAATTAAAAAGAAAGTGAAAGTAATAATTACAACAAGAAATATTAAAAAAACAAAAAAAAAATTTAGTACTAAAAATAAATATATTAAAATTATTAAATTAGATGTTTTAAAACCCAAGAAAATTGATCTTATTTTAAAAAAATATAAACCAAATTTTATATATTATTTTGCTGGGTTAAGTTCTCCAGGTTTATCTTTTCAAAAACCAAGAGAAACATATTTGAGCAATTATGTTGGTTGTAAAAATTTTCTTGAAAATATTAGATTTAGAAAGATTAATTGTAAATTTTTAAATGCAAATAGTTGTGAAATATTTGCGAAAACAAATAAAAAACTGGACATAGGCTCAAAAAAGAAGCCTATTAGTCCTTATGGAAGATCTAAATTATTATCTTTTAACTTAACTAAAGAATTTAGAGAAAAATATAACCTAAAAGCATACAACGCAATTATATTTAACACTGAGTCAATTTACAGAGAAAAGTATTTTCTGATACCGAAGATGTGTTTAGCAGCAATAGATGCATATAAGTATAGAAAAAAAACTTATTTTGGTAATTTAAATATATCTAGGGAATGGAATTGGTGTGAAGAACAAATTAAATATATGCTTCATTTTTTACAAAAAAAACCTCAAGACTTTTTACTTTCAAATCAAAAAATTTTTTCAGCTAAAAAAATGTTAGAATTTGCATTTAAATTTTTTGATTTAGACTACCGCAAATTCGTATTTATGAACAAAAAATATATAAGACCAAATGACTTTAATATAAAAAAATCAAATTCAAAAAAAACTTTTATATCAAACAATATTAACTATAAGTATAAAGTTTATGGAAAGAAGATTATTTATAAACTAATAAAATATTATTTAAATGAGTCAAAATATTAATTTTAAATTATTCTTGTATTTAATTTCATTGTTATTTTTTTCATATTTTTTTCTATACTTAAAATATCCTGTTCCAAATGACTCCACAATCTCAGAATGGCTGATTAACTACGAGGGTGGTTTCACAAAGCGAGGTATAATTGGACAAATTGCTATCTTTTTATCTAGAACTTTTGATCAAAATTTAAGATGGATAATATATATTTTACAAATTATTTCGTGTTCAATTTATTTTATTTTACTATTTAATTTTCTAAAAGATATAAAGCATAATCGTTTAACTTTATTAGCTATATTTGCACCTATATTTATTCTATATCCCATTGCAGAAATAGAAGTTCTTGCAAGAAAGGAAATTATTGTATTCTCTCTTTACATTGCGTACTTATTTGTTCCGAAAATAAAATACTTTAAAAAAATCTCCTTTATATTATTTTTAATATTAGCTGTTTTGGTATGGGAGCCTGTTGTTTTTTATCTTCCATTAATTTTTTTAATCGAGTTAATCGAAAATAAAATTTCAAAAATTAATTTTGATTTTTTCAAAATTATATTTCTTTTTATACCAGGTATTATTGTTGCGTTTTATATAGCTTTCAACCCAATTACTTCTGAAAACCATGATTTGATGAGCAATATTTTAAAAAATGAGTTTGGCGAAACATGCTACATGTCTTGTGCTTTATTAAAATCAAAGTCAACAATTCTTGACCAACTAAATCCGATTGATGCATACACATTTGAAAGAGTATTCAGATATATAATGATTTTTCTTATAGGATTTGGTCCAATATTTATTTTATTTAAGAACTCAATTTTAATAAACAAAAATATTATTTTTTTGAAAAATTTTTCAAGTTTGTTTTATCCAGCAATTATTTCTTTGTTACCAGTAATTATAATATTTGCTATAGGATACGATTGGGGAAGATGGGTAAATATAAGTTACGTTTTCACTGCAATATTTTTTTTCTACTTGTTTAAAAATCAATATATTTATTTAAATCAAAATATAAAAAACAACTTTTTAAATAAGATGAGTAAGAAAATTTTTGTATTTCTATTCATAATATTTTGCTTTGGTTGGAATCCCAAAACTGCATTGACTGGCGATATTGCTTCATTCCCAGGTTACAGAATACCTTATAAAACTTTAAGTTTTTTTATCAGAGGTCACTTATAAAAAATTCTTTTTAAAAAAAAGGCAATAAAAATTAAAAATATTAATGCTAAGATTGGTATATAAATATCAGGAGTAAATATTAAATCGTAAAAAGAAGGTGGTTCATTATTTTCCTCTAGTATTTTATTAAGTCCTGCCCCTAGAGATACCCCTACAAAAAGTTGTGGAGCCATTCCAAGAACAGATCCAAAAAAGAAATTTTTTATTTTAATGTTAAATAAAGTAGGCAAAATATTTGACAAAAAAAATGGTATACCGCCAACAAATCTGTAGATAAGAAAAAAAATAAATTCATTTCTTTTAAACTTTATGGTTAAATTTTCAAATTTTTTAGAAAATTGCTCTTCTATTATTTTTTTGAAAAAGAAATTAGCTAAAATATATAATAATGTTGCACCTGTAGATAAACCAAATACAACTAGAAAAGTGCCTAGCCATTTTCCAAAAATAAATCCTCCAACCAGAAATATTGGTGATCCGAAACCAAGAAGCAAGACCCAGATTATAGTAGCCAAATAAAATATTAGACTAGATAATAAAATATTTTTATTTTTTATATTCTCTAAAATACTTCTATTGTTCTTAATTATCTCAAAACTGGTAAAATCATTAATTGAAAAATTTTTAAAAAAAAACCATAAAAAAATAAAAATTATCAAAATGTATGTAATTCCTATAAATATTTTTATATTTTTTGTATTGTTCATAGGGATAATTTATTAAAAATACCTGTACTTATATAGTTTTATTTTCTATAAGAACGAAATTTTAACAATAATATAATAACCTATGAAAAGAACCTGGCATCCAAGTAGAGTAAAAAGAAAAAGAAAACATGGTTTTAGATCTAGAATGTCTACGAAAAAAAGACAAAAAGTTCTGAAAAACAGAAGAAAAAAAGGTAGAAAAAAACTTTCGGTTTAATGAAGAGTAAAATCTCAAGTCTTTCAAAGAGTGAGGATTTTAAAAATTTATTGAATGGGAAAAAAATTTCAAATCCTTATTCAACGATTTTTTTTAGAAAACTTTCTTCAAAAAATAATAAACTTCTTAATATTAGTTTTGTAGCAAAGAAAAAAATAGGTAATGCAGTAAAACGAAATAAAATTAAAAGAAGATTAAGAAATATTATTAATGACGCTGTAAAATCTATAAATATGAACTTAAATTATTCATATTTGTTTATTGCAAAGAAAAATATCTATGATGCTAATTATAAAATGATAAAAGACTCAATATTTAAGGATTTAACAAAAGTAAGATGATTAAAAATATACTAATTTATCTAATAAAAATTTATAAATTAATTCTATCCCCTGTTCTTGGTCAAAGTTGCAGATATTTACCAACCTGTTCAGAATATTTTATAGATTGCTTAAACGAATATGGAGTCGTTAAAGGTACTATAAAAGGCTCAAAAAGAATTTTATCTTGTCATCCTCTTGGAGGACATGGATATGACCCCGTTAAGAAAGGTAAAAATTAATGGATTTAAAAAATACATTAGCCGCAGTTTCATTAAGTGCCGCTATTATTGTGCTCTGGGGTTTATTTTTTGCACCGAGCCCTCAAGAAGTAAATGAAGCTAAATTAGAAAAAGAAAAAAACGAAATAACTCAAAACGAAGATGCTCCAAAATTAATAGAAAATGAAGAGATAAAAGTAATAACCAGAGAGAGTGCAATTAATGAAAGTGAAAGGATATTTTTTGAAAATGAAAATATAATTGGGTCAATTTCCTTAAATGGGGCGGTCATTGATGATCTTACTTTTAAAAATTATACAACAACAGTTAATGGAAATGAAAAAGTAACTTTATTAAATCCAAAAGAAATTAAAACCGGTTATTATATAGATTCTGGATGGGCTATTAATAATAATGAAATTGAAACCCCTAATAATAAGACAATTTGGAAAATTGAAGGCAACAATAAGCTTACGCCAAGTACTCCGATAAAGTTAAAATGGACTAACGATAATAATATTATTTTTGAAAAGATTATAAAATTAGATGATAAGTTTTTATTTAACGTTGAACAAAAAATAACTAACAATTCTGAAAAGACTTATAATTTTTATCCTTACGGACAGGTGATAAGAAACACTGCTCCAGAAGTAACTAATTTTTATATACTTCACGAAGGTCTTCTTGGCGTATTTGATGGAAGTTTAGTTGAAGAAGATTATGACGATATAGAGGAAAAATCATATTCAAAAAATGCTGAGGAAGGATATGTTGCAATTGTAGATAAATATTGGGTAGCGAGTATTATACCTGAAGAAAATAAATCTTTTAGAGCAGATTTTGATTATAAAAATAAATTTAAAGCAAGTTTTATAGAGAATAAACCAACCACAGTTGGTGCCAACGAAACTAAATCAAACAATTTTAAAGTTATAGTTGCAGCAAAAGAGGTTGATATTATTGATGGCTATGCCGAAAATCAAAATATAAGCAAGTTTGACTTAGTAATTGATTGGGGCTGGTTTTACTGGTTAGTTAAACCTTTATTCTTTGCAATAGATTATTTTTTTGAGTTTTCAGGAAACTTTGGGATAGCAATTATTTTGATAACAATTTGTATTAGGATTGCATTCTTTCCACTTGCAAATATGTCATTTAAGTCAATGGCACGTATGAAATTATTACAGCCAGAAATGGCAAGATTAAAAGAGCTACACAAAGAAGATAAGGTAAAACTCCAACAAGAAATGATGGCGTTATATCGAAGAGAAAAAGTAAACCCTTTAAGTGGTTGCTTCCCAATACTACTTCAAATCCCTTTCTTCTTTGCTATTTATAAAATGTTATTTGTGACAATCGAGATGAGACACCAGCCATTCTTTGGATGGATAAATGACTTAAGCGAAAGAGACCCCACAAGTATATTTAATGCTTTTGGATTAATTCCATTTGATGTGCCAAACTTTTTAATTATTGGAGCATGGCCTTGTTTAATGGGTCTTACTATGTATCTACAACAAAAACTAAACCCCGCTCCACCAGATCCTATTCAAGCTAAAATTTTCATGTTCTTTCCTTTATTTTTAACTGTAATATTAGCTCCATTTCCTAGTGGTTTGGTAATATATTGGACTTTCAACAACATTTTCACAATGATGCAACAAGTTGTTATCATGAGGAAGACAACTGTTAAAACTCAAGTATAAAAATGAACACAAAAGATTTGCTTCCAATAGATGGACCCTCCATCAATGAAGTAAATAAATATATTGATAAATATAAAAACGACTTAATAGTTATTAAATATGGAGGAAATGTTTTTATAGATAGAAATATATTCAACAATTTTATCAAAGATATAAGTGTATTAAATAAATTAGGCTTATCAATTGTAGTAATTCACGGAGGCGGACCAAGAATTAAAAGAGAGTTGGACAAGTCAAATATTCAATCTAAATTTATACAAGGTCTAAGGGTTACTGATGAAAAAATTATAAATGTAGTAGAAGATGTCTTAATTGACTTCAATAAAGATATTGTTAATTCATTAAAAGAAAAAAATACAGAGGCAGTTTCAATTCATACTAAGGAAAATAATGTTATAGAAGTTGTTCAAGAATCTGAAGAACTTGGATTTGTTGGAAAACCAAATAAAATTAATAATGATATAATTAATAATATATTAGAAAAAAATTTAGTCCCTATTATCTCTCCTTTGGGCTTAAAAGATAATCAAACGTATAATATAAATGGAGATACGGCAGCAGGTGCTATAGCCAAATCTTTGAAGGCAAGAAGATTGATTTTAATGACAAATATAGAAGGCGTGTTAGATAAAAATAAAAAACTTATAGAGGAAGTTTCATCCTCAGAAATCTTACAAATGATTAAAGATGAGACCATAACCGGAGGTATGATACCAAAAATTAATACATGCCTTGACGCTGTAAATAATGGAGTCACGGGAGTAGTGATTGTTGATGGAAGAAAACCTCATTCAATTTTATTTGAAATTTTTTCCGATAAGGGTGCAGGAACTTTAATTAGAAAATGAAAGATCTTAAAAAAGTAAAATATCTAATTCTTGATATGGACGGTTGTGTATATCACCCTAAGTACCTAAAAACATTATTTGGCCAGGTATCAGCTAGAATGACAGAATTTATAGCGCTCAAGCTTGGAATTGATAAAATTAAAGCAAAAGAAATTCAGTCTGACTATTTTTATAAACATGATACCTCATTAAATGGACTTTTAATTAATCACCCAGATAAAGTTAATGCCCATGAATTTTTGAAATATGTTCACACAATAAATTATGATTGTCTTGAAAAAGATGTTGAGCTTCGAGATGAATTATTAAAACTTAATCTAAAAGCATACTGTGCAACTAATGGCAGTAGAGAGCATGCAATGAATTGTATGAAAAAAATAGGAATAGATGATTTATTTGAAGGAAAAGTAATGGATATTGTAGATTTTAACTTTAAACCAAAACCAAATGCTGAATCTCTTAAATTATTATGTGATAAATTTCAAATACCAGCAAATGCTGAAACTGTTTATGTAGAGGATATTTGTAAAAATCTCACATCTGAGACAGCAAAAGATATGATCAAAGTTTGGTTTAGTAATGATGAGCCAATAAATGATATTGATAAATATAAAGATGTAGTAGATTATCGGATTGATAATCTTGCTTTATTTTTAAAAAAAATAAGGTTATTAAAAGAACAATAAAATTATGAGCGATATAAAAAAAATTATAAATGATGCTTGGGAAAACAAAGACCAAGTGAACCAAAATTCAGATAAGTCTTTAAAAGATGCTGTTAATCAAATTATTGATGATTTGGACAGTGGAAAAGCAAGAGTAGCTGAAAAAATCAATGGTGAATGGGTTACTCATCAACATCTTAAAAAAGCTATTATGTTAAGTTTTAGAATGTACCCAATGGAAAATTTAAATGGTCCTTATAGTAGTTGGTACGATAAGGCACATCTGCTTAAAGGAAAAACAGCTGGATGGACAAAAGGAGATCATGAAAAAGCTGGTTTTAGAATGGTGCCTAATTCACCAGTAAGAAAAGGATCGTTCGTTGGTAAAAATGCAGTTCTCATGCCCTGCTATGTAAACATAGGCGCTTACATTGACGAAGGGACTATGATGGATACGTTTAGTCGTGCAGGAAGTTGTTGTCAGATTGGAAAAAATTGTCATATTTCTGCAGGTTCTGGGATTGGAGGAGTTTTGGAACCCGCTCAAGCATTACCAACAATAATTGAAGATAATGTTTTTGTTGGGGCAATGTCGGAAGTTGTGGAAGGTGTGATAGTTGGAGAAGGCTCAGTACTAAGTATGGGCATGCTAATCACACAAAGCACTAAAATTGTAAACCGTGCGACAGGTGAAATTACTTATGGTAAAATTCCTCCATACTCAGTAGTTGTACCGGGCTCTTTACCTGATAAAAATAATCCATCAGCACCATCGTTAAGCTGTGCAGTAATCATTAAACAAGTTGATGAAAAAACAAGATCAAAAACATCTGTTAATGATCTTTTGAGAGATTAATTAATGAAAACCTACAATGAAATAAAATTAGCTCAAGAGCTAATAAGATTTCCAACAATTAAAACTGAAGATAAGGGTATAATGAAATTCTTATCAAGAAAACTTATTGCTATTGGTTTTAAATGTACAATTATTAAATCAAAAGGAACTGGACCAAAACCAGCCCTTAATTTATATGCCAGGTTTGGTAAATCAAAACCTCATATAAATTTCTTAGGACATACTGACGTAGTTGCAAATCTTAACAATTGGAAAATTCCTCCCTTTAAAGCTGTAGTTAGAAAAGGTTATTTAAATGGAAGAGGTTCCCAAGATATGAAAGGTGGTGTGGCTTGTTGGATAAGTGCTGTTAGCAGTTTTATTAAGAACAAAAAATTTAAAGGATCAATTTCAATTATTATTTCAGCTGACGAAGAAACCACAGGCTATGGATGTCCAGCTGTTATGAAATATCTCAGAAAAAGAGGTGAAAAAATAGATTTTTCTGTAGTAGGAGAGCCATCCTCAAACAGATCAATTGGTGATGAAATAAGAATTGGAAGACGTGGATCTATGAATGGAATTGTAACAGTATATGGAAAAAGTGGACACTCGGCATTTGCTGGGTCTTATATCAATCCTTGCACAACGTTAGCTAAAGTAATATCAAAATTGAAAAGTTCGTCTTTGGATAACGGTACTAAATTTATGCCACCATCTAATTTGGAATTTACTAAAATGAATGTAGATAATTTGTCGGAAAATGTAGTGCCTCAATCTGCTAGTGCAAAATTTAATGTTAGATTTAATTCTAAACATAAATCATCTTCTCTTAAGAAAAAACTAAGCAAGATCATTAATACAGTTGCCAAGAAAGAAAAATGTAAAGCAAAAATAGAATATAGAGTTAGTGGTGAAGCCTTTTATACCAAGCCAAATAAAGAAATTTATATGGTTAAAAAAATTGTTAAAAGAGTTACAGGCATCTCAGCTAAATTAAATTGTAGAGGTGGTACAAGCGATAGTAGATTTTTGGGTTCAATCCCGAGATTAGAGCTAGGATTAAGAAATACTACTATTCATATGGTCGATGAGAGATCGCCAATTTCAGATTTGAAAAAATTGACTAAAATATATTATAAAATTTTAGAGAATTATTTTTAATGAGAACAGCAGTAATCACCTCTAAATCTTCTTTAAATCACAATACTGGCTCTGGACATCCTGAGAGCATCTCAAGAGTTACTTCAATACTTGAAACATTAAAAAAAAATAAAAAATTAGTTTGGAAAAATCCAATTAACTTTGACAAAAATATTATAAAACAAGCACATTCGTCTAGTTATGTAGATGCAGTTGAAAGCTCTTTTCCTGAAAAAGGATTAGTATTTTTAGATGGTGATACAGTTGTTTCGCCTGGCAGCAAAGATGCAACCTTCGATGCGGTTGGTTCAATAATTGCTGCTATTGATGGTGTTGAAAACAAAGAATTTGAAGCTGCTCATTGTGTTACAAGACCCCCTGGCCATCACGCTGAAAAAGGTAAAGCTATGGGTTTCTGTGTAATAAACAATATTGGTGTAGCTGCAAATTATTTAATTTCAAAATATAAATACAAAAGAGTTGCAGTAATTGATTGGGATTGCCACTTTGGAAATGGAACTTATGACATAGTCAAGTCAAATAGGAATGTTTTTTTCTCAAGCTTGCATCAATATCCATACTATCCAGGTGGTGGGACCGAATATGAAAAAGGAGATCATAATAATGCTTTGAATATTCCACTATCTGCGGGTACGAATTCCAGAGAATATTTTGATGCATACGAACATATGCTTAAAAGACTAAAAGAATTTCAGCCTGAATTTGTGTTAATGTCTGCAGGTTTTGACGCTCACAAAGATGATCCCTTATGTCAGTTAAATTTGGAATCTAAAGACTATTATGAGATAACCAGAAGAGTTTTGGAAACCACTAAAGATTATTGTAATGGTAAAGTAGTATCTATTCTTGAGGGTGGCTATGACCTTAAAGCTCTTGCTGAAAGTGCAAATGAACATGTTAACGCACTTTTAGAATTCAATTGAGTTTCTGATAAATTAACATAAATAGACTTAATGGCATTATATAAAATTAAAAAATCAAATATTGATAATAAAGGATTAATCGCGGCTAAAGATATTAAAAAAGGTACGAGAATAATCTATTACAAGGGAAAATTAATATCTAAGAAAGAGAGTGAAATTAACCCTAAATTTGACAACTCAAAGAGAATTTACCTTTTTGAAATTAATAAAAGATATGATTTAGATGGAGATTTCAATTTTAATACAGCAAGACTTATAAATCATTCTTGCAATCCAAATTGTGAAGTAGTTGGAAAAGGTTTAAAATTATGGATTGAGTCAATTAAAGATATTAAAAAAGGCGAGGAGCTATCATATGATTATGGTTTTAGCTTTGATGAAGATTTTAAAGATTATCCATGTAAATGTAATTCAAAAAACTGTTGTGGATATATTGTAAAACAAGCCTCGCGGTGGAGAATTAAAAAATCTCTTGGACTTAATAAATAATCTTAGATAAATATAATCCTTGTGCAGGGGCTGGTGGAGCACAATTATTTCTGTTTTTAGACTTAAGAACTTTTTCTAAATCTTTAACTGTCCATTTTTTTTCACCTACATATTTCAAACACCCAATTATTGATCTTACCTGATTTCTTAGAAATGACTTTGATCTTAATACAAAAATTATTTTTTCTTTTTTCTTAGAAATTTTTATTACTTTTAAAGTTCTTATCGGAGATTTAGCCTGACAATTAGAAGACCTAAATGCATTAAAGTTATGAGTCCCAATTAGTTTCTTTGCTGCTTTTTTTAATAGTTTAATGTCTAGCCTAGATCTTAGATGCCAGACTTTATTTTTATCTAATATGGGAGGTGCATCCCGGTTGAGAATAATATATTCATATTCTCTTTCTTTTGCAGAATATCTTGCATGAAAAGTAATATTTTTTCTAATAATTTTTTTTATTGATATATTTTTTTTATTTAAAAAATAATTTACTGAAGCAATTAATTTATATTTATTAAGTATTAATTTTTTATAATCAAAATGTGCTGATTGATTTTTTGAATGAACTCCAGCATCAGTTCTTCCTGAACCATTTATATTAACTTCAATTTTTAAGATTTTAGACAAAATTTTTTCAATCTCTCTTTGGATTGATTTTGCATTTTTTTGTGATTGCCATCCAGAATGGTTTGTTCCATCGTATTCAACTATAATCTGATATCTAAACATTAAATAAATTGGTTCCTTTTTCTATTTGAGAACCAAGTATAAACTGACTAATATTTTGTGGTTTTTTTCCTTCACGCTGTATTTCTAAAATTTTAATTGAATTTTCCCCACAGCTAATTTCAAGGTTATTTGATAGAACTTTTCCTGGTTGATCTTTATTGAAAGATATTTGTGCTTTTAAAATTTTATATCTTTCTCCCTTATAAACAAAATACCCACCAGGATATGGAAACAATCCATTTATTTTCCCAATGATATTTTCAGCTTTATCATTCCAATCAATTAAACCCTCAGTTTTATCTATTTTTTTTGCATATGTTGCTTTGGAATGGTCTTGAGGTTTAAATTCTGCTTCTTTATCAATAATGCTATCGATTACCTCTGAAATTTTTTCAGATGCCAATGCTGAAAGTTTTTCGCTCAAACTTTCAGCATTTTCATTTTCCTCTATATTAATTTTAAATATGTGTGAAATATCACCTTCATCTAATTTTTCGTTTATTCTCATTACGCTAATACCAGTTTCTTTATTTTGACTCATTATTGATCGTTGAATTGGCGCAGCACCTCTCCATTTTGGCAGTATTGATGCATGAAGATTAATAAAACCCTCTTTACTTAATGATAAGAATTCTTTTGGAATTATTATTCCATAGGCAACTATAATTACTAGGTCTAATTCTAAATTTTTGAAATATTCACATTCAGATTTATTATTTTTTAAATTATCAGGAGTTCTTACGTTAAAGTTAATTGTTTCAGCAAATGATTGTATTGGAGATTTTTTTAACTTTTGTCCTCTATTCGATTTACTAGGTGGTTGAGTATATACAACAGATACTTCATAACCATTTTGATAAATATTTTTAAGAATTGGAACAGCGAAATTTGGCGTTCCCATAAAACCAATTTTTTTTTGCATGAATTAAATCACTAAGGTTTCAGAACTTTTTTTCTGCTTAGATAATTTTTTAATTATCATTGATTTTTTTAATTTTGAGAGATAATCAATAAATAATATTCCTTCTAAATGATCCATTTCATGTTGTATGCATGTTGCTAATAATCCAGTAGCTTTTAATAATTTTTTTGCTCCACTATAATCTAAGTATTCGACTTCGCATGTAGCTGGTCTATCAACCTCTGCGAATTGATTAGGCACTGACAAACATCCTTCCTCGTATGTTGATAATTCTTTATTTTTATTATTAATTATAGGATTTACAAAATACATTGGATTTTTCTTTTCATCACCTTTGGAAATATCCATAACAATTATTCTTTTTGGAATACCAATTTGTATAGCCGCCAATCCAATTCCATTTGCGTGATACATTGTTTCCAGCATATCATCCATCAATAACTGCTCTTCTTTTGTAACTTTCTCGACTGATTTAGATACCTGACGCAAAATTTTATTGGGCTCAGTTAAAATTTTTTTTATAGCCATAATTTATTAGTTTATACCCTTATTGGCAAAGTTTTTAAAATAATTTTATCCCGAATTGTATCAAGGTCTAGCTGATTTAATGTTATTAATATAAAATTCAAAGTTTCGGAACCAAGGTTTTTTAGTTTATCTTCGCCGATAATTTCAACTATTCTCAATAAAACTAGACCTAAATCTCTATCGTTGATTTTGGCTTGCATATCTGGAGGTATATTGGCTGTAGATGAATATCTATCCAAGTATTTTTTTGAAATTTTGACCCCATCATATTTCAACGACTCCAGAAGTATTTCATCATTTGTTGTTATTATATATTTTTTATCTTTCAAAATATTTTTCAATAAATCATTTGTTTCTTTCTCAATTTTAGAAATATCGTTTTTTTCTACGAAATAATTTAACAATTTCGATTGGTGAATAATCTTATTATTAAATTTTATTTTTTTTATTTCTGTTTCTTCACTAATTATATTTTCTTGATAAAATGTCATTAAATCTGATGTTATTTTATCCTCATCAATTGTTAATAATATACTTGATAGTTTTTTATAAAAAGCATTACCAATATTTTCAGACTCAAATAAATTTTTTAACAATCTAGCCAAATATAACTTTTCATTTGGCTCAATTGTCAAAAGCATTTTTTGATAAATAAGTGCTTTTTGGCCAGATTTATCTAAAGTTTTATAATTTTCTTTAGCTGATAAAAGTTGATTAAAGTTAAATTGATATCTTGTGTATAAATTAAATAAATCATTCTCATTGTAGTTGCCATCATGAACTGCCTTTTCAATTAAATTAATTTTTTCAATATCCTCTAGATCAATATTTTCTACTTCTTCTAGAAGATTTGCTGAAGCCAAATATTTCCATATTTCATTAGATGTATTTTCATTGGGGATGTATTCAAAATTTTCAACTGCTCTATGAGATAAATGTAATTCTAACAAATTTTTATCTGAAATTTTATTACTCTCTTCTTCAAATCCAATCAGCTTAAATATTTTGTTTTCAAAAAAACTATCCTTGAAACCTATTTCTTTTTTTAAATCATAAATCATTAAAGCTTGATCTATTTTATTTGAATTTACTAAACAATAAATTTTCAGCTTTGATGCATAATCATCCTTAAGATTTGTTTCACTAATAGACTCAAATATTTCGCAGCTTTTTTCAATATTAGCTTCTGCTAGGTAATAATTAGAATAATAATTAATTAAATCATCTTTTAAATAATAATCAGGATTTTTTTCTAAGAACTTTTTTATTAAATCTAAATCATTTTTTTTTATTAAGAATTTCTTTTGAAAATTATAAAACTCTTCTTTTGTTATATTTTTGAAAGGAGTGTTTGAATTTGTTAGAAGTGCTATTTCAAGTATATCAAGGGCATCCTGGGATAAATCCTTTGATAGAATTTTATCAAATATTTTTTTTATCTCATTGCCCTCTGATTTATTCCACATTTCTATAGATAAATTATTTTCATCAGGATCATATAGTCCATAAAGAGATACTTTGTCTTCAAGATTACTTTCAAGAAGAATTTGACTTTGACTGTTGTCATTATTATTTAAATCATAAACAGATACACTATCTTCAGAAATTTCCTCTGATGCTGATTTATTAATTTCGGTATTTTCGACGGTGTCCTTTGTTTTTGATTTATCGATATTCCATATATCAACAGGCTCTTCTGCAAAAGAATAGTTAAGAAAAATGAAAAATGAAAAAAATAAGGCCTTTTTTTTATTTAACAATTTTAAAGTTCTCATTGGGTATAATTTTTTCAATTTTCTTATTTGGAGCAGGAAAATCTATTGACCCTAAAGCATAAATAAAGCCTACTAAGACTAACACAATAAATAAAACTTTTAATAAGGGGCCTCGTAACTTGCCAATAATTGAGTTATTATTTTTTCTTTGAAATTCCATAAATGTTTATTTATTTTAGAAATAAGACATATTTATGTTTTTTCAATATTAATAAATGATAAAAAAAAATATAGTATTAATTGGAATGATGGCCGCAGGTAAAACTACCATTGGTTTTAAATTGGCTAAAAAATTAAAATATCAATTCATTGATATTGACACTAAAATTGAAGTTTCTGAGAATGAAAAAATAACTGATATTTTCAAAAGTAGAGGTGAGGAATATTTTAGAAAAATTGAGGAAAAAGTTACTTTATTTTATTTGGAAAGAAATAAGGCTGTGATTTCAATTGGTGGTGGAGCTTTTGCAAATGATAGAATTCGAAGAAAGATTAAAAGAAACAGTATCTCTATTTGGTTAAATTGGAAAATTAAAACTATTTTAACCAGAATTAAAAAGAATAACAGAAGACCGTTAGCTTTGAAAATGACCAATAAAAATTTAACTGATCTTTATAAAAAAAGAGTTAACTTCTATAAATCGTCAGATTTTAAAGTAAAATGTGATAATAAAAGTAAAAATGAAATTATAAATAAAATAATTAAAATTGTTAATAATGAAAATCCTTCCAATTAATACGAAGAGTAAACGATATAATATTTATATTGGAAACAATATTGTAATTAAACTACCAAAAATTTTGAAAAAGGAAAAAATAAATTTTCAAAAATCATTAATAGTCGTTGATAAAAATGTTCCTAAAAATATTTTTAAAAAAATAAAATCTAGATACCATCACAACAAAAAATTATTATTATCTTTTAATGCATCGGAAAAAAATAAAAATTTTAAATATATAAACTTAATTCTTGAAATGTTGTTTAAAAATAATTTTACAAGAAATGATGCAATAATTTGTATAGGGGGTGGTATTGCTGGAGATGTATCTAGTTTTGCTGCAAGTATTTATAAAAGAGGTCTTAAATTTATTAATATTCCAACAACTCTATTATCCCAAGTTGACTCTTCTATAGGTGGAAAGACTGGTGTTAATAACAAATTCGGTAAAAATTTAATTGGTTCATTTTACCAACCAGACTTAGTAGTTTCTGATACAATATTTCTTAAAAGTTTACCTCGTAGAGAAATAATTTGCGGATATGCTGAAATATTAAAACATTCGCTAATTAACAATAAAAGATTATTTCATTTTTTAAATAATAATCTAAGCAATATTTTAAAATTAAAAAAAAAATTTATTGAGAAGGCAATTTTAGAGAGTTGCAAAATAAAAAAGGAAATTATTGAATTAGATGAAAGAGAAAGCAATTTAAGAAAAAGTTTAAATTTTGGCCATACATTTGGTCATGCATATGAAGCTTCATTGAATTACTCAAAAAAATTAAATCATGGAGAGGCGGTCCTTTATGGTATTTTATCTGCTACAAAATTAAGTAAAAAATTAAAAACATTAAATAATGAAGAGTATCAAATAATAATAGAACATCTATCGAAATTAAAATTTGATAATTTAAAAAAATTTTTTAATAAAAAAGATATAGATAAAATTGTACGTTATATGACTGTAGATAAAAAAAATACATCAAAAAAAATAAATTTTATTACATTAAAAAAAATAGGTAGATATAATTTAAAAAATCAACTTAATCCTTCAGAAGTTAGAAATTTTATTAAATTAAATTTATTTAATTAAAATCTGAATTGAGTGAATAAAATTTTTAATTTCATATTCTATAATTTTATGTATTTTTTTAGATGCCTCTAACTTGCTCATTTTTTTTAAATAATCTGATTCGATGGTTAATTTAACATGAAACTTATTTTTCTGGTGAGAAGAATGCTTTAAATGAAGATAAGTTTTATCTTCTATTTGTACATGATTAATAGATGTGTTTTTTAATAATTTTACTTTGATATTTTTAATTAAATTTTCTATATCCATATAAAATATTATAGATTAAATTATTATGAAAACAATTTGTGAATGGAAAAATTGTAATAATGTAGGTGAGTTTAAAGCTCCAGTCGAAAAAGATAATAGCAAAAAGCATAAGATGCTCTGCCTAGAGCATATCAAGGAATTTAACAAGAATTGGAATTACTTTGCTGGGATGAGCGATCAGCAAGTTTTAGATTTTATCAAGTCTGATATGCTATGGCATAAGCCTACACAAAATTTTAATTCACCAGACAATTTTTTCAAAGTTTTATGGAATAATGCACTTAAAGACGAAAATCAGAAATTTAAAATTAATCATGGTCTAGATTGCGCCAAAAGATTTAAATTTAATAGTGAGGACATTCAGGCTTTCGGTATTCTTAAAATACCTGCTGGAGTGGAGTGGAAAAAAATTCAAGAAAAATTTAAAAAGCTTGTTAAAAAATTTCACCCTGATATGAATTCAGGAAATAAAAAATTTGAAGAAAAACTTAAAATAATAACATTGGCCTATACTCAATTAAAAAATACATATAGAGGAACTCTTGATACCAAATATTAATATAATACCTGATATAAAACTCTCTGTAAGACAAAGTTTTGGAATAGATAGTAATATGGAAATAGAAGGTTTTTCTAAAAAGAACGAGTTTGTTCCTGAAATTGATAAGGGGTATAAATTTGATAGAGATACAACACTAGCAATTTTATCTGGCTTTGCGTTTAACAAAAGAGTATTAGTTCAGGGATATCATGGGACAGGTAAATCAACTCACATAGAACAAATTGCTGCAAGATTAAATTGGCCTTGTATTAGAGTAAACTTAGACAGTCATATAAGTAGGATAGATTTAATAGGCAAAGATGCAATTGTAATTAAGGAAGGAAAACAAATTACAGAGTTTAAAGAAGGTATTTTACCATGGTCTATACAAAATCCAGTAGCTCTAGTTTTTGATGAATATGATGCAGGTAGACCTGATGTAATGTTTGTAATCCAAAGAGTACTAGAGTCAGAAGGAAGTTTTACTTTATTAGACAAGAATAAAGTTTTAAAACAAAATAAATATTTTAGATTATTTGCTACATCAAATACAATTGGATTGGGAGATACAAGTGGTCTTTACCATGGAACTCAACAAATTAACCAAGGACAAATGGATAGATGGAATATTGTTACAACACTTAACTATCTAGAACTTGAAAAAGAAATGGAAATTATTTTATCAAAAAATAAAACTATGAATAATGCTAAAGGGAAAGAAATTATTTCTAATATGATTAAGGTTGCCGCTTTAACTAGAAGAGGTTTTATGGCTGGTGATATTTCTACAGTTATGAGTCCAAGAACTGTTATTCATTGGGCTGAGAATAGTCAGATTTTTAAAGATATAGGTTATTCATTTAGAGTTACTTTTTTAAATAAATGTGATGATGTAGAAAAGAATACTATAGCTGAGTATTATCAAAGATGTTTTGGAGAAGATTTACCAGAGTCCTTGGTAAATATTCAAATATAGATGAAAAAAGACGAAAATCTAAAAGAAAAATTCAAGCAGGCTTTAATTTCAACAGTTAAAGTAATCTCAGAGGATTTTGTTAAAAATACTAAACTTGAAGAAAAAAATAGCAGTTCAAAAAATTATAACTTTTTTGAGTTGGATAACTTAAATAATAAATATGATTTTTTAAAGTTTAGGGCTGAAACAGACTCTGAGGCATTAAAAAGAAAATTTTCAAACAAAAAAATATATTTAAAAAATTTACCTAGCAAACCTACACTAAAGTCCTTATATGATGTTTCGGAAAAAATAAGATATGAAAAACTTGGCAGTAAGATGTTGCAAGGTATTAATAAAAATTTAATAGATAATTATAAATATTTAATTAATTTTAAAAGGAAAGACCAGCTTAAATCAAAAGAAGATACTACAATTACTGAGGCATTTGAAATTTATATGCTAAAAAATTTTTTTGATATAAAACCAAATATTTTGTGTGAAAAAATTTTAAGTTTTTGGGAAGATGAATTCAAAAAAACTTTTGGAAAACATTTAAACTATTTAAGAAACAATTTAGAAAATCAAGATCTCTATAGTTCAAAATTCATTGAAATTTTAAATGAATTGGATTTTTTAGAAAAAGATGAAGAACAAAAAAATGAGGAAAATCAAAATGAAAATAACCAAGATAGCACTGAAGGATCAGACACAAATAATGAAACAAACGAAAATCAAGAGCAAGATGAGAGTGAAAATCAGTCTATGTCTGAAACAGATTTGGATGTAAATGAATTTAGGATGGAGGAGAAACTTTTTGACACTGAAAGTGACAAACAAAGCTCCGAAAATATCATTCAAAAACTTAACTCTACAATAAGTGATAAGGAATATAAAATTTTTACTAAAGAATTTGATGAAATTGAAAAAGCTGAAAATTTAGAAGAGGAACAAGAAATATTAAAATTAAGAAAGAATCTTGACCAACAATTAATTAACTTTAAAGATTTAATTATAAAGTTGGCAAATAAACTTCAAAGACAACTTATGGCAAAACAAAACCGTTCATGGAATTTTGACTTGGAGGAAGGTTTATTAGATAGCTCAAAATTACCAAGAATTATTATAGATCCGTATAACTCTTTATCGTTTAAAAAAGAAAAAGATCTAGAATTTAAAGATACCGTTGTGACTTTATTAATCGATAATTCTGGCTCAATGAGAGGAAGACCAATAACAATAGCAGCACTTTGTGCAGACATTCTGTCAAGAACTTTGGAAAGATGTTCAGTAAAAGTTGAAATCCTTGGATTTACAACAAAAAACTGGAAAGGAGGAAAATCAAGAGAGGAATGGAACAAAAAAGGAAAAATAAAAAATCCTGGTCGTCTTAATGATTTAAGACACATTATTTATAAAAGTGCTGATAGCCATTGGCGTCAATCAAAAAAAAATTTAGGCCTTATGCTTAAAGAAGGAATACTTAAAGAAAACATTGATGGAGAAGCGATAATGTGGGCATACAGCAGATTAAAAAAAAGAAAAGAGGAAAGGAAAATTTTAATGGTAATATCAGATGGCGCACCAGTAGATGACTCAACACTTTCTGTGAATTCTGGTGACTATTTAGAAAAACATTTAAAAAAAGTAGTTAAACTAGTTGAAAACAAAAAGGATATAGAAATATTAGCAATTGGTATTGGTCATGATGTATCTAGATACTATAATAGAGCTATCAAAATAACAGATGTTCAGGAACTTGGAGATGTAATGATCAGCGAACTAAGTAATCTATTTAAAAATAAGAAAGAATTAAATTAAAGTTTTTAAATCTTTATTTTTCCATTTAATTATAACTTCAGCTCCATTTCTAGTTAATGAATTTCTACATATTACTTTCGCATAGTTTCTCTCTAAAAGAGTTCCACCTATGAAGATTCCTAAACCTAATCCTGATTTATTATTATTTTTTCCTTTAGTTCTAATATATGGTTCTCCTATTTTATCTAAAATATCTTTAGGAAAACCGTCTCCGTCATCCTCTATAATTACTTCTGTGATTTCACTATCTGAATTAGCGGTTATAAATATTTTTTCTTTAGCAAATTTATTTGCATTTCCAATAAAATTTCTTAATCCATAAATTATTTCAATCGATCTTTTAAATTTCACCGGATTTGTATCTTGTTTATTTTGGAAAAAAAATTTTTTTTTACTAATACTTTGAAATGATCTAATTATCTCATTGATATAATTAGAAAGAGTAAGTTCATATTCAATAAATTCATCATCTATGTCTGGGTTAATTGAAAGTTTTTTTAATATTTGATTACATCTTTCAACTTGATCAGTTAATAAGACAATATCCTTTTCAATATCTCTATTGCCTTTAAGAGTTTTTGATAATTCTTGAGTAATTAATTTTATTGTAGATAGCGGTGTAGCCAACGAATGAGCTGCAGCAGCTGCTTGGCCTCCTAAAGAAACTAATTCATGTTCTTTCGCTATTAATTGTTGAATTTTATCCAGTGCGTCTTTTCTTAAACTTGCCTCTTGTCCAAATGTAATAGCAAAATAATTTAAAAAAAATAAACCAATACTAAGTGAGATAGGAATTGAAAAGTAAAAATTCTTATCAATTAACGACCTTTTGGGAAAAGGCAAAGAAGTATCTTGGTAGAAAAAAGTTAGGAAGAAAATACTAATTAGTGTGATTAAAATTAATAAATAATTAGTAACTTTTTCTAAACTTAAAGATGCAAAGACACTTGGTATAATTATAAATATTACAAATGGATTTAAAATTCCTCCAGTAAAATACAAAAGAAGGGTTAATTGAATAATATCAATTACTAAAAAATTAAAAGCTGTTCTGTTTGATAATAAGTTTTTTACATAAAAACTTATTAAATAAATATTGCTTATTGCTCCTATTAAAATAACAATATTTGCTTTAATAAATGCAAATTCATAATTCAATATAAATGAAGCTAAATTTACTGAAGCAAATTGACCGAATATCGCTATCCACCTAAGATTAATATAGGTTTTTCTATTTAATGAATAATTTTTAGAATTATTTAAAAACTCCATTTAAATATCTAAATTTGATACATTTATTGCATTTTCTACAATAAAATCCTTTCTAAGTGAAACATCGCTACCCATTAAAGTATAAATTAAATCTTGGTCTTTCTTTTGGTTTTTTGAGTATTGTACTTGAAGTAGATTTCTTGTTTCTGGATTTAGAGTAGTATTCCATAATTCAATAGGGTTCATTTCACCAAGACCTTTGAATCTTTGTATAGTTAAATTTGACTTTTCCTCATTTAAAATGATTTGATAGTCTTTGCTTTTCTTATTAAGTTTTTTCAAGTCTTTTGAATTATTCAATATATATTTCTCAAGATCATTTTCATCTTTTATATAAATACTTTTTGATCCTTTATTAATTTTAAATAACGGTGGTTGTGCCAAATAAACATTTCCATTTTCTATAAGCTTATTAAATGGTTTATTATTTAAAAAAGTTAACAGAAGAGCACGTATATGAGATCCATCTACATCTGCATCAGTCATTATTATAATTTTACCATACCTCAAATCTTTTAAATCAATTTCATCTGACTTTGGATCAAGACCTAGTGCGTTTATAAGTGTTACTATTTCGTTTGATGACATCATTTTTGACAGAGATTTAGTTTTATAATCTAAGGATTTTCCATTCTTACTATTTGTTTCAGTAAATGTATTTAATATTTTACCTCTTAAAGGAAGTACTGCTTGAAACTCTCTATTTCTTCCTTGTTTTGCTGAGCCCCCCGCAGAGTCTCCTTCAACTATAAATAATTCCGTTCCATCCTGTTTTGAGTTTTGACAATCAGCAAGTTTTCCAGGCAATCCTGTTAATTCTAAGGCACCTTTTCTTCTCACGCTTTCTCTGGCTTTTCTCGCAACATCTCTTGCAACAGCAGCTTGAATAATTTTTGCCAAAATAACTTTAGAAATCGATGGATTTTGATCAAACCATATCGATAACTTTTCATTTATAAAATTTTCTACTAAGTTTCTTACCTCTGAGGAAACTAATTTATCCTTTGTTTGTGATGAAAATTTTGGATCAGGTATTTTGATTGACAGTACGCAGGTTAACCCTTCTTTAATATCATCACCTGATAAACTTACTTTATTTTTTTTTAATAAATTTTGATCATTGGCATACTTATTTACAACTCTCGTTAATGCACTTCTAAAACCCAACAAATGAGTTCCACCATCTTTTTGGTATATATTATTTGTGAAAGGGTAAACATCCTCACCATATCCAGCATTCCATTTTAATGAACATTGAATTTCAACATTATTTTTTAATCCCTCCATATAAATAGGTTTTTTAAATAATTCATTATCATTTTTATTTTTTAAACCTTCTCTTTTACTATCCAAGTAATCTACAAACTGTAATATGCCACCGTCATACTTAAATTCTGATGATTTTTTCTTTTTTGTCGAATTATCATTAATAACTATTCTTATTCCTTTATTTAAAAATGCTAATTCTCTTAACCTTTTTTCTAAAATTGAAAAACTAAACTTTATTGAGGAAAAAATATTTTTTGAAGGTAAAAAATTAATTTCTGTACCATTTTCCTTTGATTTACCAATTTGTTTTAAAGGCGACTTTGCATCACCATTTTTAAATTCAATAAAATATTTTTTTCCATCTCTATTAATATTTAATTTTAAATTTTCTGATAATGCGTTTACAACTGAAACACCGACACCATGAAGTCCCCCTGACACTTTGTAAGAGTCGTGATCAAATTTACCTCCAGCATGAAGTTGTGTCATGATTACTTCGGCTGCTGATTTTTTTTCTCCTTTATGAATATCTACTGGTATTCCTCTACCGTCATCACTAACTGTTACTGAACCATCAACATTTATTGATACTTCAATATTCTTGCAATATCCAGCTAACGCTTCATCTATAGAGTTGTCAACAACCTCATAAACCATATGATGTAATCCAGTACCATCATCGGTATCACCAATATACATACCTGGTCTTTTTCTTACTGCTTCTAAGCCTTTAAGAACTTTAATTGAGTCTGCCTGATAATTTAAATTGTTTTGAGATGACATTAATATTAGTTAATTTTTATAACATTTTTTTATTTTTTCACAAACTCTCAAGGTTTTGTCGGTCTTAATTAATGTTGATTATCAATGCTAATTTGATGAAAAAAAAAAAAATTAATTACTTTTTAATATTTAAGCTTTTATATAAATTTTTCAAAAATTTAGTGGCGGAGAGAGTGGGATTCGAACCCACGATAGAGTTGCCCCTATACACGCTCTCCAAGCGTGCGCCTTAAACCACTCGGCCATCTCTCCATTTTATTTTTTACAGTTATTTTTTTCTAATAATTGCCATTTCATTAATATTTCCTTTAAAAAATTCGATTGAATTGAAATTTTCTAGGAAATATTTCTTTTCTTTAGAAGAAATATACTCTGTATTAAAATCCTTATTCAATAGAATACTGTTAAGTATAGTTTTTAAATCTGGAGCTTTTTGGTTGATTCTCATATCTTTACGTTTTTCTGGGAAATCTATTTCTTCAATAATAAACAATCCACCTGGCTCTAAAGATTTAAAAAGCATAAATAAAGAAATAATTTGATCTTTTAGCATATGACTTGCATCTTCTATTATTATGTTAAAAGAAATATTTTTTTTAATTATATTATAATCTATAGAATTTCTTGAGGAGGAATTAACATACAAAGTTTTAATTCTTTCAGACCTATACTTAAACATATCTGGATTTATGTCTGCACCATAAATTCGTGCATTTTTAAAATAAAAAAACATTGCGGCAGAAGCATTTCCATAAAATGAACCTAATTCTAAAATATTTATACTTTTATTTTTTAAAGGTTCAAAAAACTTCTGGTAAATTGCTGAATATCCATGTGCTTGAATTTTATTTTTGTTTTTTCTCCTTTTAAAAGGTTCAGGATACTGATCTATAAAGTTTAATCCTTTATCTGAGTTAAAATATTCAAATAGATAATTGATATCTTTCCCGTATAAATTTTTATAATCTTTTATAGACTTATCAAAATTAATTTTTTTTTCGAAGTAAAATAAATTTATTACATATCTAATTAAAACATTAACGTATAAATATAACTTCAAAATTAAATTTGCTTTATTAATTCTGTGTCTAAAGTAGATATTAAAAAAAGTTTTAAATTTCATTTTTTTTTTCAAAAAAGGTCCAATTATATTCTAAGTATTTTGTATTTTTTTTGAACCAATAAGATAAATATCTTTCTGCTAAATAAGCATATAACCTCTTTTGATCATAACCTTTAAGGGTCTTCGTACCAAATTTTTTTTCACACTTAAATAACCATGAAAACAAATCTTCAAACCATTTATTTAAAATCTTTTTTTTTGAGATAAACATTATGTGAGGATTAAATTTAGTTTCTGTCTTTATAAACTTTCTAAATTTTAATTTGTCTTCTTGTTTCAAGTAATCTATAGATTTCTCCAAAATTTTGTAACCATGGTGCATATCAAATTGAAGTTCTATATTTCTTTTCTTTTCATTTATAAGTACGCTTGGATCCATTAAAATATTTTTCCAACCCCTTTTTAACAATTTCATTTTTTTTGGATTTTGAACAAATATAGGTTTGCAAATTATACTCTCATATTTTTCCCAATAATTTGGTGCTTTGTGTAAAATATTTTTTCTTAAGTCCGATAATGTTTTTATTCTTCTATTATTTTTTATCCAGAATCTTCTTTTTTGAGAAAATCCTATCCAAGTATTTTCGTTTTCATTTTTAAGTTTATTTTTCCAATACCAATAGTGAAATGTTAACTCAGAATAATACTGCTCTTTTTTTTGAATATTTTTTCCTTTTAAACAAGATATATATTTTTTAGAAAATTTTTTTTTCCCTACTCCAGCTAAAATTATAGGCAAATTTTCAAGATATTTTCTCTGCTCATTTGTAACGCAGAAAATTTTTAATTTTTTCATAATTATTTAAATATTAGTATTTTATAAGGATTTTATTTTATTTTTAAATTTATTTGTTTATTTTATAAAATTTTTATTTAATAAACTCCATATGTCTAAAAACTTTTACAAAAATGATATAAAAGAAATAGTATCTTCGATAAATAATTGTAAAAAAAGAATCCAAAATAAAAAAATACTATTAGTAGGAGCGAATGGTTTTTTAGGAAAATATTTTGTTGAAGTATTTAATACCATTATAAATGAAAGTAAAATAAAGTTGAGAGTAGACTGTTATGACAATTTTATATCTTCGAAAACACAGCTCGATTTATTTAAAAAAAATAAATTTATAAAATTTTATAAAGGTGATGTTTCAAAAATCCAAATAAAAAAAAAATATGATAAAATTATTTTTTTGGCAGGTATTGCTAGCCCTTTTATTTACAAAAAATACCCTCTAGAGACTTTATCAGTATCATATATTGGAGTAGAAAATCTTTTAAAAAATACCCTTAAAAATAAATCAGAATTTATTTTTTTTAGTTCAAGCGAGATTTATGGCAACCCTGACAAAAAAAATATTCCAACAAAAGAAACTTACTACGGTAATGTGAATTCTTTTGGACCTAGGTCTTGCTATGATGAGGGAAAACGTGTTGGTGAAACACTTTGCTATATTTATAAAAATTATTTTAAATGTAATATTAAAATTATAAGACCTTTTAATGTTTTTGGTCCATTAATGAATAAGAAAGACTATAGAGTTATACCAAATATAATAAATAAAATTATTAGTAATGATAAAATATTGATTCATGGTAACGGGAAACAGACTAGAACTTTTTGTTATATTACAGACGCTATTTCCGGTTTTTTAAAAATTATATTTTTAGGAAGAGTTGGTGAAATTTATAATATTGGAAATCAAAAAAATGAAATAAGCATGATTAATCTTGTAAAAGTTTTTAATAAAATATTAAATAAAAAAAATAAATTTAAGTTAATAGATTATCCGAAAAACTATCCAGCTGACGAACCAAAAAGAAGATGCCCGAATATAAATAAAGCAATAATGCATACAGGCTATAATCCTTCGGTTTCAATTTATGAAGGTATTAGTAGAGTATTAAAATATAACAAAATAAGTGCAAACAAGTAATAAAATATCTATAATAATTTTTGCCTATGGATTTATGGGTAAGTATTCTGCTGAAAGTTTTAAAAAAAATAAATCTTTTGATGTTAGAGGAATAATTTTACCTGGCAAAAATAAATTTTATAAATCAAATTTAAGTTCAATAAACTTAAATAAAAATATTAATATTTTAAAATCGGACAATAAATTTCAAATTTATAATTTTATTAAAAAGATAAAACCTGATGCTGTCATAATTTCTACATTTAATAAAATATTAGATAAAAAATTAATAAAATTATCAAAATATATAAATATTCATCATGGTAAACTTCCAAAACAAAAAGGTAGGGCAAGTATTAATTGGGCTATTTTAATGGGAAGAAAATCAATATATATTACAATCCATCAAGTAGTCCCAAAATTAGATTCTGGTAAGATTATTAAAAGAAAAAAAATAAAAATAGTTAGTAAAGACAATTATCAAAGTGTTAAATCAAAGATAGGTAAATTTTTAAAAAACGATATTTCTAAAATAGTTTTTAACTATCTTAGAAATAAAATTAATTTAAAAAAAAACAATCAAAATAAAGAAACCTGGAATTGTTCAAGGAATCCTGAGGATAGCATGATTAATTTTTTTAATAAAAGGAAGGATGTGCACAACTTAATAAGAGCTTGTAAAGATAAAGATTTTGGAGCATTTTGTTTTTTGAGAGAAAAAAAATTGGTAGTTCTAGAATCTAAAATTAACAAAAGAACTATATTTGAAGGTATTATACCTGGAAGAATAGTAAAAATATATAAAAATGGAGATGTTGATTGTTTGTGCTCTGATGGTGTTATTACATTAAAGAAAATTTATTTTAAAAATAAAGTACTAAAACCCTCTAGTATTATTAAAAGTACAAGAGATACATTATTAAATGATTAAAAAAATTAAGTTTGTAGATTTAAATAAAATAAATAAACCATTTAAGAAAAAATATTTTAAATTCCTTAAAGAAATATATGAAAAAAATTCTTTTATAAAATCCAAATATAATAAAATGTTAGAAAAGAAAATTTCCAAAATTTTTAAATCTAAATTTTGTTTAACTATAAATTCCGGTACCGATGCATTGATTGTTGCTATTAAAGCCTTAGGTTTAAAAAAAGGAGATGAAATTTTGACTACATCAAATACTTGGATATCTTCAGCCTATGCAATATCGCTAAATGATTGCAAACCTGTTTTCGTTGATATTGATGACAAATATTTTCAAATGAATGAAAAATTATTGTCAAAAAAATTAACTAAAAAAACTAAAGCAATAATTGTTACTCATCTGTATGGAAATCCTTGTGAAATGACACACATATGTAAATTTGCAAAGAAAAATAATTTATTTATAATTGAAGATATTGCTCAAGCACATTTGGCTAAGTATAAAAATAAAATAGTTGGAAATTTTGGAGATATAGGTTGCATGAGTTTTTACCCCAGTAAGAATTTAGGATCAATAGGTGATGGTGGAGCAATTATTACAAATTCAAAAAAAATGATCTTTAAATGTACACAGATTGCTAACTATGGAAGTACTAACTTTAAAGATAAAGATCACAAAGTTGTAGGTTATAATTCTAGGATGGACGAGGTACAAGCTGCATTTCTAAATTTAAAAATTAAAAGTCTGAAAAAAAATAATGATTTAAGAAAAGATTTAGCAAAAGTTTATAATAAAAAGTGTGATACGATGGGAATAAAAAGAATACTTGAGCGCCCAAATTCAGAAAATGTTTATCACCTATATCCAATTATTGTAAAAAAAAGAAATTTGCTGTTAAAAAAATTAAAAGAAAAAAATATTGAGACGCAAATTCATTATGAAATTCCAATACATTTACAAAAAGTTTATAAAAAATTTAAAAATTCAAATTTGAAAGTCACAAACGATATATCTAAAAAAATATTATCACTCCCTTTTTACCCTGGAATTACTAAAAATCAGATTGAATATTTATTTAAGGTAATAGGAAGAAATAAAAAATTAATATAGTGTCTTCAATAAATAGTATATTTAAAAAATTTATTTCACACTAGTTAAGTTAATTTTTGATCTGATTTACGGTAAACTTTATCCAATACAAAATAATATTTTTAAAAATATTAAGTTAATAAAAGTTAAAATTAATGAGAAAAGTACTAAAGAATACGAAATATATGAGATTAATAAAGCTCGTGTTTATAGTGACCTTTCCCAAAATGTAGCGTTTATCAAAGACAAAGAGATTTATGAAAAGCTTTCTATTCAACTAGAAGACAACACTTTGGTGGATGTTAATAAAAACAAAATACTAAAAACAGGAACTAGAAAATTTATACAAAAAAAAATCTATGGAAATGTCTTGTCTTTGGTGCAAGGTATTCCTGGAATTGAAAATTATGGACATTGGCTACTTGATATAATTCCAAAATTAATTATATCGAAAAAATATAAAGAATTAAGAATTTTTGATGCAATTTTGGCCCCAAATATTAACAAAGAATTTCAAAAAACTACCTTCACATATTTTAATATCCCAAATGAAAAACTGATTGATGGTAGTAAAATTAGGCATTTATATGCCGACAAATTTACAATTCCTGCACATCCTTATTGGAAATTGAATCGTCATCAACTTGTTACAGTAGCTAATGTAGATAAAAATATATTGCTAGAAATACAAAAAATATTTCTACATAAAAATAATAGTGATACGAAAAATTTTAAAAAAATATTTATAGATAGATCAGACTCAAAATTTAGACATAATAAATTATCAAATAATCAAGCAGTTTGTGCTCACTTAAAAAATCTTGGATTTGAGGTTGTTCAGTTAACAAAATTAAGTTTTGAAGAGCAAATTAAAATTTTTAATAATGCACAAGTTATAGTGGGTAATCATGGTGCTGGACTTACAAATATAATTTTTTGTAAAGCCAGTACCCAAGTTATAGAAATAGAAAGTCCTAATTTTAAATGTGATGTATTTAGAAATATAAGTAACTTATTAAATTTAAATTATAAAAAAGTTAAAGCTAATTTAGATCCTATTAACAAAGAAGAAATAACCATTGATTTAAAAAACTTAGATTTTTAAGTCTTTTTTATACAAATCTCTAATACTTATAAATTTTTTTCCTATATCGGAGTTATTTTTTTTTATGTCCGAATAAAAGTTCCAAGCGAAAACAACTATACAATCTACTTTTTTAATATTGTTTTTGGAGACAATTTTGATCTTTGTACCCGGAATAAATTTATTTTTCTTTAATTTATTATCATCTATAATAAATTTAATATGTTGCTTATTTATACCTGCAAAGTTAATTACTGTACTTGCTTTGGCTGGAGCTCCATATCCTGCAACTAATTTATATTTTTTATTTAATTTATTTAAATTTGCTTTCAAATTATTATTTAAATCTCGAATTTTTTTTCCATAGTTTAAAAATATTTTATCATCCAAAATACCAATACTTTTTTCATTATTTAAAATTTTACTTACTGAATTCTCAATTTTAAATTTTTTTTCTTTAGTTATATAAACCCTAATAGAACCCCCGTGAGTATCAATTTCTTCAACTTTAAATATTTTGAGATCGTTTAAGTTGCAAAATTTATTTAACGCATATAATGACCAATAATTTACATGCTCATGATATATATTATCGAATGTACAATTTTTTAACATTTTAGGAAAATATTGAACCTCTATTATGATTTTACCATTTGGTTTTAATATTTGTTTCATTGTTTTTATTGCTTCATGAAGATTATCAGCATGGGCAAAAACATTTGATGCCATTATTAACTTTGCTTTAGATTTGATATCAGAAATTATTTTTTCATTAAAAAATTTATTTATTGTTTTGATCCCTATTTTTCTAGTTTCCTTAACTAAATTATTCGCTGGCTCAATACCAAGAATATTTTTAAAACCCATTTTTTTAAATGGTATTAAGCCTATTCCATCATTACTACCTATATCAATTATGAAATCATTTTTTTTTATATTAAAAAATTTCACATATTTTTTTGCAGCATTCTCAAAATGTTTTTTAAAAATAGCGCTTATTGATGATTTATATAAATATTTACTAAATATTTTTTTAAAATTTGGCAGAATTGAAAGTTGTCCATTTCTACAATTTTTACAAACATTTACTTCTAAAGGATATTTTTCTTGATCTTTTGGACTACTTGCAAAATTATTTGCAAAAGGTTGGTATCCTAGAGAAATACACCTTAAAAACTCACTTTTTCCACAAACTCTGCACTTATCTTTATAGTTTTTAAATAGAAACTCTTTTTCTTTTTTATTAATCAATTCGAATGGTATTGTATGAGTTTTTCCATAATTCTTATGTTCTCTTTCACCATTAACCAAATTTAAAAATATTGAATCTTTTCTAAATACCATTGTATGTGCCACCATTGGCTCAGTTATTACAAGATCTCCTTTATTTATAAGATGGGTAATTTTAGGCGCATTTGGTTTTTTTAAGTCCTTATAAATACTTACATACTGACCTTCGATCAATAAGCATTTTTGTTGTTGTATAGGGTGATAATGATTCGATCTTAATGTATTACTTTTTGAAGTTATTGTGGCTACTAAGTTAATTTTCTCTGATAACTTATAATTTGATATTTTTCCTCTTAAATCTTCAAAAGGATTATTTTCTTTTTCGACAAATTCTAATTTTCTATCTTTTTTCATAAAGGTTTATGTTACAATCCAATCTGTAAATTTATCTTTGTTATCAATAATAAACTTGGGAAATGAATTATCAATATCAACTTTATAAAATTCATCATCTCGCCCTATAATATCCTTTCTATTTTCAATCATCTCTTCAATACTCTTTAGGTTTAAATACTTTTTGTCAATTTTTTCTTTAAATATTATAGGATCATTTGTTTCACAAAGATTTTCATATTTGTATTTAAGCTTATCTATGCTTTTCAAATTGCAGAAATGCCATCCTCCATTGGATATAATATTATTTAATCTAAATTTATCTATTCTCCAAAAAGGTCTTTTTTTAAATTTTAAATCTCTTAGCCATTGAGGTGATTTCATATATTTAAGTAAACAAATCCTACTCCCATACCAAAGAGGGTGATTTTTACTTTGTAAATTAAATTTATAATAAAAATGTTTTTGTTCAAAAACCGCAAATCTCATTTTCTTATTAAAATTTTTTATCACTTCAGGATTTGGAATTTCGTCAAGATCTGAAATTATCACTATGTCATTTTCAGATGCTTTTTTTAAACCTCTAGATATAGAATTTCTTTGATGATTTTCTCTTAAATAGGGATTCTGACCATCGGGTAAATCATCTACCCTAACATAAATAATTTTTTCTTTGAACTTAGAAAACATATTAATATCAAATCTAAATTCCTTATGATTATTTTGCCAAGTTTTATTTCCCTCAACAACAACAAAATAATCTACAAATTTATCAAGTGTATGTAATCTTAAATCCAGAAGGAGATCCTCATCCCAATACGAAAAACAATCATAAATCATTTTAGTTTTCCTTAGATATTTTTAATACTCCAATAAAAGCTTCTTGGGGTATCTCAACTTTACCAAATTGTTTTGCTCTTACTTTTCCTTTTTTTTGTTTATCAAGAAGTTTTCTTTTTCTGTCTCGCGCACCACCTCCATGAATTTTTGTTAACACATCTTTTTTAAATCCTTTTATTGTTTCTCTAGCTATAATCTTTCCCCCAATAGCAGCTTGAATCGGTATCATAAAATTATGTCTTGGAATTAAGTCTTTTAATTTTTCACAAACATCTCTTCCTATACTTTGTGCAAAATCTTTATGTACCATCATGGCCAAAGCATCTACAGATTCTGCATTTACAAGAATTGAGAGTTTTACCAAATCTCCAACCCTATGACCTAATATTTCGTAATCAAAACTTGCATAGCCACTTGTCATAGATTTAAGTCTGTCATTAAAATCAAAAACAACTTCATTTAATGGAATTTCATAATTTAAAACTGCTCTATTTCCTGAATAACTTAAATTAGTTTGTATACCCCGTTTGTTTTGACATAGTTTAATAATAGAACCAAGATATTCATCGGGTGTTATTATAGTTGCCTTAATCCATGGTTCTTCAATAATTTTTATTAGGGTGGGGTCAGGAAGACTGGATGGATTCTGTAAATCAATTATTTTTTCATTATTTAGGTGAACTTTATATACAACACCTGGCGTAGTTGTAATTAAGTTAATATCGAATTCTCTTTCTAGTCTTTCTGTAATAATCTCCAAATGCAACAAACCTAAAAAACCACATCTAAATCCTAATCCTAATGCAGAGGATGATTCTGCTTCAAATGAAAAACTAGCATCATTTAGTTGTAGTTTAGCAAGTCCATCTTTCAGCTTTTGATAGTCGGAACTATCAACAGGAAATAATCCACAAAATACAACTGGTTTACTTGGCTTAAATCCAGGTAAAGTTTTTTCTAATGGTTTATCTGCTTCACAAATCGTATCACCGACTTTAGTGTCAGAAAGGTTTTTTATTCCTGTAATTATAAAGCCGATTTCTCCTGAATTTAGTTCATTTATATCTCTAGGTTTTGGTGTAAATACTCCAACTTTTTCAACTATATATTCTTGATTAGTTGACATCATTTTTATCTTCATATTTTTGTTTATTTTACCATCAATAACTCTTACTAAAGTAACAACACCCAAATAAGTATCATACCAGCTATCAACCAATAAACATTTTAATTTATTATTTTTGTCACCTTTTGGGGCTGGAAGATTATTAACTATGGCTTCTAGTATATCATCTATTCCTTCACCAGTTTTTCCTGAACATGGAATAGCGTTGTTTGTATCTATTCCAATTACATCTTCTATTTGCTTTGAGGTACGATCTAAATCAGAAGCAGGAAGATCAATCTTATTTAATATAGGTATTATTTCATGATTCATATCTAGAGCCTGATAAACATTTGCAAGTGTTTGCGCCTCCACCCCTTGAGTGCTATCGACTATTAGAATTGAACCTTCACAAGCATATAATGATCTACTCACCTCGTAACTAAAATCAACATGTCCTGGTGTATCAATAATATTTAAAATGTATTCATTTCCATTTTTTGATTTATAAGTTAGTTTTACTGTTTGAGCCTTAATTGTAATTCCTCTTTCTCTCTCTATATCCATTGAGTCTAAAACTTGAGCTTTCATCTCTCTATCTGTAAGTCCACCACACTTATGAATAATTCTATCTGCTATAGTAGATTTACCATGATCTATATGAGCTATTATTGCAAAATTTCTAATATTATTGATGCTGTCCATTAAGATCTTAATTTTGCATCAGTGTGTTCTTCAACTGATTTGATAATTCTATTTGAGATATTTGATAAATCACTTTCATTTAGAGTTTTATGATCAGATTGAATTGTAACTTTAATTGCAATAGATTTTTTATCTGAAGGAATATTCCCTCCTTCATAAACATCAAATATTTTAATATTTTTGATTAATGATTTATCTGTTATTTTAATTGCATCAACTAAAAGTTGAGCTTTTGTGTCTTTATTTACTAAAAAAGCAAAGTCTCTATCTGACTTTTGGAAATCTGATAATAACAAGCTTTCTTTACTTTTTTTATTATGACTTTTAAAATTTACTAAATTTTCTAAGAAAATTTCAAAACCATAGGACTCTAGTGTTATTTTTGGATGGATCTGGCCAAAATAAGCAAATAAATGTTTACCATCTTTAGATGAAATTGAACCTGAGATTCCAGGATGATAATAAGATGGAGATTTGTCCTCAATTAAAATTTCCTCTTTATCTATACCTAGTTCAACTAATGTTTGCATAAGATCTTTCTTTATTTCGAATACATCTAAATGATTATCTCTTTTATAATCTTCCTCATCATAAAGTTGTTTTTTAATTCCGCATACCACTGTAATCTGATTTCCAGGTTTGTTACCAGTAAATACTGGACCAATTTCAAAAAGAGATTGATCGCCAAAACCCCTATTTAAGTTTTTCTCCATATAATAAATCAAATTTGGATACAAAGAATTTCTCAATACTCCCAAATCTGAACTAATAGGATTAATAATTCTTGTAGTTTCAAAATTTTCTCTAAAACTATCATTTATTTTTTCATCGCTAAAAGACCAAGTTATAGTTTCATAATAACCTTTAGATGCAACTGAACGCTGAGCTAAATGAAAATGTTTTTGGTAAAAATTTAATGTTGGTTTTGTTCTAACTTTTTCTGGTTCAATAGATTTAACATTTTCAAAACCTAATATTCTTATAACTTCTTCAACTAGATCAATCTCACCAAATATATCTGGTCTCCATGATGGAACTTTTATTTCGATATTTTTAACTTTTTTTTTGGTTTCAAATCCCAGTTTATTGAGAATGTTCATAATATTTTTTTCTTTGACATTTATACCGATGGTTCTGGACACTAATTTTGGATCAAATTTAATAATTTTTTTTTTAAATTTTATTGTTTCTTGAATATCAAAATTTGAAACTTCTCCTCCACATATCTCAATTATTAATTTAGAAGCCATTGTAAGTCCTTCCTTAACTGATTGGGGATCAATTCCTCTTTCAAATCTAAATTTTGCATCACTATTTATTTCTAATATTTTTGCAGTTTTTCTGGTGACACCAGGATCAAAATAAGCAGCTTCAATTAATATATTTTTAGAAACTAATTCAGTTCCTGATCTTTCTCCACCAATAATTCCTCCTAAACCTAGAGGACCTTCATCATCGGCTATTACGCACATATTTTCATTTAGAGTATAAGTTTTATTATCAAGGGCTTTGAATGTTTCACCTTTTTTTGAATTTCTTACTGAAATTGAATTTTTTATTTTATCTAGATCGTATGCGTGAAGAGGTCTATTTAAATCAAACATTACATAATTTGTAACGTCGACTACAGCTGAGATTGGTCTCAAACCTAATGCTAAAATTCTCTCTTTTAACCAACTTGGACTCTCTTTATTTTTTATATTTTTAATCAAACAACTACCAAAGATTGAACAGGCTTGATTTTTATTTTTTTCTATTTTTACCTTAAAATTATGTTTGAAAGTTTTCTTAAATTTTACTTTTTTAATTTCTTTTAGATCACCATAACCACTTGCGAATAAATCTCTTGCAATCCCTCTTATACCCAAACAATCAGGTCTATTAGGTGTAATAGATAATTCTATAACGTTGTTATTGGATTTTTTATTAAAATACGGCTTTCCAATACTGCTATTAAATTTTTGACCTAATTCAATAATGCCCTCAGACTCATTAGATAATTTTAATTCAGACTCGGAACAAAGCATTCCATGCGAGGTCTCTCCCCTAATTTTTGATACCTCTAATTTCATTCCATTTTTTGGAATTATTGATCCAGGTGGTGCATATATAGTCAACAAACCATCATGAGCATTGGGAGCTCCACAAACAACTTTTATATTTTCCTTTCCTCCAATATCAACATCACATAACTTAAGCCTATCTGCATTTGGATGCTTGTTTGCTCTAATAATTTTTGCCACCACAAAATCACTTAATTCGTTCTTAATAGGATCAACTTTTTCAACCTCTAGGCCAATTCGATTTAATTTCTCAATAATTTGATTTTCACTTTTATTTGTTTTTAAGTGATCATTTAACCAATCCTTTGTGAACTTCATCTACTTAGACCTCGATAGTTAGTTGGAACATCTAAAGGATCAAAACCATAATGATTTAACCATCTATAATCACATTCAAAAAAAGATCTTAAATCATTAATACCATATTTTAACATGGCCAATCTATCTATACCTATACCAAAAGCGAAGCCTTGAAATTTACTTGGGTCAACTTTACAATTTTTTAAAACATTTGGATGAACCATTCCACATCCTAGTATTTCAAGCCATTTGTCTCCCTCCCCAATTATAATTTTATTATTTTCCATTCTATAACCTATATCTACTTCTGCCGATGGCTCTGTGAATGGGAAATGACTTGGTCTAAATCTCATTTTAATTTTTTCTACTTCAAAAAATTCTTTAATAAAATAATTAAGGCAACCTTTAAGGTGGCCCATGGTTATATCTTTATCAATATGAAGGCCCTCTAATTGATGAAACATAGGTGTGTGGGTTTGGTCACTGTCACTTCTATATGTTCTTCCTGGGGCAATAATTTTAAATGGCGGTTTACCCTTAAGCATTGTCCGCACTTGAACTGGGGATGTATGTGTTCTCAACAATGTTTTCATATCCTCATCTAAATAAAATGTATCATGCATATCTTTTGCAGGATGATTTTCGGGGGTGTTAAGTGCTGTAAAATTATTATATTCATTTTCCACATCAGGTCCTTCCTCAACAGAAAAACCTATTTCTGAAAAAATACAGGAAATTTCATCAATTACCTGTGATACTGGATGAACTTTGCCAATTTTAAATTCTTTTTCAGGTAAAGTTATGTCAATTTTCTCTTTTTGAACTTTTTCAATAATATCTTTGTCTAATATCTTATTAACTTTAGCTTTATAAATATCAGATAACTCTTGCTTAAATTTATTTATACTCGCGGCAAAAATTTTTTTTTCTTCAACAGGTATAGATCCTAGTTTTTTAAACTCAGAATTAATTATTCCATTTTTGCCAAAAATTTCTGAACTAATCGAAAACAGTTCTTTTTGATTTTTAGAATTTTTTATCTTTTCTTTAAAAGCTATGATTTTTTTTTCAAATTCTGACATTTGTACAGATTATTTCTTAAACGAAGAAAAACAATAGCGAAGATTATTTAATTAAGTGCTGCTTGTGCTTTTTTTACAATTGTTTTAAAGGCCTGTGGATTTTCATATGCAATTTCAGCCAAAATTTTTCTATCTAACTTAATGCCTGACTTGGATAATCCATTGATAAATTTAGAGTAAGTTAGTCCCTCACTTCTGACACCAGCGTTGATTCTTTGTATCCACAAAGATTTAAAATCTCTTTTTTTATTTCTTCTATCTCTGTATGCATACTGCATTGCCTTTTCCATGGCCTGCCTTGCTGCTCTAATAGTATTTTTTCTTCTACCATATTGACCTTTTACAGCTTTAAATACCTTTTTATGTTTAGCTCTGCTAGTTACTCCTCTTTTTACTCTAGCCATATTATCCTCTTAAATTATAAGGCATATACGATTTTACAATCTTACTATCTTGTTTTGACATTATAGTAGTACCTCTTTGTTTTCTAATTTGTGAATTAGTCCTTTTAATCATACCATGCCTTTTGCCAGCTTGAGGCATAATCACCTTACCCTTAGATGTAATTTTAAATCTTTTTTTTGCTGAGCTTTTTGTTTTTAATTTAGGCATAATATTTTTTCGGGTTATACAAAATACTCACTTTTTTACAACCTGAATATTTATATAGGCTGAACCACCATAATCATTTGTTTTCCATCGAATTTTGGCTGTAATTCTACTTTTCCAATGTTTTCCATATCTGCTTTGATTTTATCCATTAACTCATTTCCAAGATTTTTATGTTGTAGTTCTCTACCTTTAAATTTTATAGTGAATTTCACCTTGTCACCTTTTGACAAAAACTTCTGCGCATTTTTAATTTTAAAAGAGTAATCGTGAACTTCAGTTACAGGCCTTAGTTTAATTTCCTTCAACTCTATTTTTTTTTGATTTTTTTTTGCTTTATTTGCCTTTTTTTGTTGATCATACTTATATTTACCAATGTCCATTATTTTACAAACTGGGGGTTTAGCGTTAGGAGAAATTTCTATCAGATCTAACCCCTCATTTTTAGCTTTAGTTATTGCGTCTTGTAAATTTAGTATTCCTAAGTTTTCTCCTTGACTATCAATAACTTGAACTTCTGAGGAATTAATTCTCCTATTATATCTTGGTCCAAAAGATTTATTTTTTCTTTGAAAAAAGTTGTGTTTGAAATCTGGCACTAAATTGATGGAGCTTTGTTTAAAGCAGTATATTTTTTTATAAATTCTTCAATTAACATATTTTCTTGTTTATTTGAGTCCAATCTTCTAATAGTTACAGCATTAGAGTCAACTTCTTTTTTTCCACAAATCAATAACATCGGTACTTTTGCGTTTGAATGTTCACGAATTTTGTAATTTAAATTATGATTTTTTAAATCTATATCACATGAAATACCAGAATTTTTAATTTTTTTATGTACTGATATGGCATAATCATTAAAATCTTCAGATACTGGTATTATAACGGTTTGTAATGGTGAAATCCAGAAGGGTAATTTACCAGCATAATTTTCAATTAGTATACCTATAAATCTTTCAAGTGAACCAAATAAAGCTCTATGAAGCATGACAGGTATTTTTTTTGACCCATCTTTATCTACATAACTTGCACCTAACCTTCCAGGTAAATTTAAGTCAACCTGTAAAGTTCCACATTGCCAATCTCTTCCAATTGCATCTCTTAAAACAAATTCTATTTTTGGACCATAAAAAGCACCCTCTCCTTTATTAATACTATATTCTAGTTTTGAAGCTTCTACTGCTTTAATCAATGCAGCTTCAGATTTATCCCAAACAGCATCATCTCCTACTCTTAAATCTGGTCTGTCTGAATACTTAAGGATTACATTTTCAAATCCCAAATCTTTATAAATTTCTAAAATTAAATTTGTTACTGAGACGCACTCCTCTGTAATTTGATTTTCTGTACAAAAAATATGTGCATCATCTTGTGTAAAGGCTCGTACCCTTAAAAGTCCATGTAAAGCACCTGATGGCTCATATCTATGAACTTTTCCAAATTCAGACATTTTAAATGGCAAATCTCTATAACTTTTTAAACCTTGATTAAATACTTGAACACAACCTGGGCAATTCATTGGTTTGATAGCAAAAATTTTTTGATCTGGTGTTTCAGAGGTATACATATTTGCTCCAAACTTTTCCCAGTGTCCAGATTTTTCCCAGAGTGATCTATCTAGTATTTCGGGGGTATTTATTTCTTTATAACCTGCTTGATCTTGTTTAAATCTCATGTAGGAAACAAGTTTTTGAAATAGCGCCCATCCCTTTTCATGCCAAAAAACTGCTCCTGGACTTTCCTCTCTAAAATGAAAAAGATCCATTATTTTTCCTAATTTTCTATGATCGCGTTTTTCGGCTTCCTCAATTCTTTTAAGGTAATCGTCTAAGTCCTTTTGAGTTGACCAACTTGTGCCATATACTCTCTGTAGCATCTCGTTGCTAGAGTCTCCCCTCCAATAAGCACCAGATACTTTTGTGAGTTTGAAAAACTTTCCAATTTTACCTGTTGATGTTAAGTGTGGACCTCTACAGAGATCATGCCATTTTCCATGAAAGTAGATTGAAACTTCTTCACCTTCCGGAATAGTTTTTATAATTTCTGCTTTATAAGTTTCACCAATTTTTTTAAAATGCTCAATAGCTTTTTTTCTGGGCCAAACTTCCCTAGTCGTTTTTTCATCACGTTGAATAATTTCTTTCATTTTATTTTCAATTTTATTTAAATCATCATCTGTGAATGGTTCTTTTCTAGCAAAATCATAATAAAAACCATCTTCTATAACGGGCCCAATTGTAACTTGAGTCCCTGGGAATAATTCTTGAACAGCCATAGCTAAAACATGTGCAGTGTCATGCCTTATTGTTTCTAGTCCCTCTTTATCTTTTGAAGTAAATATTTTTACAGAACAATCTTTATCTATGACCGTATTAAGATCTTTCAACTTGCCATCAATACTTATCAATAAAGCATCTTTAGAGAGCGATTTACTAATCTTTTTAGCAACTTCTGTACCTGTAACTTTTTTTTCAAAGTTAAGTTTATTTCCGTCTGGTAGAGTTATATTTAACATTAATTAATTAGTTTTTTATACTCTGAATAAGTAGAAAAACACATTTTTTCAACATTAAATTTTTTAATAACGTTTTTTCTACCCTCATTGCCTATACTTTTTAACAAAGTTTCATCCATACTTAATATTCTCATAATTTTTTTGCTCAAAGATTTTGCATCACCAGCATCAAATAAAAAACCAGTTTTTTCATTAATTATGGTTTCATTTGAGCCTCCAATATTACTTGCAATAATTATTTTTTGCATTGATTGAGCCTCCACTGCAACTCTTCCAAAAGCTTCTGGTTCTATTGATGCCGAAATAATTATATCTGAAATCTTATAAGCTAAAGCCATATTTTTACAATTATCTATAAATTTTAGTTGTTTTGACATTCGATATTGTTCACTTAAACGGACAAGTTTTTTTTTATATAAATCCCTTCCTTGCTCACTTCCTAAAATAATTGCATAGAAAGCTTCATATCCAAGTTCAATATTGACCAAGTTAATTGCTTCTATAAATAATTCTTGCCCTTTCCAAGATGTAAGTCTTCCGGGCATTAAAATTACTTTTCTGTTATCTTGAATTTCCCATTTTTTTTTTAATTTTATTTCATCACTTTCAATTGTTGATGTCTGGTCAAAATAGTCAACATTGATACCCCTAAAAATTACTAATAATTTTTTTTTTAAATCAATAAATTCTGAATAATTTTCTTTAATATGAGAGAATATAAAATTAGATCCTGCAATTATTAATTTCGATCTAACCATAATCGAATTATAGAATTTTTTTAATTTACCTTTAAAGTTATAAGTTCCATGAAATGTTGTTACAAAGTTTCTTCTGGTAATCTTTGTTGCTATATAACAAGACCAAGCTGGAGCTCTGCTTCTGGCGTGTACTATATTAATATTTAGAAAAAAAATAATAAAAGTTAAAATTATAGAATTAATAAAAATTAATATAGGATTTTTACTATGAACTGGTAACCTAATTACTTTAACTTTTTTTCTATCAACATACTTTAGTAAATCTCCACCACTTGTAACTATGTAGGATACACAATCTTTTTCATAAAGATAATGTGCAATATCATAACAGCCTGTTTCTGCGCCTCCATATCCAAGCTTAGGTATAACTTGCAAAACTTTTATTTTTGATGGCATTTATTTACTTATAATAATATCATAAGTTATCTGTAAAATTTATGTCAAAATTTAAATTTTTTAAAATTTCTAAAAATAAAAAAATAAGATATTTATTCAATTCTTCCACTAGTGATATTTACATTGTTTTTTTGCATGGTTTTAAATCGGATTTGGAAGGGGATAAACCAAAAGCATTATTCAAGTTTTGTAAAGAAAATAAAATAGGATTTTTAGCATTAGAATATTCTGGCCATGGGAAATCATATGGAAAGTTCGAGGATGGTACAATCACAAGTTGGACCAAAGACGCTGAAAATATAATCAGGAAAAAAATTAAACAAAAAAAATTAATTTTAGTTGGATCAAGTATGGGAGGGTGGATAGGATTAAATCTATTTAGATCTTTTAAAAAAAATATTCATGCATTTATTGGTATTGCTCCTGCGCCAGAGTTTTTAGATAGGCTGATGTGGAAAAACTTTACTAAGAAAGTTAAGAGACAATTGATAAATGAAAAATTTTATAGTTTTAATC